>REEQ01000083.1 GCA_007695005.1 Wenzhouxiangellaceae bacterium | reverse complement strand
GGCGTAGCTCAGTTGGTAGAGCACTGGATTGTGGCTCCAGAGGTCGCGGGTTCAAACCCCGTCGCTCACCCCAGTTGTCAAGACGGGCCGTTAGCTCAATGGTAGAGCAGCTGACTCTTAATCAGTAGGTTCGGGGTTCGAGTCCCTGACGGCCCACCACTTTCCGGCTGCCGACGTCCGACAAGGGCGGCAGCAGCTTCCTCAATCAAACTCTGGAACACGAAGAATCAATCATGCAGGTATCGGTTGAAAAGACGGGCGATCTGGCGCGGCGCATGACCGTGCAGGTGCCGGCAGACGACATCGACTCCCGCGTCGCCGGGCGTCTGAACGAACTGCGTCGCGAGGTGCGTCTCAAGGGTTTCCGTCCAGGAAAAGTGCCCTTGAACGTCATCCGCCAGCGTTATGGCAAGCAGGTGCGCGATGAAGTGCTCGGTCAGGTGATGCAGAGCAGCCTCGAGCAGGCGATTGGCGAACAGCAGATGCGAGTCGCCGGCGTTACCCGTCTCGAGCCCTCGCCCGACTCTGGTGAAAGCGGGTTTGAGTTTGTCGCTGAGCTTGAGGTTTTTCCCGATCTGCCGGACATCGCAGTCGACGATCTTGAGGTCGAGAAACCGGTCGCCGAGGTGGCTGCGGCAGACGTTGACGACATGATCGAAACGCTTCGCGAACAGCGCCGCCAGTGGCATGCGGCCGAGCGCCCGGCGATCGATGGTGATCGCGTGCGCTTGTCCTACGTCGCCGAAGTCGACGGCCAGCGAGTTCCGGAAACCGGTCGCCACGAGATTGCCCCAACGCTTGGTGCGCTGGAGAGTTTTCCGGCCCTGCAGGCTGCCCTGGAAGGGGTCAGCGCGGGTGATGAGAAGACTGTGGAGCTCACTTTCCCCGAGTCCTATCGTCATCAGTCTCTGGCGGGACAGACTGCCAGCGTCGCTCTGACAGTGGTCAAGGTCGAGTATTCCGAGCTTCCGGAGCTGGATGAGGAGTTCGCCAGCAGTTTCGGCGTGGAGGGCGGTGTGGACAAGTTGCGTGAAGATGTGCGCCGCAACCTTGAACGCGAACTGCGTTCAGCGATCGTCAATCGCCTCAAGCAGTCAGTTACCGAGAAATTGCTGGCCAAGTACGCGGATCTGCCCCTGCCGGACAGTACCCTGAAGCAGGAAATGCGCCAGATGCAGGCCCAGTTCGAAGCGCAGGCTAGACAACAAGGGACCGACAGCTCCAGCGCCGATCCTTCGCTGTTCCGTGAGCCGGCCGAGCGCCGCTTGCGCCTGGGACTTCTGTTCGGCGAGTTCGCGCGTGCCAACGGTATCGAGATCGATGCGAACAGGGTTCAGGCCAAGCTTGAGGAAGTGGCCGATACCTACGAGAACCCGGCCCAGATCATCGAGATCTATCGGTCTGACGAGCGCCTGATGGACCAGCTTGAGAATATGGCCCTGGAAGAGCAGGTGGTTGAAGCCATGCTGGAGCGGGCAAATGTGGTCGAAAAGTCAATGAGCTTCAAACAGGCTCTGGAGCAGGAATGATGCAGGAGAAGGCCCTTAATCTGGTGCCGATGGTCGTCGAGCAGTCGGCTCGCGGCGAACGCGCCTATGATATTTACTCGCGTCTCCTGAAGGAGCGGGTCATCTTCATTGTTGGCCCGATTGAGGATCACATGGCCAACCTTGTCGTAGCCCAGCTTTTGTATCTGGAGTCGGAAAACCCCGACAAGGACATCAACATCTACATCAACTCGCCAGGCGGTGTAGTGACGGCCGGGATGGCCATTTACGATACCATGCAGTTCGTCAAGCCTGATGTTGCCACGATGTGTGTCGGCCAGGCAGCCAGCATGGGCGCCCTGCTGCTGGCGGCCGGTTCCGCTGGTAAGCGCTACGCGCTGCCGCACTCGCGTGTGATGATCCATCAGCCGCTGGGCGGTTTCCAGGGCCAGGCTTCGGATATCGATATCCACGCCCGGGAGATTCTGAAGATGAAAGACACCCTGAATCGAGTCCTGCAGGTGCACACCGGGCAGCCGCTGGAGACCATTGAGTCCGACACCGACCGTGACAAGTTCCTGTCTGCCACCGAGGCCAGGGACTACGGTCTGGTCGACGAGGTCCTGTCGAGCCGGGCGTCAACGTAAGGACGAATGAAATCAGGTAAACTGTGCCCGTATTCGTTTGCGAGGCCTGAAGACGGCGATGAGTGATTCGACCAGCGACGGCAAGATCCTTTATTGCTCGTTCTGTGGCAAAAGCCAGCATGAGGTGCGCAAGCTCATTGCCGGGCCCAGCGTCTATATCTGTGACGAGTGCGTTGAGCTCTGCAACGACATCATCCGTGAGGAGTTGGAGGAGTCCAGCCTGGCCGAGCGCGAGCAGTTGCCCACCCCGCGCGAAATCCATTCTTTTCTCGACAATTATGTCATCGGCCAGCAGGCAGCCAAGAAAGTGCTTTCCGTGGCTGTCTACAACCACTACAAGCGGCTTGAGTCGCACAAGCATCGTGACGATGTCGAACTGGCGAAGTCCAATATCCTTCTGATAGGGCCGACCGGGTCCGGCAAGACGCTGCTGGCTGAAACGCTGGCCAGAATGCTGAATGTTCCTTTCACCATCGCTGATGCAACCACGCTTACTGAAGCAGGTTACGTGGGTGAAGATGTCGAGAACATCATTCAAAAACTGCTGCAAAAGTGCGATTACGACGTCGAGAAGGCGCAAAGCGGGATCGTCTACATCGATGAGATCGACAAGATCTCGCGCAAGGCCGAAAACCCTTCCATTACTCGAGATGTCTCGGGAGAAGGGGTTCAGCAAGCGCTGTTGAAATTGATCGAAGGCACCATGGCGTCGGTGCCGCCGCAGGGTGGCCGGAAGCACCCCCAGCAGGAATTTCTCCAGGTCGACACCCGCAACATCCTTTTCATTTGCGGCGGCGCATTTGCAGGCCTGGATAAAGTCATCCAGGCGCGATCCCAGTCGGCTGGCATTGGCTTCAAGGCCCAGGTTCGCAGCCTGGAATCCCAGGACCTTTCCACTGTGCTGGCCGAAGTCGAGCCTGAAGACCTGATTCGCTATGGGCTGATCCCTGAGTTCGTCGGTCGGATGCCAGTGGTGGCGACTCTGGCCGAGTTGGACGAGGATGCCCTGGTGCGCATCCTGATCGAGCCGAAGAATGCGGTCGTCAAGCAGTTCCGCAAGCTATTCGAGATGGATCATTGCGAGCTGGAGGTTCGCGAGGACGCGCTTCATGCCATCGCCCGCAAGGCGATGGCGCGGAAGACCGGCGCTCGTGGTCTGCGCACGATTCTTGAAAACGTATTGCTTGAGAGCATGTACGACCTGCCGTCGATGGACAACGTCAGCAAGATCGTTGTCGACGAGGCTGTCATCAATGGCGAATCAGCTCCTTACATCATTTACCAGGGCGCTCAGCAGCAGCGTGCTGGTGCGGAATCCTGATCGTCGGCTCCGGGCCGCCTCCTTCATAGCTGGCATCAACCTGGGTCCTGGCGGCCGCCATTGCCGCCCGGGGTCGTCCTTGAATCGCCCTGGCCTCGCGCCAATATACTGTCACTCAAGTTCACCGATGATGCCCCTGTTTCAGGGGCGTCCTTACAGGATAGACAAAGACCTATGGCTAGCAACGACCTGCCAGAAACCAGCATCAAGCCGCCCCGCCAGCCGACGCCGGTTTTAAGCCTGCGCGATGTTGTCGTGTTTCCTCACATGGTGATTCCACTGTTTGTCGGTCGCGAGCGATCGGTTCGGGCGCTGGAAGAGACGATGAACATCGACAAGCAGATCCTGCTGGTGACGCAAAAGAATCCCGAGGTCGAGTCGCCAGACCCCGATGACTTGTTCGACTGTGGCACCATCGCCAGTATTCTGCAGATGTTGCGGCTGCCTGATGGTACGACCAAGGTGCTGGTCGAGGGTGTGGAGCGGGTTCGGGTGCATTCCCTGGAGGAAACCGACGGCTATCTGGCCGGGCGCTGGGAATACCTGAGTCCCCCAGTCGAAGAGGATCCGCGGACGCTGGAAGTAACAACGCGCAGCCTGATGAGTCTTTTCGAGCAGTACGTAAAGCTGAGCCGCAAGATTCCGCCGGAACTGCTGACCACCCTGGCGGGTATTGAAGATGCCAGCCGCCTGGCTGATACCATCGCTGCCCATCTCGGGATACGCATCGAAGACAAGCAGCAGATTCTCGAAATCCCCTCGGTCATGGAGAGGATGGAGCGCTTGATGGCCCTGGTCGAGGGCGAAATCGATGTGCTCAAGCTGGAGAAGCGTATTCGCGGCCGGGTCAAGACGCAGATGGAGAAGAGCCAGCGCGAGTACTACCTCAACGAGCAGATGAAGGCGATCCAGAAAGAGCTCGGCGATCTCGACGAGTCGGGCAATGATCTGGGTGATCTGGAGGCACGAATCGAGAAGGCCGGCATGCCCAAGGAGGCGCTGGAGAAAGCCCGGTCGGAGTTCAATAAGCTCAAGATGATGTCGCCGATGTCGGCTGAGGCCACGGTGGTTCGCAACTACCTTGACTGGATGCTGATGATGCCGTGGAAGAAGCGCAGCAAGATCTGCAATGATCTGAAGGTGGCCGAAGGCATTCTCGAGGCCGACCACTATGGTCTGGAGCGGGTCAAGGAGCGAATCCTTGAATACCTGGCGGTGCAGCAGCGGGTCAAGAAGCTCAAAGGCCCTATTCTCTGCCTGGTCGGTCCGCCGGGCGTTGGCAAGACCTCACTGGGCAAGTCCATTGCCCGTGCTACCGGTCGCAAGTTTGTTCGCATGAGCTTGGGCGGGGTGCGCGACGAGGCCGAGATTCGCGGCCATCGTCGGACCTACATCGGCTCGATGCCCGGTAGGGTGTTGCAGAACATGGGCAAGGTGTCTTCACGCAACCCATTGTTCATGCTCGACGAGCTGGACAAGATGTCGATGGACTTTCGCGGTGATCCTTCATCAGCCTTGCTCGAAGTACTGGATCCGGAGCAGAACAACACCTTCGGCGATCATTATCTCGAGGTTGACTTCGATCTTTCGGAGGTGATGTTTCTGGCCACCGCCAACTCACTCAATATCCCTCCGCCTTTGCTTGATCGAATGGAGATCATCCGCATCCCCGGTTATACCGAGGATGAGAAGCTGAATATTGCGACCCGCTATCTGCTGGCCAAGCAGATGAAGCAGCACGGGCTGAAGGATGAAGAGCTTTCGGTCAGCGAGACGGCCATTGTCGACATCATTCGGTACTACACGCGCGAGGCCGGCGTCCGCAACCTGGAGCGCGAACTGGCCAAGATCTGTCGCAAGGTGGTCAAGGAGCTGAGTCTGGATGACAAGCTCAGCCGTCGTCAGGTAACCACACGCAACCTGGACAAGTACCTTGGCGTGCGTCGGCATCGTTTTGGTCGAGCTGAAGAGCAGAGCGAGATCGGCCAGGTGACAGGCCTTGCCTGGACTGAAGTCGGTGGTGAGTTGCTGCAGATTGAGGCAGCTGCCGTGCCCGGGAAGGGCAAGCTGACCCATACTGGCCAGCTTGGCAGTGTCATGCAGGAGTCGGTTCAGGCGGCCCTGTCGGTGGTTCGGTCTCGCGCTGCCGGCCTGGCGATCGCCGAGGACTTCCATCAGAACCGGGATATCCATATTCACGTTCCCGAGGGCGCAACACCCAAAGACGGCCCCAGCGCGGGTATTGCCATGGTCACGGCGCTGGTGTCTGTGCTCACGGGGGTGCCGGTTCGTTCGGATGTGGCCATGACCGGCGAAATAACGCTGCGTGGCAAGGTGTTGCCGATTGGCGGTCTGAAGGAAAAACTGCTTGCCGCCTTGCGTGGTGGCATCCGGCTGGTGCTGATTCCGGCCGAGAATGAGAAGGATCTGGCCGAGATCCCGGAACGGATCAAAAAGGATCTGGAGATTCGACCGGTGACATGGATCGACGAAGTGCTCGAACTGGCTCTGGTTCAGCAGCCAAGTGCCGGTGATGCGGGCAAGGAGCCGGTCTCCAGCAAAAAAGAGGGCGTAGAGCCTGCAGTTCGGGCCCATTGAATGCCGGACTGGGGTAGAATGCACCGAACTCGGCACTTTTTCGCTTTTCCGGGCATTTTGGGTCGATTGCCGCTTGATGGGATCAGGCAGCTGAGATACCATCTGCGCCCATTGAGCATCAGCGGCTTTAAAAGGCAGTCCCGGACAAGCAACGCGGGGGTAGTCGCTGGGATATTCCACCAAAAGACAAGATTTGGAGCATCATAGAATGAATAAATCCGAACTCATCGATAGCGTGTCGGCGTCATCAGGTTTGTCCAAGGCTGATTCACAGCGGGCCCTGGATGCCATGATCGAGACCATTGGCAAGGCTTTGAAAAAGGGCGATACCGTATCCCTGATTGGATTTGGTACCTTCTCGGTCAAGAAGCGCGCTGCTCGTACCGGGCGCAATCCGGCTACTGGCGAGACGATCAAGATCAAGGCGTCAAAAACTCCTTCATTCAAGGCTGGTAAAGGCTTCAAAGACGCGATAAAATAGCGGGCTACCGCCCGGGTGCTTAGCTCAGCTGGGAGAGCATCGCCCTTACAAGGCGAGGGTCGGAGGTTCGAGCCCTCCAGCACCCACCAGGTTTAGGAGTGGTAGTTCAGTTGGTTAGAATACCGGCCTGTCACGCCGGGGGTCGCGGGTTCGAGTCCCGTCCACTCCGCCATAAATCGCAGGGCGCCTCCAACGGCGCCCTGTTTGTTTGAACCCTAGCCCTTTCCTTAGTTCTCACCGCTAGCTTTCAGGATTCATCCACATGCTTCAGGCAATTCGCGAACGCGTCACTGGAATCGTTGCCATCTTCGTGCTGGGTTTGCTGGCCGTCCCTTTCCTGTTCTTCGGGCTTGAAAGCTACATTCGGGCTGTCCCGCAGGATGCCGTGGCAACGGTTGGTGACGACGAGATTTCGTCGTCGGAATTCCAGACCAGCTTCGCGCGCTTTCGCCAGCAGCTTCGTCAGCAGCAGGGCGATGCCTACGATGAAATCGCGACCAACCAGCCGATCGTGCGTCGCGAGCATCTGGAGACCATGATTGATCAGCTCCTGTTGCGTCAGCATGCCGAATCCCTGGGGCTGGCAATCAGCGATGCGGCGCTGTTTCGCGTTATTGGGGAAATCGAGGCATTCCAGGTCGACGGCCGTTTCGATCCCGAGCTCTATCGTCAGTTGATTCGCGGCAGCGGCCGGACACCGCGCGGTTTCGAGCGAGAACTGCGTGAGGACCTTCTGGTCAGCGCCCTGCCGACGGTGTTGACCGGGTCGGTGGTGGTGACCGAAGCCGAGATCGATCGCATGATCGAAGTGCAGCAGGAACAGCGTCGTCTGACGATGCTGGAACTGGCTTACCGGCCTTTTGCTGATCGGGTCGAGGTGAGCGACGCTGATATCGAGCAGTACTATGCCGACAATCAAGCGGCATTCATGACCACCGAGCAGCTCAGCCTTCAGTACGTGGAATTGGATGCACGCAATCTGACTGAAGGGCTGACGCTTTCGGAAGAAGAACTGCGCCAGCGCTATGAGGCCGCCCGGCAGCGCTTCCTGACCCCGGAGGCGCGCCGGGCTTCTCACATCCTGATCGAACGCAATGATCAGCGCGACGACATTGAAGCTGCCGCCCTGGCCGCGGAATTGCGCCAGCGCCTGCTCGACGGCGAAGATTTTGCGGAGCTGGCTGAAACCTACTCGGCTGACCCGGGTTCGCGGGCCGTGGGTGGCGATCTGGGCTGGGTGGAGCCTGGCCAGATGGTGTCTGCCTTCGAGGACGCGCTGTATGCGCTGGCGGCGCCTGGGGACTTGTCGGAAGCGGTGGAAACCCGTTTCGGCCTGCACCTGATCCGGCTGGAAGAAATCCGCCCTCCGCAGGGGATGAGTTTTGAAGAAGCGCGCGAAGAGATCCTGGCTGAACATGTCGAGCGCGAAAGTGAGGGCTTGTTCATCGAGCTGTCCGATCGTTTGGTCGATCTGGTGTTTGCCGATGACTCGACCCTCGATCCGGTCGCGGCAGAACTCGGGCTGGAAATCCGGTCGACCGGCCGGTTTTCACGTCGTGGAGGCAGTGGTATAGCCGCCAATCCGCGCGTCATCGAAGCGGCTTTCTCGGACACGGTGTTGGTCGACGGCCTGGTGTCGGATCCCATTGAGCTGGACCGAAACCGCCTGGTTGTTGTTAAGCTGGAGAGGCACTACCCGGCCGAACCGCGTCCGTTGGCTGAGGTGTCCGATACGATTCGCGAGCGGATTGTCCGTGAGCGTGCCACGGCGCACGCGCGCCAGCGGGCTGACGAACTGGCGGCGGCGATGGGCGATAGCGGTGAAAGCCTGGAGCAGCTGGCCGAGGAGGCCGAGCTTGAGCCGGTTCATATCGAGGCGCTGGGGCGGTTTGATTTCGACCAGGGCCTGGATTTCGTCAACGCCATTTTCCGTCTGCCGCCGCCGGCCGGCCAGCCGACAGTTCATGTACTGCCGAAGCAGGATGGCTACGCGGTCGTTCGCCTTGAGGCGATCATTCCCGGCAACCCGGCCGAAGCCGAGGAAATTGAGCGTATGATCGCCCGTCAGCAAATCCTGTTTGGGCGAGCCGACGAGGAGTTTTCGGGCTTGCTGGCCTTCCTGCGCGAGAATACTCGCATTCGGGTGGTCGAAGAGCGTTTGTAGCGGAAACCGTTGTCAAACATGGACTCAAAAAAGGCAGGCCTTCGAGCCTGCCTTTTGTTTTCGTGCTTTGCGCCCTGTTTTAGGCGGCTATTTTGCCAGCAGGCGCATGCTGTCGGCCGCGCTTAGTCAAGCCCGGCCATGCCGACGATATTGTAGCCGGCGTCAACGTAGGTAATTTCTCCGGTGATGCCGGCGGCCAGATCTGAACACAGGAAAGCCGCAGCGTTACCCACGTCTTCGATCGAGACACTGCGGCGCAGGGGTGCGGTGTTCTCGACATGGTCCAACATGGCGCGGAACTTCGAGATGCCTGCCGCGGCAAGGGTCTTGATCGGCCCGGCCGATATGCCATTGACGCGGGTGCCTTCCGGTCCGAGCCCGTGTGCGAGGTAGCGTACCGAGGCCTCCAGCGAAGCCTTGGCCAGGCCCATGACGTTGTAGCTGGGCATGGCGCGGACAGCGCCAAGGTAACTCAGGGTCAGCAGCGACCCTTTGCGGCCGCGCATCAATGGGCGTGACGCCCGGGCCAGTGCGGAAAAGCTGTAGCTGGAAATATCGTGGGCGATGCGGAAACCTTCGCGGTCAACGACATCGGCGAACGCGCCTTCCAACTGTTCGCGCGGGGCAAAGCCGACCGCGTGGACCAGAATGTCAAGCTCCCCCCAGTGCGATTGTATGCCGGCCATCACTGCATCGATCTGATCGTCGCTGGCCACATCCAGTGGCAATACCAGGCTCGAACCCGTTTGTTCGGCAATCTTGTCCACCCGTGATTTCAGCTTCTCGGTCTGGTAGGTGAAGGCCAGTTCCGCGCCTTCTCGATGCATGGCCTCGGCAATGCCCCAGGCGATTGAGCGCGGGCTGGCAACGCCGACGATCAGAGCCTTCTTGCCCTTCAGAATTCCCATCTTGAAAGCTACTCCCGATGTGTTCACTCAGATGGCGCCAATTGTACCTGCAGGGGGAAGCGGCTTGCAGTCAACGCATCCGGTGATATACTGACCGATCGATCGGTCAGTTAGGGTGGCAATAATGGACACAGCAGAAAAGGGAGATGTTGGCAGGGACGTCAATGAGGGCAGAGCGCGCTTGCTGACGGCTGCCGCGGCGGAATTCGCCAGGCACGGTTTTGCCGGCACCTCCATCGCGGCCATTGCGCGCAGCGCCGGCGTTGTCAAATCGACGGTATTTCATCACTTCGACAGCAAGGACGCGCTGTATCTGGCCGTGATTCGCGAAGCCGCCATCGAATTTGGCCAGACCCTGGATACGGTGTTGAGCGATTCGGCCAGCCCCGCTCACTGTCTGGCTGACTTCCAGCGCCGTCATCTTGCCCACATACAGCGCAATGCGCAGGTTGCCCGTCTGGTCCTGCGGGAGTTGCAGGAGCCTGGGAGTGAGCGTTGCAAGGCCCTGGTGCGTGAGGTGCTGGCGCCGAACTTCAATCGGCTGGTCAGCTATCTGGGCGGCGCGGCGTCAGCTGGGCTGATTCGCTCGGACATCCGGCCGCAGGTGGCGGCCCTGGTGATGCTGGCTGCCAATGTGCTGTTCTTTCAGTCGCGCGAGGCGCTGGCCTATTTGCCCGGGATGGAGCTCGATCAGAATCCCGATCAGTACGCAGCGGCCGTTGTGGATGTGGTTTTCCGTGGCCTCAGGAACGAGGCGGATTACCCATGAACAGTCAGCGCTTTCTCGTTCTTGCCTTCGCGATCCTGCTTTTGTCGGGCTGTACCGACCATGATGATTCGGCGCCTGTCGAAAGAGCCACGGCTGTGACCATGATCTGGCCGGAGCAGCGCCAGCTGGAGCGCGTCGAGCTCAGCATCGGTCGTCTTGAAGCCATAGCTGCTCCGGCTGTTGCCACAGAAACCTCGGGGCGCGTCGAGCGCATCCTGCGGGATGTGGGTGAGGCGGTCGCGGCCGGTGATGTGTTGGCCGAGCTGGACCCGTCAACACAGCGCCTGGCCGTGGCATCGGCAGAGGCCTCGGTGCGCCGCCTGGAGGCATTGCTGGAAAACGGCCAGGTCCAGCTGGAGCGCCTGCAGAACCTGGCCCAACGTCAGTCGGTGGCACAAGACCAGCTGGATGATGCTCGCACGCAGGTCCAGGTGTTCCAGGCCCAGCTCGTGGAGGCCCGCGTGCGGTTGGACAACGCGCAGCTGGACCTCGATAGAACTCGCATTGTCAGCCCGGTGTCCGGCACCATTCAGCGGCGCCTGGTGAGCGCCGGCGATTTCCTTGCTACCGGGCGGGTGCTGTTCGAGCTGGTGGCCAGCGATGCTTTGCGTGCCGTCCTGCCATTGCCTGAGCATCTGCAGGATGATCTGCGGATCGGCATGCCGGTCGAGCTCAGCGTTCCGGCGCGGGCGCAGGAGAAAATCGAAGCCAGGGTCAGTGAAATTCGCCCGGCAGTGGGTTCCTCGTCGCGGGCACTGGAATTGATCGTTTCGCTGGACAACCCCGGTCATTGGCGCCCGGGCGGTTCGGTCGCTGCGCGGGTCATTCTGGAGGTCCGGCAGGGTCTGGTGGTTCCCCTGGCCAGTGTCGTCAGGCGGCCGGCCGGCAGCGTGGTCTATTTGCACGGCCCCGATGATCGGGCGCTGGAGCGCCGGGTACGGGTGGGTTTGAGAATCGATCAGGATGTAGAGATTATTGACGGGCTGTCTGCCGATGAGGCGGTCGTTGTAGACGGTGCGGGTTTTCTGAGCGATGGCGCTCGTCTCGATATTGTCGAGTGGTTGGACCGAACAGGGGGGCAGGAGCTGTGACGCTGCCGGAGCTGGCCATTCGCCGGCACGTTCTTGCCTACATGATATCGGCCGTGCTGGTGCTTTTCGGCTTGATCGGCTTTCAGCGCATCGGTGTCGATCGCTTCCCGGAAATCGAGTTCCCGCTGATCTCGGTAACCACGGTGCTGCCGGGCGCGAGTCCCGAGATTGTCGATGCGAGCATCACCAACATCATCGAGGGCGCGGTCAACAGCGTACCGGGGATTGATTTCATTCAGTCCAGCTCATCGCCAGGTGTGTCCAATGTCATCATTACCTTCAGCCTGGACAAGGATATCGATGTTGCCTTCAATGAAACCCAGGCCAAGGTCAACCAGGTGCTGCGCCAGTTGCCCAGGGATGCCGACCCGCCGGTGGTGGCCAAGGTTGAGGTCGGAGCCAGCCCGATCATGTGGCTGTCACTGACCGGTGATCGTACCCTGCAGCAGCTCAATCAGTATGCCAACAACGTTGTTCGCAAGCGTCTGGAGACTATCGACGGGGTAGGCGAGGTACGCATCGGTGGCCGTCGTGATCGCACGATCCGGGTTGATCTGGATCTTGATCGCATGGCCAGTTTCGGGGTGACGGCCCAGGATGTCCGCGATGCCTTTGCCGGCGAACACGTGCAATTTCCGGGTGGATTTCTGGTCGCCGGCCCGACTGAAATGCTGATCAAGCTGGACCTGGAGTTTCACAGCATCGAGGCGCTGGGCGAAATGATTGTTCGTTATGTGGACGGGGCACCGGTGCGCCTGGATGATGTGGCCGATGTGCTCGATGATCTGGCCGACTTTCGCTCACTGGCGCGCTACAACGGCAAACCCAATGTTGGTCTGGGTATCGTCAAGATTGCCGGCTCCAACACCGTGGCCATAGTTGATGCGGTCCTTGAGCGTCTTGAGAGCGAGATCATTCCGCAGCTACCGCCGGGCATGAGTATCCAGGTGGCATCCGACGACTCCGAACTGATTCGTGAAATCGTCCGTGCTCTGCAGGAACATCTGGTCGAAGGGGCACTGCTTGCAGCCTTGGTGGTTTTGGTTTTTCTCAGGTCCTGGCGCGGCACCATCATTATCGCGCTGGCCATCCCCGTGTCCTTGCTTGCAGCCGTCGCGGCCATCTATCTGATGGGCTACACCTTTAATACCATGACCCTGTTGGCGCTGCTGCTGTTGATCGGGGTTGTGGTAGACGATGCCATTGTTGTCCTGGAAAACGTTTACCGTCATCGCCAGGATGAAAGCCCGGACCCGGTCGAGGCGGCCATTTCCGGATCCAACCAGGTCTTTTTCGCCATCATCGCCACCACCCTGACCCTGGTCTCCATCTTTGCCTCGGTCATTTTTCTGGGCGGTATCATCGGCCGCTTTTTTGAATCCTTCGCCGTTACCGTGACCGTCGGCGTGTTGGCATCTTCTCTGGTCGCGCTGACTCTGACGCCGGTGCTATGCGCGCGGTTTCTGCGCGTGCGCCGTGGCGAAGAGGAGCGTGGCAGCATTTACCACCTGCTGGACGGTTTCTTTGCTGGCCTGAACGCGATCTATGCCAGGCTGCTGGCGCTTTCGCTGGGTCGTCGATGGACCGTGGTTGCGGTGGCGGCCGTGGCTGTGCTGTCTTCCGGCATCTTCTTTGCAGCGATTGAAAAGGAGTTCACCCCGGAAGAGGATGAGGGCCGGTTCGTGGTATTTTTCCGGGCACCGCTAGGTACCGGGATCGAGGTCACCGATCGCTACATGGCGCGCATCGAAAGCTTGTTGGGCTCCCACGCCGAGGTGCGCTCCTACTTCACCGCGATCGGCCTCGGCCAGGCGGGAGAAGTCAATCGCGGCATTGCTTTTGCCCGTCTGGTGGATCGCTCCGATCGAAGCAGGAGTCAGCAGGCGTTCCTGGCCGATTTGCGGCGGGAGCTGGCCGGCGTGCCTGGTGTCATCGCCTTTGCCGCACCGCCTTCCATCATTGGCGGGCAGCGGGGCGATCCGCTGCAGTTCGCGATCAGCGGCAGCGATCTTGATGAAGTCGCCCGCTTGGCCCGGGAGCTTCGGCAGCGGCTTGAAGTGATTGAAGGCATGGGGCAGCTGGACCTTGATCTCCAGCTGGATTTGCCGCAGCTTGAAGTCGAGGTGGATCGGCAGCAGCTGGCCGATGTTGGACTTTCATCAGCTGATCTTGCCTTCGCCGTCAACATGTTGGCCGGCGGCGTCGATATTGCCCGCTACAACGACGAACCGGGGGATGGCGAGCGCTACGATATCCGGGTCAAGGCAGCGCCGGGGCAGATCCAGGACCCGTCTGACCTGAACCGGATCTTTCTGCGTGCCGGCTCCGGTGACATGATCCGTTTCGACAGTCTGGCTAGGGCGAGCGAGCGCCTGGCGCCGGCGGTCATCACGCGCTTTGACCTCAACTATTCGGCCAACTTTTTCGGCAATCCGGGAATGGCACTGGGTCGTGCCGTTGACCATATCGAGGCGGCGGCGGCCGAACTGTTGCCGCTGGGCTACCAACTTCACCTCAAGGCTGAAGCGCGGGAATTTCAGCAAACCCAGCAGTACGTGCTGTTCGCCTTTGCCCTGGCCGTGGTGCTGGTATTCATGGTGCTGGCCAGCCAGTTCAACTCCTTCATCCAGCCTTTGATCGTCATGACTGCACAGCCGTTGGCCGTGATCGGCGGCGTTTTCGCACTCTGGCTGACCGGTAACTCGCTCAATATCTACTCCATGATCGGCATGGTTCTGCTGGTCGGACTGGTGGCCAAGAATTCCATCTTGCTGATTGATCTGACCAATCAGTTTCGTGCTGCGGGTGATTCGGTAGACCGGGCGCTAAGCCGCGCCTGCCCGATACGCCTGCGGCCGGTACTGATGACTTCACTGACCGTGGTCCTGGCGCTGACGCCGCCAGCGCTTGGTCTGGGCGCGGGGGCCGATACCAACGGGCCGCTGGCGATCGCGGTCATCGGTGGCATGTTGTCATCCACCCTGTTGACTTTGGTTGTAGTGCCGGCAGTGTATTCTTTGGTGGAAAACAAGCTGGCCGCGTCTGGCCGGCCAGACAAGCCAAAAAATCAGGAGCAAGCATGAAAATCGTTGCCGTTTCCGGAAGTCTCAGAGCCAAATCCTTCAACACCCGCGTCGCCCGGCTGATGGCCGAGCAGGCTCCGAAGGGTGTCGAGCTTCAGATCCAGACCTTGCACGGTATTCCACTCTACGATGGCGACCTGGAGGAAAAGGAAGGCATCCCGGCTGCAGTCGAGAGCCTGCGCGGTGCGATCAAGGCGGCTGATGGTCTGGTACTGGTGACGCCGGAATACAATGCCGGCATGCCCGGGGTGTTGAAGAATGCGCTGGACTGGCTTACCCGGCCAGGGGAAGAAATGAAGCCGACTTTCGGCGGCCGCAAGACGGCACTGGCAGGCGCAACGCCTGGTGCCTGGGGTACCTCGCTGGCTCAGTCCGGCGCCTTGATCAATCTTCGTCAGCTTGGTGTTCATCTCTATCCCGGCTACCTGCGGGTTTCGAAAGTGCATGAAAACCTGGATGGGGCTGGGGCTGAGGAGAAGCTGAAGGAACAAATCCGAAAGTGGCTGGCCGGCTTCACGGATTTTATCGGACAGTCAGAGTAGAAACACGGCGAGCTCGCGCCGCTGGCGCTCGGTTCGAACCTGATTGTTACGTGTCGCAGGTTCGAATAGTGCTCGCCGAGAGCGACCGAGCTTCGGGTGCATCGAGTCAGCTTTTACTTGGCGCCCCGGGCAGGATTGCTGCGCGGCCTGGCGGCCGCTGGCCCTTCGGGCTGCCTTCGGCAGCGAGCTCGCGCCGCTGGCGCTCGGTTCGAACCTGATTGTTACGTGTCGCAGGTTCGAATAGTGCTCGCCGAGAGCGACCGAGCTTCGGGTGCATCGAGTCAGCTTTTACTTGGCGCCCCGGGCAGGATTCGAACCTGCGACCTGCCGCTTAGGAGGCGGCTGCTCTGTCCTGCTGAGCTACCGGGGCGAGGCAAGATTGGAAAGTCTACCAGAGCAAGGCTGCCGGGCCATCAGCTTTCCGAGTTGAAATGATCGCTCAGGCGGGCTTTGGCAGGTCTGCCAGGACACTGCCACGCCATCCTTGCAGCCAGTCCGGGTGCTCTCCTCGAGCAAGGCGGGTCAGTTCTCGCTTGCTAGCAATCAGGGCCGGATCGATTTCGAGTGCTTCGGCCTGGGCGCGCACGTGTTGCTGAGCCAGCTTCAACCAGTCGCGCTGGTCCTGGTCCAGCTGCATCAGTTCCGCCGGGCGCCGAAAGTCGGACGGCGGCCCGTTCTGAAGAAGGGCCAGCAATCGTTCGCCGTGTCTGCTTTGCAATCCTTTGGGCATCCCCTCCAGTGCTGCAGGCGTCGGGCCATGACGAACCAGGCGTACGGCCGTGTCCAGCATGGCTTCGTCGCGCAATACGAAAGATCGCGGCAGGTCTCGTTCGCGAGCCCGGTGATCGCGCCAGCGTACCAGCACGCTGAGCCAGGCCAGGGCGGTGTCGTCAAGGCGCCCGGCACCCTTGACGCGGTCCAGCGGCTGTGTCGCGTCAAGATTGGAGGCAGCGCTCGCGACGAGGCGATCACAGTCTTCTTCCAGCCATTGCAGGCGATGTTTTGCTGCCAATCCGTCTGTCAGGTGCGCATGCAGGCGCGGTAGCCAGATCACATCCTGGGCCGCATATTCCAGCAGGCTATCGTCCAGGGGCCGTTTGCACCAGTCCGATCGGGCCTTGCCGCCGGGCAGTTCGACACCGAAACAGGCGAGCACCAGGTGTTCATAGCGAAGCTGCAGGGGCTGGCCGAGCATGGCTGCGGCAATCTGCGTATCAAACAAGGGGCGGGGCAAAACGCCGGTAAGAATCTGAAAAACCTCAAGATCCTCCCCGACCGCGTGCAGTATCTTGACTTGCGATGGACGTCCGAGCAGTTCGCCAAGCTGTGTAATGGGCCGCGGCGCAAGTGCGTCCAGCAACCAGACCGTCTGGCCATCGCTGAGTTGGATCAGGCCGGGCCGAGGATAAAAAGTTCTTTCACGTACGAATTCCGTATCAAGCCCGATTGTGGTAGCGTTAGACCATTGCAGGGTTTCGGGTTCCAAACTGCCTTCCGGCTCCAGCCGTCTGGCCTCCGTTACAGCGCGTCGGGCATGCTCGATTTCCTGGGTGGACAGACGGAGAGATTGAAGGCAATAAGACATGTAATTCCAGGGAATTCGGGCCTAAGAAAGTTGTGGCCGATGACTGAATCGGCTATTGTTGCGCCGAAACACTGGCCGAGTAAGCCCGTATTCTAGCCTCGAACCAGCCGATGAACCGTCATTCTAAGCAAGGGGTGTCGATGAAACACATCTTCGTCATTGTTATCGCCGTTGTTTTCTGCTCTGTCAGTACCGTCCACGCTCAGGATCCGGAGACCGAGCCGGAGACGCGGGAAGCTACTGCAGTGGAAGAGGAGCGTCAACGTCGCGGCGTACGCCGACTGGGCGATGTGGTTGGCGAGGGTGGCGACGAGTGGTCGATGGATATTCCCTCGATCGATATGCCCGCCCAGCCGGTCGAACCGCAGCCGGAAGTCAACCTCCCCAATCCCGAGCAGGACGCTCGCCTGCAGGCGCTGCTCACCAGACGTGCATTCACGCCGAACGATCCGGAGGTCCAAGAGGGTCTTGAGGAATTGATGAGCGATGTCGAGGCCGATGCCCGGGCTGCGATCGGCGCTGGCAATCTGCAGCTTGCTCAGCAGTTGGTCAGCGTGATTGCCGAGTTTACGCCGGAGCGTGGCGTGATCGCGGACGTAAGGGCCGAAGTGACGCGCCGCAATACTGTCTCCCAGACCCTGGCGGAGGCTGACGCAGCGCTGGCTGCTGGACGTTTGCTCGCGCCCCCTGGCCAAAGCGCCAGTGACCTGTACGAGCAGGTGCTGGCTCTTGATGCCGGCAATGAAGCTGCCCTGGCCGGGCTGGACAACACGCAGCAAGCCGTGATCGAGGAAGCCGTGGAGCTGGCGCGCGAGCTGGATTTCGAGGGCGCTGAGTCGATGCTGCTACGGGCGGAGGATCTGCATGACGCGCCGGAGCGCTTCCAGCAGGCGCGGGCGGAGATTGCCCAGTTCCGCGCCGACTATATCGTTGACATGGACCGTCAGGTTGTACGCGCGATTGACGAGGGCAATTATGACGATGCCGAGTCCGGAATTACCCAGCTGGTCGCCCTGGGGCATGAACGTGCGCGCATCGAAGCCCTGCAGGTGTCATTGACTGACGCCCGTGTCTACGGCGGTTTTGAGCCTGGTCAGGTGTTTTCCGAATCGCTGGAAGGACAGAACCGTCAGGGGCCGGAAATGGTGGTCATTCCTGCCGGCAGTTTCATGATGGGTTCACCTGACAATGAGGGCGATCGTTTCAGCAACGAAGGCCCGCGGCATCGTGTGACATTTGAACGTGGTTTTGCGCTTTCGCGAACCGAAATTTCCGTGGCCGATTTCGCCGCTTTCATCGAAGATACCGGTTACCGAACAGATGCGGAGCGGGCCGGGCACTCGCGGGTTTACGACATCCGCTCGGGGCGTATGGATCGTCAAAACAGAATTAACTGGCGCCACGATTATGTCGGCGAGCGAGCAGACAGTAATTTGCCCGTGATCCACGTTTCCTGGAATGATGCGCAAGCCTATGTCGGCTGGCTGAGCGAGCGCACCGGGCGCAGCTACAGGCTACCGTCCGAAGCCGAGTTCGAGTATGCCCTGCGCGCCGGTTCGCAAACACGCTTCTGGTGGGGAGATGACTCACCGCGCAGCGTGGTTGAAAACCTGACCGGGGACGGCGATACCTCGCCAACCAATGCACGCTGGAACGTGGCCTTTCGTCGCTACAACGATGGTCACTGGGGACCCGCGCCGGTAGGCAGTTTCGAGGCCAATCCGTTCGGTTTGTATGACATGGCTGGCAATGTCATGGAATGGACCGAGGATTGCTGGCATGACAGCTTTGTGAGGGCACCGGCCGATGGTTCGGCGTGGGTCAATCCCGGCTGCGATCGTCGTGTCATCAAGGGCGGTTCCTGGTCAAGCACCCCGGCCATGTCGCGATCGGCATTTCGCCTCTCGAGCGTACCGGAGAGTACTGACATGCGAGTGGGTTTTCGCGTTGCTCGGGATTTGTAAGCGAACCGCCGCATGATTGGACAAGAAGGCGGGACGGCAGCGTCCCGCCTTTTTTCGTTCAGCGGAGCTTCAGGGCAGTGAGCTTACTCTGTAGTCAGGATGCCCGACGTGGGCATGCCAAAGGAGCAATCGACATGAAATACTGCAACGCAATCGTCCTGTCCCTGCTGCTGTCCCTGGGACTGTTGTCCACCAGTCCGGTGCGCAGTGCCGATGTGCTGTTCAGCCAGGCCGAGCTTGATCAGATGCTGGCACCGGTCGCTCTCTACCCGGATACCGTGCTGTCGCATGTGCTGATTGCCGCGACCTACCCGCTGGAAGTCATCCAGGCGGCGCGCTGGTCGCGCGCCAACCCCGATCTGGTTGGCGAAGAAGCGGTCGCCGCTGTCGAGCAGATGAACTGGGATCCCTCGGTCATGGCCCTGGTCGCCTTTCCGGGGCTTCTGGCCCGGATGGATGAGGATATCGAGTGGACCCATCGGCTCGGAGACGCGTTTCTGGTTCAGGAGGATCAGGTCGTCGCTACCATTCAGCAGCTTCGCGGCCGTGCTTACGCTGCGGGGAACCTGCAGACCAATGAGCACGTGCGGGTGGTTCGGGAGCGCGAGTACATCTATATCGAGCCAGCCCGAACCCGAGTTGTCTATGTGCCCTTCTATGACCCTTGGGTGGTCTATGGCAGCTGGTGGTGGGTCGATCACCCGCCCGTGATCTGGCATCACCCACCGCGCTTCCGGCACCGGCCTGGGGTGGTGTTCTACTGGGGCCCTGCCTACCGGGTTGCTCCGACCTTCTATTTCAGCGCTTTCCATTGGCCGCGCCGGCAGGTGGTCGTTGTTCATCACCACCATCACCATCACCACCATCACCGCGGCCGGAAGCACTTTTCTTCGGGAAGATCAGTGGCCAGCTATGGCGGCGCCAGGCACTGGCAGCATGATCCGGTGCATCGGCGCGGCGTCAGCTACACTCGTCCGGTCCCTGACCAGCGGCTGGTCGAGCGGTCTCGGCAATCTGCCGCGCCGCCCAGCCAGCAGGCCACTCAGGCAAGCTCGGTGCGTTCGGCCCAGGCACGCGGTGAGCAGCGTGACTGGGCGGCCAGGCAGCGAGCGGAGCGTGGCCTGGAGCCTGTCTCCGAGCGCACTGCCGCGCGCTCGCAACTGGCCAGTGATCGGGTCGCAACTAGTGGACGAGTCGGCTCAGTCCGGCAGCAGCCTGCTGAACGCGCCGTTGGCCGCGACGCTCGCATCAGTCGCAACACGACTCAATCTGGGAGCCAGGCCCCGCAGCGCGAGCGAGTGCCGGCAGGCTCTGCGACTGCCGACCGGCAACGCGCACTGACTGACAGACTTGGGCAGCGCCCCGATCATGCTTCCCAGACCAGGTCTGGAGGCGCTGTTCAGCGAGGTGCAGACAGAAGCTCGTCTGGCTTGAGACGTGCAGAAGCTGGCGGGACGGCTCCCGATCGCAGTGCGCAACAGCGGCAGCGGCTTGCTGCCGAGCGCACGGCGCCCGCGCCCTCCCCGCAAGTTCGCAATCAGGCAAGAATACGGCCGGAGCAGGGCGGCAGTAGCCAGGCAGTGACTCAGCGTCCAGCTCAGCCGCTCCGTTCATCGGCGGTGAGCCCTCAGGCCAGGCGTGAACAAGCAACGGCTGCACCCGGTCGTCAGACTGCGGTTCAGCCCCGTCCAGCAGCCCAGCCTCGAGCGACGCAATCAACGAACCGCCAGCCGACCGCGACGCCTCCGGCAGCTGCCGGCCGCAGCCCTGCAACGACCCAGCCTTCAAGAGCTCAGAGCCCTGCAGCCAGCACTTCTCAGCGCGCAGCAGTGCGAGCTCAGCGAGGTGAGTCGCCGTCCAGACAGCAGCGTGAGCGCTGACCGCAGCGCGAGCAAGCCGGCAGCCCAGGGCTGCCAGCTTGCTCATGTCGACACAGGGTTTTTCGCCCGCAGAATGTTCAGGACCTGACGCGACAGATTCTGACGACCACGCCGCCCTGAATGTAGACCTGCACCGTCTGTCCAGGCTCGTCGAAGTCCAGGCGATATCCGGCCGCACCGCCTTCAGGTGTTTGCAGCTGCACCCGCCGGTCAGGTGTTCGTCTGTCCAATGCGCGCCGCTCGCCATCTCCGACCTTGAGCAGGGTTCCGCCAAAGCGATGCGAGCTGCTGCAGTTGGTCGACTGGCTGAATGCGACGGAGCTTGCGCTGCCGAGAATCAGTATCGAAAACAGCAAACGGTACATGAGTTTCTTCCCTCGGGTTCAGTCATCAGCATCGCAAATCCGGATGAACCGGAGCTGAAGCCGAAACACCGGTCCGTGCATGGCCCTTTCGGCCCTTTTTGGATCAAGGTGTCGGCTGTGTTCGGCTTGGGGAATCGTCTGCGGCCAATGAACGCCAGAGCATTGACGACGACGATCACTGGAAAATTGGTGCCGGGGGAGGGAATCGAACCCTCACTCTGTTTCCAGAACCGGATTTTGAGTCCGGCGCGTCTACCAGTTCCGCCACCCCGGCAGGGGACGTTGAACGCGGTGCCAGCTTATTGTAAACCCGAAGCGCCGGCTTTGGGGTGGTGATCAGCGTTCAGGCGGCGTCGAGGCTCAGGCGTCGGTCCTGGCGGCGGTACCAGTCCTGTCCTTCAGGCACGAAAACGCAGCAGTGATCCATCTCGCCCGCGTAGATATGCAGGGTGACTGCAGGGCGCTCAGGATCGGGATTGGCAATGGTGTGATACTCGTGCGGCGGGATCAGGCTGCCGGCGCTGCCCACCCCGGTGCGCATGGTCGTGCGTGGCTCCAGCCGAAAACGATCACCGTTGCGCTCGAGCAACTCATACTGGACGACTTCTATCTGGCCTTGCCAGACGGCCTCGACACACCACATGCCCGCGTGATCGTGGACAGGCGTACCTTGTCCGGGACCCCAGGTCATGGCCATCACCGAGTAGCCTTGATCGGCATCCTGATGCAGCAGGCGCCTGCAGTAGTGATCGGGGTGATGTTGAAATACACAGTCAGGCAGGCGGATGCGCTCGTCCTGAACCAGTCTGCAGAGCGCGTCTCGCAGGCAGTCGGTGATGGTTCGTGCGCATTGTCCGCCTACGGCGGCCTGGATCTCTTGGATCAGAATGTTCTTTCCGGAAAAGTCCAGACTCATGCCAGCCACTCCCTGATTGGTGGTCCAAAACGATCAAAGTCTACCAGAAAGGCATCGTGGCCCTGAATCGAAGGCAAGGCGTGATAGCTGACCTCGCAGCCGGCGGCTTCCAGGGCGCTGGCCAGGTCTCGCTGCTGGAAGAGCGGAAACAGAATGTCGCTGTCAACGCCGATCACCAGAGCGTGGCCGTCGAAGCTTCTCTCAAACAGGGACTTGAGACTCTCATCGCTGTCACAGGCATTGAACATGTCCATTGCCCGCGACAGGTAAAGATAGCTGCAGGGGTCGAACTGCCCGACAAACTTGCGGGCATGGGTCTCCAGATAGGACTCGACTTCGAAACGCATGCCGAACAAGGTTGCGGGGAAGTAATCCTGTCGCTTGCGGCCAAACCGCAGCCGCCATTCCTCGGCTGATCGGTAAGTGATCATGCCCAGCTTCCGGGCCAGGCGCATGCCGACTTCCGGCCAGTCATCCTCGCTATAACGGCCGTTTCGAAAGTTCCGGTCGGTAACGATCGCCTCGCGCTGCAGCGAACGGATGGCGATAGCGAACGGGGTGGCCGAACAGGCGGTCGAGATCAGGGCGACGTGACGTGTCGCCTTCGGATAGAGCTTCAGCCAGGCCATGGCCGTCAGTCCGCCCATGGATGGTCCGATGACGCCGTGCAGTTGCTCTATCTCCAGGTGCTCGATTACCAGCCGGGTGGCCCGGGCAATGTCCTCTATGGCGAGCTCCGGAAAGCTGAGGCGCCATGGCTTGCCTGTTTCCTGGTTGATGCTGGCCGGCCCGGTTGACCCCTTGCACGAGCCCAGGGAGTTGACGCAGATCACGAAATATCGCCGGGTGTCGATCGGTTTGCCGGGCCCGATCATGTCTTCCCACCAGCCGGGCTCCGGATCGGCTTCGCTGGATGCGGCGTGAGCCCCCGGCGACAGGCCGGTGAAAATCAGGATCGCGTTGCTGCGCGCGGCGTTGAGGCTGCCCCAGCTCTCCCAGGCCAGGCGCAGCTCGGGCAGTTTCTCGCCGCGGTAAAGTGAGAAAGGCTTGTCAATATGCAGATAGCGTGTGGCCGGGCCCATGGATCAGTCGTCGCTTCAATGCCGTCGAGCAGTGTATACCGAAGCATGCTGCTGGCCAAAGCCTGAAAAGCAAAACGCCGGGCATCAGCCCGGCGCCTTGTTTCGTTATTGACGAAATGCCTGCGGTATTCGTTGTTCGGCATTTGCGGCACATGTCCGCAAACGCCTTCGCTGCGCGGTCCCGGCCGTTCC
>REEQ01000185.1 GCA_007695005.1 Wenzhouxiangellaceae bacterium | reverse complement strand
TGCCGCCGGGATATGTTCGACATTACCAGTCAACCGACCATGGGCAGCGGCTGGCACCCATCCTGATGTTCGATCCGCGCAATCCGCCGCTGGATGCGTTCGGCGAACCCATGGATATCCCGCCTGATCGCATTGTGCCGCCGGATTTGGTGCCTGCCGGCATGCCGATCGAGATACTGGAGCTGCCTGAACAGCGGGAGCCGGATCGAGGATCGCTGCGCGGGCTGCTCCGGTCCGGCTAGAGCAGCTTGAACCGGGCACAGGCGGCACAATGAGGCTTTTTCTGGCCGCCGGCTTTGGCTGCCTGGCGATGGCCTTTTTCGTGATTTCCCAGTGGCCGTGGATGCTATTCGGCTTTTTCGGCCTGGTACCCTGGCTGGCTGCGCTGGAGCGGGCCAAAGGCAGAGGCCAGGCCCTGCTGGCGGGCAGCATGATGGCGCTGGCCTATGTACTCGGGGTGGGCTACTGGATTCCCAGCATGATCCACGCCTTTACCGGCATTCCCTGGTTTGCCTGCGTGCTGCTCACGATCCTCGGCGCACCCCTGATCCAGCCGCAGTTTGTGGCCTATGCGCTGGCCCGGCACTGGACGGGAGAGCATCGCATTTTTTTCGTGTTGCCTGCCGCGCCCCTGGCAGCGGCCTTCGCCTTCGTGGCCGTGGACTGGGCGTTTCCGAAGCTGTTCTCCGACACCCTGGGAGACAACCTGCATGGCGCCATCTGGTTGCGCCAGACAGCGGATCTCGTTGGCGCGCTCGGCTTGAGCTTTCTCCTGCTCGTTGTCAATGAGTGCCTGTTTGCAATCTGGAAAGCCTTGCGCCACCCGGCCCGAGCAGGGCTTGGCATGGTCTCCCTGAAGCCTGCAGCAGCCCTGGTCCTGCTGCTTGCAATCCCCAGCCTCTACGGCGCCCTGCGTTACCAGCAGCTTGAGAATCAGCACGAGGCACGAACGACTCTGAACTACGCCATGCTCCAGGCCGGCTTCAGTCATTTTGGCACCATGGCGCAGCACTATGGCGGCTACCTGGTGGTGCGCACGGTACTGGATACACATATTGCGATGTCTCGCCAAGCACTGACTGTAGAGCCGGTCGATGTCGTCATCTGGCCGGAGAACGTCTACCCCTTGAGTTTTGGCCAGGCGCTGGACGAGCAAGCCGAGCGTCTGGATGAGCGGATTCGCGAGCTGGTGGTGCGTAGCGGCGTGCCGCTGCTTTTCGGTGCCCGCGATCGTGAAGGCGAGGACTGGTTCAATGCTGCCTTTCTATTGCAGCCCGGCGCTACTGAACAGGTCCAGGTCGATGTGTATCGCAAGGCCTCGCTGTTCCCCTTCGTCGAGTTCACCCCAAGCTGGCTGCGTCTTGACGCTTCCTGGCTGGGCACATACAGCCGCGGGCCCGGGCCAGTGGTGCTGGATCTCCAGCTGCAGGATCAGACAACCCTGAAAGTCTTGCCGCTGATCTGTTACGACGCCTTGTTCCCGGGTCATGTCATTCGCGGCGTCAGGCAAGGAGCCGATGTACTGCTCACGCTCTCCAATGATTCGTGGTTCGAGTACGGCAACACGCCTCGGATCATCCTGAACGGCTCGGCCTTTCGCAGCATCGAAACCCGACGTCCGCAACTGCGAACAACGGTCACCGGCATCTCGGCGGTGATCAGCCCGACCGGAGAAATCATCGACCAGCTGGGCACGGGCGAGGTCGGCACCCTGGTCGGCACCATCGAATCGAGCGAGCACTGGAGCCTGATGTTGCTACTCGGAAATTGGTTTGGCCCGACCTCCGCGCTGGCTGTCATGCTGCTGTTGCTCAGCGCACACTGGTCACAAGTCAGAAAAAAGCAAGCCGCCGAGCTCAAAAATAGCTCCGCCAGATGACAAACAAGGGGATACCGGCGAAGTAGACCGCCAGCGCAAAGGCCTCGCCCCAGGCTCTGACCGCAGCTGCACGGGACGGAAAGAAGCGAGCGCTCAACCAGCAAACGGGTTCCACCCAACTGCGCCAGAAAGCGGCATACAGCACCAGGTAGATGGTGACCATGATCCAGTGGTAGCTCAGAGAAGACAGCCAGGGGCCAAGGCCATGAAGATGGTACTGGCCCAGTAGCCCTCCGTACATGATGTTCTGGTGCAACCTGAATACCAGGAATACCGGCAGCAGACCAAAAACGCCAAACTTGAATATCGGCCAGTGCCAGCGCAGCAGTCTGGAGCAAGCCCTCACCTCACTAAAAATGCGGCCAGCCTGCGCCAGTGATGACGCTGCAGCCGGGCCGGACCTGTCCAGCGCGCCAAGCAGCGCGGTCAGCTGCTTGCTCTCCAGCGCGATCGAGCGTTTACCGGCATCCTCTGACGCTCCTATCAGGACGCCGGGACCAGGAACTGGCAGTGACAAGGCGCGCCAACTGCCAATATTCAGACGCACGGCCCGGCTCCTGGCAAAACGGAAGAGCGCAGTCCTGCGAAACCCAAGCAGACCATCAGAAATTTCGCAGTCTGAGGCCAAAACCAGCTTCATCAGGATAAGCGCCAAAGCCGGAATCAGACTGAAAAACAGGATCAGCCGGACCAGCAGGGGTGGCGAAATCACCCAGCCCAGGAAAAACATGAAAGCGATCACGACCAGGCTTAGACGACTGACTGCGAACAAGCCAGCAGCCAGGTAGTGCAAGCCGGTTGGATAGGCCACGCCCTTCAGCCTGGCCGGCTGTGCGCTGCTTTGTGAATCCATGTGGGGTCAGGGAGCGTGCGAAGGCAGTCAACGAACCCACCCCGAGCCATGACAGCTCGGGGTGTTCTGGTCGAATTCATCGAGGCTGGGCGATCAGCCGAATGATGTCATGGAGCACTGCCTGACAACAATCGATCCAGGTACTTCTCCCAGCGGCGGTCGCTGGACAGGAACAACTTCAGGTAATCATCCCAGCGGCGATCACCGGACAGGTACAGCTCCAGGTACTCCTCGGCCATCCGCAGCTGCAGTTCGTGCAGGCGGGGATCATTCGGATGGTAATTCACGCCCTCGAACTCAACCCACCGGCTTTCTCGAATGGGACCCTGCCGAACCGGCGATCGCTGCGGCAGGGTGAAGCTTGTGCGTGCACGGGAACCAGCGCGAGAAGCACCCTGGTCAAGGTCACAATCCAGCGCGGCAATGGTTCGATCGGCCAATGCAGTGAGGCGATCGACGTCATCCGCTTCGGTAGAGCTTTGGACAATGTTCTGACTGAACATGACAAGACTCTGCTGGGCAGATTCGGTCTCCCCAGCCTGTGCTGCATCCAGGGCATCAGTAAGATGATCCAGGGTGTCGACAAACCAACCGCGATCCATGACCGTCGTCAGGGCCACCTCGGCAAAATCGTCGAGCAACATCATCACGGCATCCGCCGCAGACAGCACGTCTACCAGCGCCGAGTCGTGCCAGACCGTGTCATAGGCGCCTGTCACCACGGCGTTGACGGCGTACAGTCCGGGATTGCTGAACTGATTGAACAGTCCCAGGCTCATTTCCGCAGCTTCGGTATTGATGCTGTTGCCATCGCCAAAGTCGACAAACACCGGCCACGGCCCAAAGAACACCCGGTCATTGAAACTCAGGGTGTTGTCGAAGGCCTCACAGACCAACAAGCTCGCGTCCGGGCCGACGTCGACATTGAGATCATAGTTGCTTGCCAGTGCCGACCCCATGCGGTCATGACCATTCATGTTCCAATCCGGGTTCCTGAAATCCGGGAACGGAACATCTGTCGGGTGGAACACGGCGACATTGCCCGATGCCGTTGTTCCCAGGCTGGCCTTGCCTTCAGGCCCCAGGAAGGTGGTATGCGTATCGTCGGACAACAGATAGCTGACCGTTGCACCGGGCGCGATCTGCTTGAAATTCGCATCGCGCAGCAAGCCTGCCTGATTGGCTGCCAGAATGCGCTCCACGTAGTCTTCGAGAGGCTCACCGGGGATGAAACGGACCGACTCGCTGTCAATCATGCCATCGCCATTAGAGTCGAAATCAGCGGTCATCAACTCGGCAAAATTGTCGGCACAGATCCAGCCGTTCTCTACCGCCATGGTGCAGGTTTCCCAGTTGCTCTCGGCAATGATGGACAAAAACACGTCGTCGCGGCGATTGAGCGGCTGCCCGGTATCGGGTGACGTGCAATTGGTCAACTCATCGTCTGCATCGAAACCCGGGTAATAGAGATTACCGATGATTTTCAGCCTGGCATTGGGGCCGGCGTTCTGATTGACATAATCAATGGCCTGGCCGGTGAAATTCAAACAGGTATCGAGCGCCGCAGCAAGCTCATCAAAGCTGCACTGACCCGTCTGGCCGGCAAAGGCAGTACGGGCCTGGAGATAGTCATTGCCGCACATGACGACATGCACGCCCACGGTGCTGTTGGTCTGCATGAACGAGGTGTCATTGACAATGCGGTTATAGATTGCCGAGGCGACAGCGCCTGACTGCGCACGGCGCCTCACTTCGATGTTCTGGCCCCACAGCACCGCAGCATACTCGGCGGCCACGTGAGTGGACGAGCGTTCTGCAATGGTCGTTGGGCTGATGTAACCGGCGACGATGGAATCGCCATAGGCCACGATTCGCAGGGTATCCTGCGCCCCGTCTCGCAAGACATTGTATGCGGAGTTCTGAGGAACGGTGCCATCTAGGGCCAGCGCGTCTATCCCGATCACGCAGCTGGAGGCGATGGCCAAACCAAGAGCAAGTTGCTTGATGTCTGGCTTCATGCTTGATCCACTTTTTGAGTTGTTGTCGGTCGGCAATCGCGGTCTGGCGCCGCTTGGCCGGCCGTCACTGTAATGCATGCCGCCCCTGATCTTCAATAGCCGGGTTAATGCCCGGCCGGAACGGCCGGGACCGCGCAGCGAAGGC
>REEQ01000182.1 GCA_007695005.1 Wenzhouxiangellaceae bacterium | reverse complement strand
ACTAATTGACTTCAAGATGACAGGCCGCAGTGTGGCTTTAGTCAGACTGCGTTATAGAAACTTGCTGTAGAACGACTACAGCGGCATTTCGCTGCCTTGCTGACGAAAGCCACACTGCGGCTGAATGCGATCAACATACCTGCCGGGTTAATAATTCTTGTCACAACCATTGGGACCGGAGGACCAGTCCATGAATCAGATTCAGCCACGCATCACCCGACGCGAGCTTCAACAGCTGATCCGTCAACGATCATGGAGAAGACTGGGCAAGCGCCTGGACCAAGCGCACCCGCAGGATATCGCGGCCCAGCTGCCCGGCTTGCATCCGCAACAGCAGCAGACGCTGGTGCAGTTTCTGTCGCGAAAATCACGCAATCAGTGATGATGAAAGGAAACCTGGATCTGCAGCTGATAGGCTCCAGGTCTCACGTCGAGCAAGCACGCGCCTGGAGCCTGACAAGCCTGTGATGCAGTTCATCAATCTGATCGGTGGCATCCTGCTGATATTGCTGGGACTTCGAACCCTGCGCAAAGGATTCGCTCGAGTGATGGGCGGTGATCTGCTCGACTGGCTGCAGGACTTTACCCGTACTCGCCTGCGCGCCATTATTGGCGGTATTGCAGCCGGCATAGTCATGCCTTCGTCTACTGCCATGGCCCTGCTATCGGTGGACATGACGCGCGGCGATCGCTCTTCCTGGCGCAACGTGCTGGCCGTACTGCTAGGTGCCCAGCTTGGCATTACCGTGCTGGTCCAGGTGCTGGCTTTCAATTTGCAGGACTACGCCGGGCTGCTCCTGGCTATCGGCGGCGGCCTGTTTCTGTTCGTCGAGCGCTCGCGTCCCAAGGGCGTGGGACAGGCCCTGCTGGCGCTGGCGTTCATCCTGCTCGGGATGGGCTTCATTTCGCAGGCAGCCGCCAGCGTCGGCGGTGATCCTGCGGTCGAGGACCTGTTTGCTGCCCTTGCCGCCCTGCCCTTGCTGTTTCTGTTCGGCGCTTTGCTGCTGACCCTGCTGGTACAGTCCTCCACCGCCTCAATCGCGGTCGCGCTGGGGCTGGTGGCGAGCGGCCAGGTCAGTCTCAGCATGCTGCTTCTTTGGGTGATCGGGGCCAATATCGGCCTGTGTCTGACCGCACTGATTGCCGGCTGGAACGGGCTTGACGGCAGGCGCCTGGGCCTGGCCGTGTTGGTGATCAAGCTGCCATTGGCAGGGCTGGCGGTGATCCTGGTCCTGTTCCTGGGCGAAGCCTGGCTTTCCGGGCTGCCCGGCAGCGAACACCAGCAAGCGGCCTGGGCGCACACCCTGTTCAACCTGGTCGCCTGCGTCGCCGTCGTTCTTGCCAGACCACTGGAAAGCCTGGTCAAGCTGCTCGCGCCAACCCCTGAAAAAGGTGACAGCGAGGACGCAAACCCTGCCCGCCTGGATCCATTGCTGTTGCAGAACCCGGCCCTGGCAATCAACGCTGCTCTGCGCGAAACCCTGCGCATTTTCGACACTTTGCATGTCATGCGCGAAGAGATCATGTCCTGCATTCGAGAAGGTAAAACTCGTCCCGGTCTGCGCATGAGCGTCACCCGTCGCAGCAAGCGCATCCTGCTGATCCGCGAGGAAATGATGCGCTTTCTCGATGCCGTTCCCGACGACGCGCTAAGCACCGAGGACGCCAGTCTCAAGGAAACCATGGACGACTTCCTGCGCGAGCTGCCGCTGATCGTGCGCACTCTGGGCCGCGAACTGCTGGATGAAACCGAAACCCTGCTCGGCAAACACGCAGAGGCGCTGCCGCAGTACCGTGACCTGCTGCTCGAGGCCTCCAGTCGACTGGGACGACAGATGGAGAGCGTGGCCCGAATGCTGCTCAAGGAAGAACCGGAGCTGGGCGGCGAGATTCTCCGCCACAAACGCGACAATAGCAGTTGGCTGATTCGGCACAAGCGCAGCGGCGGCGACCTGCCAATGTCGGCCTGGGAAATCCTCGACGATTTCCAGCAGCTCAACCGACGACTTAGTGGCGTGGCCTACGTCTACTGTCGCGATGAGCCTGGAGCAGATGATCTTTAGGCCAGTCAAATGGCAAGAATCCCGTAAAGTTCCATGTTTCCGGGCTCTCGGCGCTAGGCTGTGAGAGTATTGACCCGTCAAAACCCAAAGGTAGAAGCCCATGTCTGAAAAAGGGGCCATCATTGAACTTATCGCGCTGATGAAGCTTGAACGGCATGAACAGTTGCCGGAGACGTTGGACGAAATGGCCGTCCAGGACATCGCCGAGGCGATCGATCAGATCGAGAACAATGAAGACCGCCTTAAGGTCTTCATGACGCTGCCCGAAGAGCGCCGCACGGACACATTCTCCTACCTCCCACACAGCGCGCAGCGTCAGATGCTCGCTGACCTGGATACCAAGGAAGCCAAGCGCGTTCTCCATGAGCTGGTTCCCGATGACCGAACCGCTTTCCTCGAGAATCTGGATCCCGAGGAACTGGAGGGCATGCTCAAGCTCCTGGCGCCGGAGGATCTCAAGCAGTCATTGAAGCTGCTGGGCTACCCGGAGGAGTCGATCGGGCGCCTTATGACGCCTCGTTTCGTTGCCGTGCGCCCGACCTGGACAGTCGCACGCGCGCTCGACCATATCCGTCACGAGGCCAATCGCGGCGAGACCGTCAACTTTGTATTCGTCACCGACGAGCGCGGACGACTGATTGACGCGGTCAAGTTGAAAGACTTCATCCTCGCCCGCCAGGATGCCAAGGTTGAAGCCCTGATGGACGAAGAGTTCTACTCGGTTCAAGCCTCGGCAGATCGAGAGGAAGCCGTCCAGGTCATCCAGCACTATGACATCAACACCCTGGCAGTGACCGACAAGAACGGGGTCATGCTGGGTATCGTCACCGTCGATGACATCATGGACGTGGCTGAACAGGAAATTACCGAGGACTTCCACAAGCTGGGTGGGACGGCCAGCGTCAACATTTCCATACGCGAGGCGAGTCCTGGTTTTCTTTATCGCAAGCGAATCGGATGGCTGATGATTCTGGTACTGGTCAACCTCGTGTCTGGGCTGGCAATCGCCATGTTCGAAGACGCGATCGAGGCGGTAATCGCCCTGGTTTTTTTCCTGCCGCTGATCATCGCCAGCGCCGGTAATGCCGGCAGCCAGTCAGCCACACTGATGGTTCGAGCCCTGGCCACGGGGGATGTCGAAGTCAAAGACTGGTTTCGGCTTTGGGGAAAAGAGTTCTCCGTGGCGTTGGGTCTTGGTGTGACCATGGGCCTGGCCGTATCAGTAGTTGGCGTGTGGCGCGGCGGACCAGAGCTTGGCATGCAGCTGGCAATGGTCGTTGGCCTGGCAATGCTCGCTGTCGTGATCATGGGCGCCATGATCGGCATGCTGCTGCCGTTCATCCTGCAACGGGCCAATATGGACCCCGCCACCGCCAGCACACCCCTGATTACTTCGGTCGCCGACGTGGTCGGCATCCTGATCTACTTCTCGATCGCAGCGGCAATTCTGAATTTACCCAGCCCGGTCAGCTAGTGGGCTAGCTGCCGTTAACCTTCGACCAGCGATAAAAGCGCATGGGCGGCAGGTTGAGAATTTCCAGTGCCACCTCTGGCTGGCCCAGGATGGGCTCACCCAGCCGGCGTACATGGCCGCGGAACTGGTAGGCGAGAAAACGGCCGCCCGGTGCCAGGCTGTCGCGGATGGCCTCGATGATGGCCGTGCCGACTTCCCGAGGCATGGTCGAAAACGGAATACCCGAAACGACCAGGTCCGGGCCGGGCAAGCCATGCTGCTCAAGAATTTGCTGCAAGTCAGTAGCGCTGCCGGTATGGGGGAAAAGCCGCGGATCACCGATTTCTTCAAGAATGGCCGAAAACTGCGCGTCCAGCTCGATGGTCAAAAGCTTCGCATCAGGCCGCATGGCCTCGAGAATGGCCCTTGTGGTGCCACCAGTGCCTGGACCCAGCTCGACCACGCAACGCGCCTCCGCCAGATCAGCCATCTCAATCAGCCGCCGTTCCAGGAACCGCGAGCTGGGGATGATCGACCCCACCTGCTCGGGGCTGCGCAGAAAGCCGCGAAAGAAATCGATGCCGCGCACCGCGCGTCGACCATTGTTCTTGTCAGTATCTTCGAGATTCAAAGGTCACTATCGAGGGCCAAAGCCCTCGTCCACAAAGCCAAAGCGCGATTCTAGCAGCCTTGGGGCTTTACCCGAAGCCCACAAGACGTTATCCTTGCGCGCCTTGATCGGCAACGCGGCGAAAACCGCGCTAAAATGCCCGCCTGAATACGGAGAGGTGGCCGAGTGGCTGACCCGAGCGCAGCGAGGACGATGCGAAGCAACTCGTAGCGCAGCGAAGAGCAAGCGCCGACAGGCGCGCAGTCAACGCGCTCCCCTGGCTCAAGGAAGTATGGGGCTAAAAACCCCATCGAGGGTTCGACCCGAGCCGAAGGCGAGGACGATGCGAAGCAACCCGGAGCGAAGCGGAGGGCAAGCGCCGACCGGCGCGCAGTCAACCCCTCCCTCTCGCGAGCCGACAGGCTCGCCGGCTTCGCTTAGAATGCAGTATCCGTCGGCAACCGGCGGCTACAAAGGTTTACGGAGAGGTGGCCGAGTGGCTGAAGGCGCTCCCCTGCTAAGGGAGTATGGGGCTTGATACCCCATCGAGGGTTCGAATCCCTCCCTCTCCGCCATATAAGAATGCCCCGTTAACACCGGGGCTTTTTTATGCCCCAAAACCAACCCAAGGGAGGGATTTGAACCCGACAAGAGGGTTCGAACCGAGCCGCAGGCGAGCTCGCTGGCGCAAAGCGCCAGTCCGAAGGACAAGCCCGCTGCAGCGGGCGCAGCAATCCCTCCCTCTCCGCCATTTGGCAAGGCCCCGTTAACACCGGGGCTTTTTTAT
>REEQ01000181.1 GCA_007695005.1 Wenzhouxiangellaceae bacterium | reverse complement strand
CCTCGGGCGTCATCGCCTTGACCGTACCGTAGGTGCCCACCGGCATGAACGCAGGCGTTTCCACCGTCCCCCGAGCAAAGCTCAGACGGCCGCGACGGGCCAGGCCGTCGCAATGGATGAGGTCGAATTTCATGGCGGGAAGGATATAGGAGAAACCGTTCATTCAATCAACATCGCATCCCCGTAGCTGAAAAACCGGTAGCGCTGCCTGACCGCATGTTCGTAGGCCGCCAGAATCGTGTCGCGGTCGGCGAAGGCGCTGACCAGCATCAGCAGGGTGGAGCCGGACAGATGGAAATTGGTGATCATGGCATCGACCACCCGGAACCGGTAGCCGGGATAGATGAACAGGCGGCTGTCGCCGGTGTAAGGCCGGAGTGCGCCATCGGAGGCAGCGGTTTCCAGCGATCGGACCGAGGTGGTGCCAACGGCAATGACGCGTCCGCCGCGGTGACGGGTACGCGCCACCGCATCGACCAGGGCCTGGTCAACCGACAGCCATTCGGCGTGCATCTGGTGGTCGGCGATATTGTCAACCCGCACGGGCTGAAAGGTGCCGGCACCGACGTGCAGAGTGCACCAGGCTTTTTCAACTCCGCGTTCTTCCAGGCCGCGGAGAATGTCGTCATCGAAGTGCAGGCCGGCGGTGGGCGCGGCCACGGCACCGGGAACCTGGCCGTAGACGGTCTGGTAGCGATCTCGATCCAGGGCATCGTCGTCACGAGCGATATAAGGCGGCAGAGGCATGTGTCCGATCGCCTCCAGCAGCGCCGACCAGTCGCGACCGGCACCCAGGTGCAGCCGCCAGAACTCGCCGTCGCGTTCGCCGACCTGGATGCTCACCCCGTTTTCAGCCACCAGTTCGCCGCCAGGTTGCGGCTTGCGGTTGGCACGCAGCTGGGCCACGGCCGTGCCGTCGTCAATCAGGCGCTCGATCAGAATCTCGACCCGGCCGCCGGTGGTCTTGGCCGCCCACAGCCGCGCCGGGATGACCCGCGTGTTGTTGAATACCAGCAGATCATCGGGCCCGAGCAGATCAGGCAGGTCGGCAAATTGCCGGTCCACCCAGGTCTTGCCTGATCGGTTCAGATGCAGCAGGCGGCTGGCCGAGCGTCGCGCCAATGGCTGCTGGGCAATCAACTCCTCGGGCAGATCAAATTGAAAGTCGGAGACTCGCATGCGGGTCGGGTGCGGTGGAATGGTCGGATTTTATCGCGTCCACCGGGCAAGGATGGGTGCCGGCCTGGCCCGCCGGATTGCCAAGCGGCCCGGCTTTCGGGCAGACTGGGGCGTCATGAATACTGCCGACTCCCTGTTGATCGACTTGCACAGCCACCTGCTGCCAGAGCGCCTGCCGGAGATGGGGCCCGGCTTCCCGGTACTGGCCGGTGACGGCGACAAGCGCGACATCATGATTGACGGGCGGTTTTTCCGCTCGGTCAGCCGCACGGCCTTCGACATGGATCATCGCATCGCAGCCTATGCCGAAAAAGGGGTACAGGTGCAGGTGGTGTGCACGGTACCGGTGATGTTCAGCTACCACCTGCCGGCCGAGCCGGCAGCCCGGTTCTCGCGCTTCCTGAATGATCACATCGCCGACCAGCAGCGTGCCCGTCCTGACCGGGTGATTGCCCTGGGCACCCTGCCCTTGCAGGACACGGCCCGGGCCATCGCCGAGGCCGAGCACTGTCGTGAGCTGGGCCTGCCGGGCGTGCAGATCGGTTCGAACGTCAACAATCGCAATCTCGACGATGCCGAGCTGTTCGAGGTGTTCTCTGCCTGCCACGACCTGGGCCTGGCGCTGCTGGTCCACCCCTGGAACATGATGGGCAAGGAAGTCATGCCCGATTACTGGCTGCCCTGGCTGGTCGGCATGCCGGCCGAACTGTCGCGGGCGATCTGCTGCATGATCTTTGGCGGCGTGCTCGAGCGTCTGCCGGACTTGAGAGTCTGCTTCGCCCACGGCGGCGGCGCGTTTCCCTTCACCATTGGCCGAATCGAGCACGGCTACAACATGCGCCCCGACCTGGTCGCCACCCGCAACGCGGTCAACCCGCGCGACTACATCGGCAAGTTCTGGGTGGATTCAGTCACCCATGATCCGCAGGCCCTGGCCTACCTGATCGAGGTCATGGGCGAGGACAAAGTGGCCCTGGGCACGGATTATCCGTTTCCGCTGGGTGAGCAGGAACCGGGGGCTGCCATTCGGGCCCTGAACCCCGACCCTGACCTGGCACAGCGCCTGTTCTGGCAGAATACGCTGGAATTTCTTGACCTGCCCAAAGCGCGTTTCGGACTGCCATCGTGATCGCCACCATCGAGTTCGACGGCAGCAGCCGCCAGGCCGATCTTGGCCGCGGCACCTGCCTGGCCATTCCGCTGCGCGACCAGGGTCGTCATCCGCATTTCTTTGTTGATGAATCGGCCCGCTTTACGCCCTTGGCGGCCGGCAGCTTCAGCGGCCGGGTCAAGCAGGGTTGCAGCTGCAATGTCGATCGGGTGCAGTTCGTGCCCCACTGTCACGGTACGCATACCGAGGGCGTTGGTCACGTCCTTGGCGATACTCGCCCGGTACAGCAGGCACTGAGCTTCGAGCTGATACCTGCCGCCCTGGTCAGCGTCACGCCGACCGCCGATACCCAGGACACACCAGCCGGCATCGGACCGGTGATCGAGGAAAGCATGCTGGAGCTGCCGCCCGGCATCCGGGCCGTGGTCATCCGCTGCCTGCCCAATACAACCGACAAGTGCACCCGGCGCTACGACCAGGCACCGCCCTACCCGCTGCTGTCGGTAGAGGCCATGGACGCCATCGTCGAGGCTGGCGTCGAGCACCTGTTGATCGACACCCCATCAGTGGATGCAGCCGACGATGGTGGCCGCCTGGCCCAGCACCGGCGTTTCTGGGGCTTTGTTGGCGCTCTGCCTTCCGCGACACGCACGGCCTGTACCATCACCGAAATGATCTACGTGCCCGATCACCTGCCAGACGGTCTTTACCTGCTTTCCCTGGGCGTTTCGGCGATCGAGGGCGATGCCAGCCCGAGCGCGCCGGTGTTGTACCCGCTGTCATGAGCGCGGCAGCACCGAGCAGCGCACTCGAAGCCGGCGCCTTTCGCGACCGCTTTCGCCTGCCGCACGGCCCCGAGGGCCACGATGCCTTGTACTTGTGCGGCAATTCCTTGGGCCTGCAGCCAATCGCGGCAGCCGATGCCGTGGCCGCCGAACTGGAACGCTGGGGCAACCTGGGCGTGGCCGGACATTTCGATGGGCCGCTGGCCTGGATGCCCTACCATCGCCTGTGCACCGACAAGCTGGCCCTGATCGTCGGCGCCAAGGCAGAAGAAGTGGTGGCGATGAATTCGCTGACCGTCAACCTGCACCTGATGATGGTCAGCTTCTACCGGCCCGAAGGCAAGCGCCGGCGCATCCTGATCGAGCGCGGCGCGTTCCCGTCCGACCGCCATGCGGTCAGCTCGCAGCTGGCCCTGCATGGCCTGGATCTGGAGCACGATCTGGTCGAGCTGGCACCGCGCCGCGACGGCTTGTTGCACGAAGAAGATATCGAGGATTACCTGGAACGTTATGGCGACAGCGTTGCCCTGGTGCTTTGGCCAGGCGTGCAGTACGCCACCGGCCAGGTGTTCGATATGGCCCGCATCGCGCGGGCCTGCGAGCGTGCCGGCGTCGTTCTGGGGCTGGATCTGGCCCACGCGGTCGGCAATATCCCGCTCAATCTGCACGATTGGGGCGTGGACTTCGCCGTCTGGTGCAGCTACAAGTACCTGAATTCAGGCCCCGGTGCGGTGGCCGGCTGTTTCGTCCACCAGCGCCATGCCAATTTCGATGGGCCGCGCCTGGCCGGCTGGTGGGGCCATGACGAAAAGTCACGCTTTCGCATGGGCCCGGCCTTCAAGGCCGCCCGGGGTGCTGAAGGCTGGCAGCTGTCCAATCCGCCGATTCTGGCCATGGCACCGCTGTGGGCCTCGCTGGATTTGTTCGCCGAGGCCGACATCCATGCCCTGCGCCGCGCATCGCTGGCACTGACCGGGCATCTGGCCAGCCTGTTGCACGAGCGGCTGGACAAGGCGATTCAGATCATCACCCCGCTGGAGCCGCATCGCCGCGGCTGCCAGCTTTCGCTCAAGGTTCGAGCCGGCCGCGAGGCCGGCCGGCGCCTGTTCGAGCGCCTGGAAGCCCATGGCGTGGTTGCAGACTGGCGCGAGCCTGACATCATTCGGGTAGCGCCGGTGCCCCTCTACAACACCCGCGCAGAGGTCGATGCCTTCGTCGCCCTGGTGGAGAAATTGTTGTGAGCCAGAACCAGCATCTGACAATTGTTGGCGCCGGCCTGGCCGGCTCACTGCTGGCCGTTCTGCTGGCCCGCAGAGGGATGACCATTGAGCTGTTCGAGCGCTATCCCGACCCTCGGCAGCACAAGATTCCGGCCGGGCGCTCGATCAACCTGGCCCTGGCCGAGCGCGGCCGGGCGGCTTTGGCGCATGCCGGCCTGCTGGAGCGGGTCGCGTCTTTCGCCCTGCCCATGGCCGGGCGCATGTTGCACGACGAAAGCGGGCAGACCCGCCTGCAACGCTACGGCCAGCGCGATGACGAGGTGATCTGGTCGGTGCATCGCGGCCAGCTCAACCAGACGCTGCTGGATGCCGCTGACGCCCACGGCGTCAGCATCCACTTTGACCGACGCCTGTCCAGGGCCGATTTCGACGCCGGGCAGCTGCATTTTCTCGACAGCCAGGACCAGCGCCACGCGCATGATTTCGATCTTGTTATCGGCTGCGACGGCGCCGGCTCGGCGCTGCGCCAGGCAATGCAGTCAGTAACCGAGCTGGGCATTCGAGAACAAGCCCTGGGCCACGGTTATCTGGAGCTGAGCATCCCCCCGGATGCCGCAGGCGACTTTCGCATGGA
>REEQ01000066.1 GCA_007695005.1 Wenzhouxiangellaceae bacterium | reverse complement strand
GCGTTCAGGAGGGGGCTGTGGTCCTGGCGCAGGGTTTGCCATTCCATTCGGAACCAGGGCGCTACGGGCTGTTCCGGGTCGGCGGTCAGTGCGTCGACCTGATCGGCGGGCAGGAATTGCCAGGCGGCCAGCTCTTCCGGGTTTGGGCGAATCTGATCGGGGCCGGTGCGGCCGAGATAGACCCAGCAAAGTTCGTGCTCGGAACCGAGATCCTGGTAGCGAGCCTGGTAACAGAACTTGTAGATGAATTTCAGTCTGGCGCTCACCCCCAGTTCTTCCTCCATCCGCCGCTCGGTGGCTTCATCCATGCTCTCTCCGGCGCGCGGATGGGAACAACAACTGTTGGCCCAGTACCCGGGCCAGAGCCGCTTGCCGGGCGCTCGCTGCTGGATCAGCAGCCGACCTTGCGGGTCAAACAGAAACACCGAAAAGGCCCGATGCAGGATGCCATCGCCATCATGGCACTCCCCCTTGGACAGAAAACCAAGCTCTTTGTCTGTGGCGTCGACCAGGATCAGCCGCTCTTGCTCGGAAGAGACGATACGTGCCGGACCCAATTGCTCAGGACGCGCCAATTTTCACCTCCAGGGCATGGTAGCCGGCGGTACGGATGGCCTTGGCCACCCGGGTGCTGTCCTCGGGACACAGGGCGATGATGGAGCCACCGCCACCCCCGCCGGTCAACTTGGCGCCAACAGCACCGTTGTTGCGCGCGATCTGGATCATTTCTTCCAGCTCCCAACTTGATACCTGCAAGCCGTTCAGCAAGCCCTGGCAGACGTTCATCATTTCTCCCAGGCTGTCGTAGTCGCTCTCACCCAGCGCAGTCAGGCCGTGGCCAACCAGGGTATCGATCTCGTCGAAGATGCGCTCATAAAGCGCCGGGTTCTTTTGCCAGGCCTGGCGCACGCGGGCGACGGTGCGAGCGGTCAGACTCTCGATACCGCTCATGCCGATGACGATGGGCAGGGGTCGTTCGATCCGGATGATTTCACGCAGCGGATGCTCGCCGGTACGAAACAGGGTGAACTCGCCGAAGGTCGCCAGGGTGTTGTCCAGCCCGGACGGCGTTCCGTGGGCGACCTTTTCGCATTCGAAGGCCAACGCGTTGACGCGCTCGTCGTCCAGGCCAAGGGAAAAGTGCAGATTCATCGCGCGGATCACGGCCACAGCCAGCGCGGCCGAGCCGCCCAGGCCCATGGCCCGCGGAACGTTGGGGAAAATTTCTATGCGCATGCTGCGCCCTTCCAGGCCCAGCTCCTTGAGAACGCGTTCCAGCGAGCGGGTAAACGAGGGCGGTCGCTTGGCATTGAAGTCCAGGCGCTGCTCGACACCCCAGCGCGGAATGATCAGGTGGATGCCATCGCGGGTATCCTCGATCCGGGCCTGGATCGCCAGCGGCACCGGCGCGGCAATGGCACGGCGCCCGTAGACCACGGAATGCTCGCCCAGGAGGATGATCTTGCCATGCCCTGCCCCCAGAGTCTCACCCTCAAGGGTCTCGTTTTCCGTCACGCGCTTGCCCGGTATGGTCTGCTCGCGCACGCTGCTCATGATTTCCTCGGCCTTCCAGATCTTGATCTCGCCGGAGGCAATGAGGCGTTCGACCACGGTGTCGAACATTTCCTGCGGCACACCCGCCGCGGTCGCCACGCTGCGAGCATGCAGGGTCATGTGGCCCTGCTGGATGCCCTCGGTGACAAGGGCACGAAGCGCGGAAAAGGTCTGCGCCAGGCCAACCGCACCCATCACTTCGGCCAGTTCGCGAGCGGACTGGACGCCCAGCATGCGCAGATTCAAAGCCACGGTAGGGTTGGTTTGCAGCGGGCCGCCCACGGTGCCGACCTTGATCGGAATCTCAAGCTCGCCGACCAGGTCGCCATTGTCTGCCACGCCCCACTTGGTCAGCGAGGTGTAGCGGCCGCCGCGCGCTGCAAAGGCATGGGCGCCGGCCTCGATCGCGCGCCAGTCGTTGCCGGTGGCCAGGCAGACTGCATCAATCCCGTTCATGATCCCCTTGTTGTGGGTGGCGGCACGGTAGGGATCGATCCGGGCGAAGTCGTTGGCAACGATGATGCCGTCGCGAACCTGCTCGCCGTCAAAGCCCTTGCCGGTCAGTAGCGCGGTCGGTATGCGCACGCGCGCCCGGACCAGTGCCCGGTCGGTCAAGTTGGACAGGATGCGCAAGAACACCCGACCTTCAGCGATGTTTTCAACCAGCGAAGCCACGCCCTCACACATGGTATTGACCAGGTTGGCGCCCATCGCGTCGCAGGTATCGACCAGCAGGTGCAGCACCACCATGTCGCCGCCGGGCCCCTGCGAGGGGTGAATGAATACCTCGATATCCTTGGCGCCGCCGCCGCGGGCGATCATCTTCGGATGCATGCTGTTGGCCAGGTTCAGGATCTCGGCCTTGCGCTGCAGCAGCGCGGCGCGAGCGCCGGCCGGATCGGGCACATCGACAATCTGGACCTGGCCGATCAGACGCGGCTCCTGGGATTCGACTTCAAAGCCGCCGGCCTGGCGCGCCAGCTTGGCCGCTGAGCTCAAGGCAGCCACGATCGAGGGCTCCTCGACCACCAGCGGGACGACGTACTCTTTCTGGTTGATGAGGAAGTTCAGGCCCAGCCCGACCGGCAGGCCCATGACGCCGATCACGTTCTCGATCATCTTGTCGGCCAGTTGCACCGACAGGGTATGGCGGCCCGACTGCAAATTCTGGTAGTCCTCGGGACCCAGCAGCCCGCGGTCACGGACGGTGCGCACCCGCTCGGGCACGCTCATCTTGTAAAACTGCGGGATTCGGGAACGTTCCATCATGCCAGTCACTTTTTCCAAGTAGATTCGCTGGGGTCGTGTTCGCACCAGTTGGCGACCACGCCGGTATCGTTCATGCCGGGAGCAAAGGCGAACAGACCGCGCTGTGACAGCCAGTCGCGCATCTCGGCCAGGTGGCCCGGGTCGCTGGCTGCGAGCAGGGCAAGATCACCGCCGCCGGCACCGCTGGGCTTGCAGGCGATTCCGCGGGCGTCTGCTTGCTCTATCAGCTCGGCCATGATCGGCGTGACCACTTCGCCACCCATCAAGCCTCCCATTGTACCCATCAGCCGGCCATATGCGGCAAACTGGGCCACCAGGGCCTCGGCATCCGACCGCTCCAGGGCGCTTTCGCCTTCTTCGCAGCAGGCCCGCATCTCGGCCAGTAGTTGCGACGCAGCGTCAGGATCACGCTCCAGCCAGGCTTCGAACATCGCCAGCAACTGCGACGTTGATGCCTGGCGGCCGGTCCAGACCAGCAGCAGGGCAAGGTCGGGCGGCAGGGTGACGCGATTGACCCGGACCTCATCATGCTGGCGCTGGTAGCTGATAACGCCGCCGCACAGGGCCGTGGCCAGATCAATGCCGCTGCCGCGACCATCCTGTTCGCGCCGGTAAGGCGCAAGCAGACGGCTGAGTGCCTGCATCGACAGGCCGGACTGCTGACGCCCACCAAACAGGCAGCGCAGTGCGGCGTCCAGGGCAACAGCGACAGCAGAACTCGAACCCAGCCCCAACTTGACCGACGCCTGGTCGGTATCGAGAAACAGGGCCGTGGTATCGATCTCGACCCGGTACGGACCGGGGTCGCCAAATCGTTGCCAGGCCAGCTTGTGCAGGTGCGACAGCAGGGTGGCGGTGCGCTGCAGCTCGGCCCAGGCCGACGAGCTTCGATCCCAACTCAGCCGCCCTTCAGGCTCCAGCCTGAAAGCCAGCGTTTCGCTGCACAGCGGGCGCCCGGACAGGGAGCATTCATCAGCAGCGCAGGGAGTCAGCCGAACCCGGGCCTGCCGATCCAGGGCCAGGGCCAGGGCGCGAGCGCCGCGGGTCACGGCGTACTCGCCGATCAGCACCGCCTTGCCCGGCGCATATGCCTCGACCGCTCTCATGCCAGCACCTCGGCGCCAGCACCCAGGGAACTGACGATCACCTGCCCTACTCCATCAATCGCTTTCAGGGCTGCGGCCACCGCGGCTGCGTCATCCGGCAGGCAGACGGCCTTGAGCTGCGGGCCGGCATCGATGGTGAAGAAAACGGCCGTGCCGGCTGCGCGCATTGTGCGGATGCGTTCCATGCAAAGCAGGGTGGCGGCGTTCCAGTACAACAGGCCGGGTCTGGCGGCCAGGGCTGAGGCATGCATTTTCAGCGCGCTGTGTTCGGCGACGTCGGCCAGGCGCTGGAAGTCGCGGCCCAGAATTGCCGCGCGCGCCTCGCTCAGATCCTGCTCGACCGAAGCGACCCAGGCCGGGTAATAGGGCGAGGTTTGCATGGTCCGCTGCATACCCTCGGTCGAGGATACTGCCTTCGGACCCGGATCGGTCACAGCCACGACCACCGCCAGCGGCCAGTGCTCGGACCCGGCCAGCGCCGTGGCCACTGCATCGTCACCCGACTCTGCCTGGCCTGGATGCATCTCGACGAACCCCCCAAACAGGGAGCGGGCAGCGGAGCCGGAGCCGCGCCTGGCCAAGGCCGACAGTCGGGTCGCCGACAGCGCCAGACCCAGCGCCTGATCGGCAGCCACGACCAGCGCCGCGAAGGCCGATGCCGACGACGCCAGACCGGCGCCGGTGGGAAAATTGTTGCGGCTGCTGACCCGAAAGTGCGGCCCACCCCCGGCCAGCGCTCGCATCAAATCGAGCACCTGGCTGACACGGGTCGAAGGCAAATCCTGACCGTTGACCTGCAGCAGGTCGCCGGCCAGACCAGGATCAGGCTCGAGCCGGGTTTGCGTCTGCAGGGCATCAAGCGTGATCGAAATGGAACCTGCAGCCGGGAGATTCAGCGCCGGGTCGCGCTTGCCCCAGTACTTGACCAGGGCAATATTGGCCCCGGCCCTGGCAGCGGCAGAACGTACTGACATGATGAGATGATCCGGATCGGCAAATCCGGCCATGATACGTCAGGGCCGCTCGGCAAAGGGCTGGAAACGCGCGCGTGGAAATTCCAGCCGCATTTCCGTACCAACACCAAGCTCGCTGTCGGCATGCAGGGTCCAGCCAAAACGGCTGCAAAGCCGATTGACGATGGACAGACCCAGCCCATAGCCCTCGTTGCTGCGATCATGACCTCGATAAAAAGGCTCGAACATGCGTTCCAGATCGGCCTCGCTCATGCCGCAACCGGTATCGCGAATGGTGACTCCGTTGCGGTCGATCAGAACATCGACCGAGCCTTGCTCGGTGTAGGTCATGGCATTGCGCAGCAGATTGGTGAACACAATGGCCAGCACCCGCTCCGGCGCCTCGACTTCGACCAGGCCGGTGGCTTCGATACTGGTGGTGACATTCTCACGCGGCACGGCACGCTTGACCTGGTCCAGCAGCTCGGCGAGCAGGTCGTTCAGGACCACCGATGTCTGCGACAGCTTCGACTCCGACTCGCGGGCGAGGATCAGCAGGGTTTCGACCAGCGACTCCATGTCGCGGACAGTACGGGCCATGCGGTCAACGACTCGCTGGCGGCGCTCCGGCTCGTCGAAACGCGACAAAAGCTCCAGGTTGGCCTTGACCACCGCCAGCGGCGTGCGCAGTTCATGACTGGCATTACGGGTAAAGTTGCGCTCGCGCTGGATGAACGATTCAAGCCGCTGGATGAACTGGTTGAAGGCGGTGATCAGGGCAATGACTTCGGTGTCGTTCGGATCACCGAAATCATCCAGGGTGAACTGCTCGAACTGACCCGACTGGAAGTCGTAATTGCGGACCTGCTCGGCCAGCAGGATAACCGTGGACACGGCCCGGCGCGACATCAGATAGCCCAGCCAGGTCAGCAGGTAGATCAGCAGCAAAACGCCGGTGAGCGGGGCGATACCGAAATAAAAGGCCAGCGCCGACACCTGCACCTCGTCAAATACAAGGTAGAGGCGATCACCGCCGCGGTCTGAGACATGTACCACGGGCTCGGACTGGGGCGCCTCACGAACCCGGCGAAAGCCCGGCGCCTCATCACGCAACCATTCCGGCACGCCGGAAAAATCACTGCGCTGGGCCATGTAACCACGCAGGTTGTTGGTGTTGGGCAGCGGAAAGCTGTTGTCTTTGCGGTAGCGCTCCCAGAAATGCTCGGCCTCGCCGTTGAGCGCTTCCTGCACCAGCACCCGCTCAACGACCAGAGCAGCACCATAGACACCCAGCACGGTGGCCACCGAGATCGCCAGCACCTGCAGAACGAATACCCGAATGAGCTTGCTGTTCAGCCCATCCCGATATCGGCGTCGTCGAAACCTCATTCGCGGTTAGCGCCGTCGGAATCGATAGTGCGCCACCAGCCAGGCGTTGCCGCCATCAAAGGCAAACAGCTCTTCGCAAGCCATGAAGAACATGCGCCAACGCTGCAACCAGCGATCGCCCTCGTCGCCATGCAGGTCAGCCATGACCTGGCGTGCCTGACCCGCTCGCCGATCGATGTTGTCCAGCCATGCGCGGGCGGTGCGTGCATAGTGCGTACCGGCATAGAGCTTGCGGTTTTCCAGGGCCATGTCATCCTGAAAGTGTAGCAGCGTGTCGGCCGCGGGCATCAAGCCGCCGGTGAAGAAATAGCGACCCATCCAGTTGCCGGCACCCTCGGTCTCAAAGGGGTAGGCCAGGTAACGGTGACAAAAGATGTGCACGAACAGCTTGCCGTCAGGTTTCAACCAACCGGCGATGCGACGCATCAGCTCCCGATAGTTGCGAACGTGTTCAAACATCTCCACCGACACAACGCGGTCGAAGCGCTCGTCAAGCCGCAGCTGATTGACGTCACAAGTCAGCACGCTCAGGTTGTGCAGGCCCAGGTCCAGCGCGCGGGATTCAATCCAGGCCCGCTGTGATGCCGAGTTGGAGACGGAGGTGATCTGGCTGTCCGGGTAGTTGGCAGCCATCCACAGGCTCAGCGAGCCCCAGCCACAGCCCAGCTCCAGGATGCGTTGACCATTGGCCAGTTCGGCCTGCTCGCAGGAGGCGGCCAGCATGTCGGCTTCGGCCTGATCCAGGCTGGCGGTATCTTCGCGCCAAAGTGCGCTGGAATACTTCAGATGAGCGCCCAGCGCCAGGCGGTAAAATTCGGCCGGCACTTCGTAGTGTTGTTCATTGGCCGCGTCAGTCTCGATGGCAATGGCCGAACGAGCCAGCTCGTCCATCAGCGCCTGCGTGCGCTGGGCGCGGCGCTCCGGGTCTCGATCAGCTTCATCAGCCAGCCGTCGTCGCAGCAGACGCCGGATCCCGGCGCGGATCAGGAAGTCAGGTGCCAGGCCGCGTTCGGCCAGGTCAATGGCATTCACGGTTGCTGTACTCCTTGGACAGATGCCGAGCCGGCCCGGGCATGCTCGTGGGAACGCGCAATCCAGAACAGCAGCGGCAATACCAGCGCCCAGCTCAGCCCGGTGGCCAGCACCACCTGCCAGGCCGGGGCGAGCCACTCGACTGCGCCGAAGCGCGATCCCGCGTAGTAGGACATCGGTGAGCCGATACCGCCAAGGACACCGATCAGCAGCAGGCGCTGCCTGAACAGGCCCATGGAGTGATTGATCACCAGGGCCAGCGCCAGCCACAGCAGCATGATCCAGGCCGGAGCAACGCCGGGCCAGGGCCAGGGCACGGCGAAGCTGAGCAGGCCCAGCTGGATCCAGGCGCTGTCCAGGACCAGGCCCAGGGTGAGACAGATACCGATCATCGACAAGTCCAGCGGATGGCGATTGGCCGGGTGCAGCTGCCAGATCGCCAGCGCACCGACCACGGCAACCGCGCCCCACAACCAGCCGTAGGCCGCCCCGATCACGCAGGCCGGCCAGCTGAGCTGGAACAGCCCCTGGTTGACAACAAAGGCGGGATTCACAGCGCACCCCCGGTCAGGCCGGTCGAGGCTGCCGGTCGATAGTCCGGCCCGGCCAGCAGCAGGTGAACATCGCTGATCGCGCGCTCATGGAAGCCGCCTTCGCAGTAGGCCAGATAGTAGCGCCAGCGACGCCTGAACACCTCATCGAAGCCCATCGCCCGAATATCCTCCCAGGCAGCCTCGAAGCGTTCGCGCCAATGTTTCAGGGTCAAGGCGTAGCTTGCTCCGAAATCGGCCAGCTCGATCAAGCCCAGCCGGGTCGCGCGGGCCATGGCGCCGGTAATGACGCTAACCGACGGGATGAAGCTGCCGGGAAATATGTAGCGCTTGATGAAGTCCACGCTTTTGCAAGCATTGGCAAATCGGAAATCTTCGATCGTGATCGCCTGCAGCAGGGCCAGACCGGAAGGCTTGAGCAGCTGCTCGATACGCGCCAGGTAGGTGTCGAGGTAGTGATGTCCCACCGCTTCGATCATCTCCACCGAAACGAGCTTGTCATACCGCCCTTGCAGATCCCGATAATCTTTCAGCAACAGCTCGACGCGATCGCCGAGGTCGGCCTCGGCGACGGCGGCGGCGGCATGGTCGAACTGTTCGCGGGAAATGGTGGTTGTGGTCACCCGGCAGCCGTAGTGCGCGGCAGCATGGATGGCCAGCCCGCCCCAGCCGGTGCCGATTTCCAGCAGGTGATCATCGGGTTTGAGGGCGAGCTTGCGGCAGATGCGATCGAGCTTGTTGAGCTGCGCCTGCTCCAGACTTTCATCTGCTGTCTGGAACAGTGCACTGGAGTACATCATGCGCTGATCCAGCCAGCTGGCGAAGAAGGCATTGCCCAGATCGTAATGGGCGGCGATGTTGCGTCGGCTGCCAACCAGGTTGTTGCGATTGAAGGCATGCCAGGGCTTGAGCAGCAGCCCACTCAGACGCGCGCTGCCTTCGTCCACCTGGTTCAGGGCGTCGCGGTTGCGGGCCAGAACGCGGATGACCGCAACCAGATCAGGGCTGTCCCAAAGACCAGCCATGTACGCCTCGGCAGCACCGACACTGCCGCCGGTGGCGAGCAGGCGCCAGAAACCCATATCATTGACCTGAACCTGAGCCTCGAGTCCGCCGCCAGGCCCGAGGCTGTGCTCACCCGAGGCATCGCGGATCAGCAGGCGCCCATCACTGATGCCGCTCATCCGCGCCAGCACACGATCGCGCAGCCAGCGATCCATGCGCTTGCCGGCAGCGCTGGGGTCAGCAGAGATGCGCTTGGTTGCAGTGTTCACGAGACTTCAGGCTCCTTGTCCGGATGGGTATAAAACGGCGTTCGCTTCAGCCACAGGCGCAGTGCCTGCCAGTAAATGCCGGTCACTACACGCAGTGTCATCAGCGGAAAGATCAACGGCATGCGCCGCATCGCGGCTCTGGTCATGGGCTCCAACGCCAGTTTCATTCCAGCGCGAAAGGATTCTGAGCCGCGGTCGGTCACCGCCATGTGAACAAGCAACGCATCGGGCTCAAAGCGAAAACGCCAGTCATAGTCCATGTCCATGGGCAGGAAGGGCGAAACATGAAAACGCTTGGAGAACTGAAAGCGATAGTCCGGCCCCCGCTGCTCCCTGCAGTCGAGCACATAGGCGTGACGCTCGTTCCAGGGCGTATTGTGAATCTCGGCGACAATAAACTCCGGCCCTTCCGAACCGAGGCAAAGATAAAAACTGACCGGATTGAAACACATGCCCCACTGCCTGAGGTGGGTCAACAGCAGAATCCGGCCCTGCGGCCGATGGCCGGCAAGCGATGCCACTCGTTCGCGAACGGCCTCGGCCACGCCGAGATGCTGCGGCCCCAGAAAGTCATTGCGACGAAAGCAGACCAGATTACTGCGCTCCAGTGACCACAGGCGGCTGCGCGCGAACACCTGATCCAGCCGATCTAGGTCGAGAACACTGAAATACAGCCGATAGCGAAATGCATGCGGACGCGGACCGGAGCGACGATGCCAGACCTGGCCGCGTGCGAAGGCCGCGTCGCCGGCCAGCCAGGCAGCGCCGGTCACGCGGCCAGCGCCCGTCGATCGGCCGCCTCGATGGCGTCAACCACGCGACGCGCGCTGCGGACACCGTCTTCATGAAAACCCCAGCCCCACCAGGCACCGCAATACCAGGTCCGTTGGGGCCCGTTGATCTCATCCCAACGCTGTTGTGCCCGGACTGCTGCGGTGGTAAAAACAGGATGCTGGTAGCTGCGCGTGGCTATGATCCGGGCCGGGTCGATCAGCTCGGTCTGGTTCAGCGAGACGATATAGTCCCGGGCGCAGTCAAGTTTTTGCAGGCTGTTCATGTAATAAGACACCCGGCAGCGCTCCCTGTCATGTCGGTCACGGCGCACGTTCCAGGCCGCCCAGGCCCGAGGATGGCGGGGCAAGACGCGGGTGTCTGTGTGCAGGGCAACCTCGTTGGGCTGATAGGCAATCGCGCCCAGCACTTCGCGCTCGGCACGGTTCGGGTCGGCAAGCAGGGCCAAAGCCTGGTCGGAGTGACAGGCCAGGATCACGCCATCGACCACCAGCGCATCCTGGTCTGTGACGACCTCGACACGATCCGGCAGGCGCCGGATCGATCGAACCGGCGTTGCTGTTTCGATGCGCCCAATTGTCCTGGCCGCAGCTTCGACATAGCGAGCACTGCCGCCGTTGACCGTGCGCCAGGGCGGTCGCTTGCCCAGCGTCAGCATGCCGTGATTGTCCATGAAGGCCAGCAAATGTCGCATGGGAAACTCGCCGACCTGGCCCATGGGCGCCGACCACAGGGCCGACGCCATGGGCAGCAGGTGCAACTCGGCGAAACTGCGGCCAAGACCGCTGCCCGACAACCATTGCGCCAGGGTCTGATGCTCGTCGACCGCAGTCAGCAGGTCCGGCGCCTGGCGGTAGAAGCGGACCATGTCTCGAACCAGGCCCAGGAAGCGGGGCCGCAGCAAGTTTCGTCGCTGGCAGAACAAGCGGTCGAGATTGGTGGCGTTGTATTCGAGCCCGCTGGCGCTGTCGGAGACGGAGAAGCTCATGTCCGAGTCGTGCCAACTGATCCCCAGGGCCTGCAACCAGGCCGCAAACAGCGGGTAATGCACTTCGTTGAAGACAATAAAGCCGCTGTCGACAGCGATAGTGCGACCTTGCTCCTGCACCTGGTGGGTGTCGGCATGACCGCCCAGTCGACGATCGGCTTCAAGCACAATGACCTCATGCTGCTTCGACAGGTGCCAGGCCGCATACAGGCCCGACACCCCGCCACCAACCACGGCCAGTTTCATCGCGAGATCCGGCGCGAGTCGCGGATCGCCGCTGGCACCGCCTTGAGATCATGGACCAGCCCGACCCAGCTCATCAATTTAAGCACGTAGAAGCTGATGTCGATCTCCCACCAGTAGAAACCCTGACGTGCTGAACCGGGGAAATGATGATGGTTGTTGTGCCAGCCTTCGCCCAGAGTCAGCAAGGCGAGAAACCAGTTATTGCGGCTGTCGTCACGGGTGGCGTAGCGCCGCCGCCCCCAGACGTGGGCCAGCGAGTTGATCGTCAGGGTCACGTGGATCAAAACCACCGTCGCAAGAAAATAGCCCCAGACCAGGAGCTGCCACCCATTGGTGCCCAAGCCCGGTGCAAACCGCTCAAGCAACGCACCAAGCCCGTACAGGGCCGCAGCAAAAACAACCGGCACCAGCAGGTCGAAGCGATCCAGCCAGCGCAGCTCCGGGTAGCGCTGCAGGTCAGGAATCTGGCTGTGGTCGGTGGCGAAATGGCGGCGGCTGAGAAACCAGCCCATGTGCGACCAGAGGAAACCATGCCGGGGGGCGTGCGGGTCTTCCGGGCGGTCGGCAACCTTGTGGTGATGGCGATGATGCGCTGCCCACCATAGCGGTCCGCGCTGGGTGGCGCTGGCGCCGATCACGGCAAAAACAAACTGCACCGGCCGCGATACCCGAAAGCTGCGATGGGCGAAGTAGCGATGGTAGAAGGCCGTGATCGCGAACATTCGCACCAGATAGCTGAGCGCAAACACGACCAGGGCGGTCCATGACCAGCCGACCAGAAAGACGGCAAGACAAGCCAGATGCAAGCCGATGAACGGCAGGATCCTGAGCCAGTCGACGCGCTTGTCATCGGCGCCATCGGGTAGTTCGGTATCAGTCCTGAACCAGGCGGTCAAGCTGCGCGAGGCGGACATGCATAGCTCCATGGAAACGGCGCTCAGTATTACATGCCGCCGCGGTGAACTGATCGTGAACCCACTCTTTTCCCAGCGCTGCCATGGTCATTTTCTCACGCTCTGACGGGCAAGCCGCCCGATGCAAGCCGCCGCCCCCGGTTTCCATACTGGCAGCACCTGTCACTTGTCCGAACTGGAGGGAATTCATGAAAGCACAGAGCGGCTGGAGTCTGATCGAACTGATCATCGGGCTGTCGATACTGGCGATATTGAGCAGCATTGCGGCGCCCGGCATGCAGGGTTTCATCGAGCAGCAAAGAATCATCAACGCATCGAACCAGCTCGTCACCCATCTGAACTATGCGCGCAATGAAGCAGTGACCCGCGCCACCTTCGTGTCAGCCTGCCCCAGCCCCAATGGACTGCGCTGCTCAGGCAATCGCTGGGACCAGGGCTTCATTGTATTTGTCGACGCCGAACGCAGCGGTCAACCTGCCGGCGAATCTGACCTGCTGCGCGTGGTGCAGCCCGATCCACGCATGTTGATGCACTCCGGCGGGCGCTATCGGGTTCGCTTCCAGCCGATGGGCGGCGCCTACGGCACCAATCTGACCATCCGGGTCTGCAGTAAAAACGGCCGCGGCACGCCGAACTCGGTCATCGTTTCCAATCCCGGGCGGCCGCGGGTAAGCCGGGAGGAAGTCGGCCTCGACTGCCAGCCATGAGTGCCTGCTGATGCCCATCGGCAGGCGGGAACCTGATTGCATTCGGTACCGTATGGTGCTAACATTCAAACACTCGTTTCAATCGAACGTTTGATTTGAATCAGGCCACTTCAACCTGCGATCGCATTCTGGACAGCGCTGAACAGCTGTTTGCTGAAGAGGGCTTCCACGCGACCTCGTTGCGGCAGATTACCCAGGCTGCCGAGGTCAACCTGGCGGCCGTCAACTATCACTTTGGCTCCAAGCAGGCGCTGATACTGGCGGTCTTCCGGCGCCGACTGGATGCCCTGAACCGGGCCCGCCTGGTCCAGCTGGAACAGGCACTGGCGCAAGGCAAGCCGCCGCAGCTGGAAGCGGTGCTGGAGGCTTTCGTAGTACCCGCATTGGCTTTTACTCACGGCAGCGCTGATGCCGGCCATCGCTTCATGCGCATCTTGATGCGGGCGCTGGCTGACCGGGATGAGCAGCTGCACAGGGCGCTCAGCGCCGAGTACGCTCATGTCATGCAGCGCTTCGCCCGTGCCATCGCCGAAGCCCTGCCCGGTCTGCACGAGCGCGACCTGCGCCGGCAGCTGGATTTCATTGTTGGCGCATTGACTTACACGATGGCCGAATGCGAAGTCAGCGACGGCCGCGAGATCGCTGCTGATCTGGTCCGTTTCGCCGCTGCCGGCCTGCGCAAGGCCATTTCTTCCCGCACCAAGCCTGGTGCTGTTCGCACCCTGGAGATCCACCCATGACGCTCACCGTTCTTGTCGTTCTCGTCCTCGGCCTGCTCACTCTGGCCTGGTTCAGGGCACCCCTGTGGCTGGCCACCTTGCTGTCCGCCGGCTTGAGCTGCGCTGCCTTGTTCTGGCTGCCATCGGCGTGGCAGCTTGACCTGGTACTACTGGCCGCCACCGCCGTTTTGCTGTTCTTTACCGTCACGCCGCTACGTCGCTCGGTGCTCTCGAAACCTCTGTTCAACTGGTTCAAGGGCGTGCTGCCGGCCATGTCTGCCACCGAAAAGGAAGCGCTGGATGCTGGCACGGTGTGGTGGGATGCCGAGCTGTTCAGCGGCAAGCCGAACTGGAAGGTGTTGTTCGATCAGCCTGCGCCTGCCTTGAGCGCAGAAGAACAGGCCTTTGTTGATGGCCCGGTTGAAGAGCTGTGCAAGATGCTCGATGACTGGAAGATCAACCGCGAACTGAAGGATCTGCCGCCGGAAGTCTGGCAGTTCATCCGCGACAAGCGCTTCTTGAGCATGATCATTCCGAAGCAGTACGGCGGGCTGGAATTTTCGGCCCAGGGCAATGCAGCCGCCGTGACCAAGATTTCCACCCGCAGCCTGACGGCGGCCGTGTCGGTGATGGTGCCGAACTCGCTCGGCCCCGGCGAGCTTTTGATGCACTTCGGCACGGACGATCAGAAAAACCACTACCTGCCTCGACTGGCTCGCGGCGAGGAGATTCCGTGCTTTGCCCTGACCTCACCCCAGGCCGGTTCCGACGCTGCTTCCATGCCCGATGAAGGCGTGGTCTGCAAGAAAGTCGTCGATGGCAAGGAAGTTCTCGGCCTGCGCGTGACCTGGGACAAGCGCTATATCACCCTGGCGCCGGTGGCGACCGTACTCGGACTGGCCTTCAAGACCCGCGATCCCGAGGGCCTGCTGGGCGACAAGGAGCATCTGGGCATTACCTGCGCCCTGATCCCGACATCCACGCCGGGCGTGGAAATCGGCAACCGGCACCTGCCCGGCGGCTCGCTGTTCATGAACGGCCCGACCCGCGGCAAGGATGTATTCATTCCCATGGACTGGGTAATCGGTGGCAAGGAGCGCATTGGCCAGGGCTGGCGCATGCTGATGCACTGCCTGGCTGCCGGTCGGGCCATTTCCCTGCCCGCCCAGGGTGTGGCTGGCGGCAAGGCCTGCTCGGCGATGACCGGCGCCTATGCGCGAATTCGCTACCAGTTCAAGCAGCCGATTGGCTATTTCGAAGGCATCGAAGAGCCGCTGGCCCGGATCGGCGCCGAAGCCTACCGGATGGAAGCGGCCCACAAGCTGACCCTGGCCGCACTCGATGCCGGCCACAAGCCGGTGGTACTGTCAGCCATTCTCAAGGCCTACTTGACCGAAGCCAACCGGCGGGTAGTCAACGACGCCATGGACGTGCATGGCGGCAAGGCCGTGGTCGAGGGTCCGGGCAACTATCTGTCGCTGGGCTACCAGGCCCTGCCAGTGTCGATTACGGTGGAAGGTGCCAACATCCTGACCCGCTCGATGATCGTGTTCGGCCAGGGCGCGATCCGCTGCCACCCCTACCTGCTGAAGGAAATGCTGGCCGCGCAGGACAATGACCTGAAGGCCTTTGATGCCGCGCTCTGGGGCCATGTCGGCTTCCTGATCTCCAACACTGTGCGCACCCCCCTGCTTGGTCTGACCGGCGGCGGCCTGAGCGCAAGCCCGGTGTCCGGCCCAACCGCCCGCTACTACCGTCGCGTCAACCGCTTGAGCTCGGCCTTCACCCTGACTGCCGACCTCGCTCTGCTGATCCTGGGTGGCAGGTTCAAGTTTGCCGAAAAGCTGTCTGGGCGTTTCGCCGATGCCCTGGCCCACCTGTACATGGCCTCCAGCATCCTGCGCCGCTGGGAAGATGACGGCCGGCCGGCCGCAGACCTGCCGCTGGTCAAGTTCTCGGTCGAGGACAGCCTGCACCAGGTTGAAGAGGCCCTGCACGGCGTGTACCGTAACTTCCCGATCCGGGCCCTGGGCCGTGTACTGCGCGTTGTCTGCTTCCCCTGGGGCCGCGTGCACAACAAGTCTGACGACCGCACCGGGCACAAGATTGCCCGCCTGCTGCTGGAAAAATCGCCAACTCGCGAGCGCCTGATTGCCGGCTGCTTCATGTCACAGGAAGAAGACGGCACCGGCATCGTACTGAAGGCCTTCGATGCCGTCCTCAAGGCCGAGCCGGCCGAACATGCCATCCGCAATGCGCTCAAGGCCGTACCCAGCCCAACCAACGTCAACACCCTGACCCGCAAGGCGGTCGAAGCCGGCGTGATCAGCGAGGAGCAAGCCGCCGACCTGATCCGCGCGCAGGAACTGAGCGCCCGGGTGATCGCCGTCGACGAGTTTACCCCCGAGGAACTCGCCAACAGCAGCGAACCACAGCGCCCGGTCCTGGCCGAGGCTAGCTAAAAGACAACCAACCGCGAAGACGCGAAGAACGCGAAGGTAGGAAAGCGAAGGTATTTTTTCTTCGTGAACCTGGCGTCTTTGCGGTGGGATTTTTTCAAAACAATACGTGATTGATCTGCTTGATGAGAGACGCAGACGCGCAACGGAAGGAAAAGTCTTCATTCAAAAAGATTTTCTTGGCGCCTCTGCGCGAGAGAGCATTTAACCGATTCCGATGAAAACCAAGGATGATTCATGACTGACCAGAAACTTCGTGTACGCCGTGCCGCTGTGCTCGGTTCCGGGGTGATGGGGGCGCAGATTGCCGCCCACCTGACCGCCGCCGGCATTCCCGTTGATCTCTATGATCTGCCCAGCGACGACAAGCAGCGCAGCAAGATCGCCGCAGGCGGCATTCAGAACCTGCTCAAGCTCAAGCCCGCGCCGCTGGCCGGCAAGGACCTGGCCCAGTTCATTACCGCGCGCAACTTCGATGATGACCTGGAGCAGCTTGCCCAGTGCGACTTCATCATCGAAGCCATCGTCGAGCGGATGGATATCAAGAAATCGCTGTATGAAAAGATCGGCCCGCACATCCATGCCGATGCCTTTTTCGTCACCAACACCTCCGGCCTGTCGATCAACGAGCTGGCCGGCGTCGTGCCCGATGCGCTGAAATCCCGCTTCTGCGGGGTGCACTTCTTCAATCCGCCGCGCTACATGCACTTGGTCGAACTGATCCCGCATGAGGGCACCGACGGCGCGGTCATGGATCTGCTCGAAGACTTCCTCACCAAAAACCTGGGCAAGGGCGTGGTCCGCTGCCGCGATACGGCCAACTTCATCGCCAACCGGGTGGGCGTGTTCACGATGTGGTCGACCATGCACCATGCCCAGCGCCTGGGGCTGGGCTTCGATACCGTCGATGCCCTGACCGGGCCTGCAATCGGGCGGCCGAAGTCAGCGACCTTCCGCTTGGCCGACGTGGTCGGCCTGGACACCATGGCCAACGTCATCAAGACCATGGACGCCAAGCTCGCCGACGACCCCTGGCACCACCTGTTCAAGGCACCCGAGTGGCTGGCGAAGCTGGTTGAGGCCGGCGCCCTGGGCCAGAAGGCCGGGGCCGGCGTATTCCGCAAGGAAGGGCGTGAGATCAAGGTTTTCGATCCCGAGACCGGCGATTACCGCAGCACCGACTACAGTGTCCGCGACGAGGTCAAGGCGGTGCTGGCAATCAAGGATCCGGGCGAAAAGCTGGCCGAGCTGGCCAAGTGCGAGTATCCGGAAACCGAGTTCCTGTGGGCCATCCACCGCGACCTGTTCCACTATTGCGCCCACCACCTGGCGGCGATCGCCGAATCAGCCCGCGAGATCGACCTGGCGATGCGCTGGGGCTACGGCTGGAAGATGGGCCCGTTCGAACAGTGGCAGGCCGCCGGCTGGCGCAAGGTGGCCTGCCTGATCGAGGACGATGTCGAGTCCGGCAAGGCCGAGGTCGATGTGGTCCTGCCGAAATGGGTCGGCGATGTCGAGGGCGTGCACGGCCCGGGCGGTTCCTATTCAGGTGCCACCAACGAAGTCAGCCCGCGCCCGGACCTGGCCGTCTACCAGCGCCAGTACCAGCCGGTGCGCCTGTTCGGCGAGGCCAGCCATGACGGCCAGACCGTCTTTGAGACCGATGCCATCAGACTCTGGACCCTGCACGATGATGTCCTGATCGCCAGCCTGAAGACCAAGATGGGCGTGATCGACAACGGCGTCGTCGACGGCCTGAACGCTGCCCTGGACAAGGCCGAGGCCGGCTTCGACGGCCTGGTGATCTGGCAGCCGCAGGGCCCCTTCTCCGCCGGTGCCAACCTGAAAGCCGCAGCCGAAGCCATTCAGCGCGGTGATTTCGACAGCGTTCGCGCCCTGGTCAGCGGCTTCCAGGCCGTCAACCTGCGCCTGCGCTACGCGGCCGTACCATCGGTTGCCGCGGTGCGCGGTCTTGCCCTGGGCGGTGGCCTGGAGCTGGCCATGCACGCCAGCCGTCGCGTCGCCCACCTGGAAAGCTACATGGGCCTGGTCGAAGCCGGCGTCGGCCTGCTGCCCGGCGGCGGCGGCCTGGCCACCCTGGCGATGCAGATCAACGCCGACACGGCTGCCGGCGATACCTTCCCGCTGCTGGAGAAGCGTTACAAGCAGGTAGCCATGGGGCAGGTCTCGAGTTCAGCGCTGGAGGCGAAAGAGATGGGTTACCTGCGGCCGGAAGACCTGGTCGTGATGCACGAACACGAGCTGCTGCATGCGGCCCACGGCCTGGTCCGCGGCCTGAGCGCGGCCGGCTACCGCCCGGATCTTGCCGGGCGCACCATCCCGGCCGCCGGCGATGTCGGCGTGGCCACGCTGAAGATGTTGCTGGTCAACATGCTCGAAGGCCACTTCATCTCCGAGCATGACTTCGAAATCGGCAGCCGCATCGCCACCGTGATCTGCGGCGGCGAAATCGACCGCGGCACCCCGGTCAACGAAGACTGGCTGCACCACCTGGAGCGCGAGCACTTCCTGGAACTGTGTGCCATGCCGAAGACGCAGGAGCGGATCGGGCATATGCTGAAGACAGGCAAGCCGTTGCGGAATTGATCGGTTTCCGGTTACCGGTTTCCGGCCGTTTTTTCGGAAACCGTCTGCCGGAACCCGTAAACCGAAAGAATTCAAACTTTTCGAGGATCCTGAAAAAATGAGTGACGCATACATCGTAGCCGCCGTCCGAACCCCCGTTGCCCGGGCGTTCAAGGGTGGCTTTCGCAATTTCCGCCCGGACGACCTGCTCGCCCACGCCCTGAAATCGGCCCTGGCCGAGGTACCGGAACTGGACCCGGCCCGGGTCGAAGACGTGATCGTCGGCTGTGCCATGCCCGAGGCCGAGCAAGGCATGAACGTGGCCCGCATTGGCGTGCTGCTGGCCGGCCTGCCCGACAACGTGCCGGGCGTGACGGTCAACCGCTTCTGCTCCTCCGGGCTGCAGACCATTGCCATGGCCGCCGACCGGATTCGCCTGGGCGAAGCCGACGTGATGATTGCCGCCGGCACCGAAACCATGACCATGGTGCCGATGATGGGCCACAAGGTGGCGATGAACCCCAAGGCCTTTACCGACGAGAATGTCGCCATTGCCTATGGCATGGGCATTACCGCCGAAAAGGTGGCCAGCGAGTGGAAAGTCAGCCGCGAGGACCAGGACCAGTTCGCTTACCAGAGCCACCAGAAGGCGATCGCCGCCATCGACGGCGGCGAATTCACCGAGATTCGTCCGGTCACCGTCACCAGCCGGGTGCCCGGCGCCGACGGCACCATCCAGGTGCGTGAGTTCGTGGTCGACACCGACGAAGGCCCGCGCCGCGACACCACGCCCGAAGCCCTGGGCAAGCTCAGAACCGTGTTCGATGCCAAGGGCAGCGTCACCGCCGGCACCAGCTCGCAGATGTCCGACGGCGCCGCCGCCCTGATCCTGGTCTCGGAGCGCGTGGTCAAGGAACTGAATCTGAAGCCGCTGGCCGTATTCCGCGGCTTTTCCGTCGCCGGCGTGCGTCCGGAAGTCATGGGCATTGGTCCGATCGAGGCCATTCCGAAGGTCTGCACGCAGACCGGCATTGCCAAGGACGACCTGGACTGGATCGAGCTTAATGAAGCCTTCGCGGCGCAAGCGCTTGCGGTGATGCGCACGGTGGAACTGGACCCGGCCAAGGTCAACCCGCTGGGCGGTGCGATCGCCCTGGGCCACCCGCTGGGCGCCACTGGCGCCATCCTCGCCGCCAAGCTGATTCACGGCCTGCAGCGCCGCGAGCAGCGCTATGGCATGGTGACGATGTGCATCGGCACCGGCATGGGCGCCGCCGGCATTTTCGAACGGGTCTGAGGGCAGCAAGAAGGAAGAGGAGAGAGGACTTTTCCTCTCCCTTTTCCCTTCCCCGCCTCAAACCCTGTGCATCATTGACGTTTCCGCCGCATACAGCGCCTGGTTGGCCAAAGCCGCCGCCTCTTCCAACGGCAAGAACGGAATACTGACACTGCCCTGGGGCAAAACCAGATTCAGACTGGCCAGATCATGGCGACGCTGGTAAGGGCTTTGGGTGATCTGGGTCTGCTGGACGCGGTCGATTTCGAATACTTCCAGGCTGTGACCGAGCAGGCCCTGACGCACCCATAGCTGGTAGCCATTCAGCGACCAACCCCAGCGCCGATAGCGCAAGTGGGTCAGCAGTGTAGCCAGGGCCAGCGCCAGGCCCACCAGCACGACAACAAAGTGACCCTGGCCCAACCAAGTTGACAGCGCAATCAGCGCCGGCAGGAACAGCAGCAGGTTGAACAACCAGTAGCGCTGGCGATAGCGGGCGCTGATCGGGGAGAAAGACTCGGGCACCTGCCAGCCGGTCACCAGATCACCGACCAGGCCCATATCTTCCCTGCTCAAGCCGGGCACGACGAAACCCTGACGGGTGTAATCAACCTCGTTGGCGCCGCTGGTGGTCTGGCGCACCATCAGGTACCAGGCTCCCCAGAGCCGGCCCAGCGCGGTCTGGCGAAGGGTCAGACCGGTGATCTTGGTCCGGCGCACGGTTTGCTCGCGCCGGTCGAGGAGGCCACCGCTTCCGACCACCCTTCCCTTTCGATCAAGCAGGCGGAATCCGTGAAAACGCACCAGCGCCAGCAGACCAGACAGGATGAACAGGCCGGCAGCAATCAGGATGACCAGGGCCACCCACAGCCAGGGACCGCTGGCAGCGGTGCCGGATACAGTCTCATACATTTCCGTATCGGACAGGCGACGCAATGCGCGCTCCGAGAAGGTGCCAAACAGATAGACAAAAGCACCGACCAGCAACCAGATCTGATTACTGCTCAGGCCATGCACGAAAAGTCGCCAGCTGGTAACGGCGAACAGCAGCTGCTCGCTTTCAGCTGGTATCGAAACGATCTCATCATCAGCAGCAGCTTCCAGGTGCTCGCAGTCAGGCGCCGGTTCGGCCACCCCGGCAATACGGTCACGCATCTGCTCGGCCAGGGCCATCGGGATACCCGGCAGCTCTACCTCTTTCTCAGCGGCACCCGGCGTTTCCAGGCTGAAACGCACCAGGCCGAAGGGCCGGAAATAGAATGGCTGGCCAAGCTGAATGTTCTGCACCCGGCCAAAGCGGATTCTCAGCTCGCGGCGAACCAGCAGACCGCGTCGGACCCTGACCGCATCTTCTTCCAGCCGAAAACGAAAGCGGCGGTGGTAGATCATGGCGCTGGCGAGGATGATCAACAGCACGGCGAGCAGCCCAAGCAGCAGCTCGCGCGGACCAATCCAGTCCAGGAAGGCCGCGCCGGCTCCAGCTCCGACGAACAGAAACAGGTTCTCGCGAACGAACTTCTGCGAACCCTTGAGAATCAGAAACACCAGCGCCAGCGGCGCCAGGCGCTGCCACTCGGCTTCAGCCATGGTCCGGGTCGTCCTCGGTCCTGTTGGTCACTGCCCCGGCCGGGGGCGATTCCGGCTCGACGTCATCGCGAATCTGTTCGAGCAGGTACTGGCGCACTTGCTGGGCCAGAGCCTCGTCGAGCCCCTCGACAGTGAGGTCTGCCATCATGCCGCCAGCGGTAAAGCACTTGACCCGCATCAGCCCGAACCAGCGCTCCAGCGGTCCGCTGGCGGTCTCTACATGCTGGATGCGGGCAAACGGCACGACCACGGTCTTGCGCCAGATCACGCCTGAGCGATAGATCAGATCATGCTCGCGCAGCGCCCAGCCGCGCCGCCGCGCATCCATCCAGCTCAGCACGGTGAACCAGACCGCCGGCACCAGCGCCAGCGCCGGCCACCAGCCAAGGTCGAGTTCAACAAAAGGCAGCCGCGGTGCGACCAGAGCAATCAACACCACCACGGCCCAGAACCCCCCGGTGGTCAGCAGCGCATGCGGCAGGTAAGCTGCCACCACCGGCTTCAGCGCCACATCACGGTAATCCGGCAACTCTGTTGCATCCACCCCCCGATTGGAAAACACCGTCTCACCACTCATCATGAATCTTCTCCACGTTCACACCCTGTAAAAAACCGAAACTTGCAGATACGTTTTCTGCCTGTTGCAAAGACTGCTGGAGCCATGGAAACCAGGAAAATTCTCAATCAGTGCTTCCGTGTTTGCTGTGTTCTTTTTGGCTCCTGTCCCTTTGCCATTGATCCGGCAAAGCCTCAAGCCTGGCTGCGGATGATGCGGCGGCAGCGCCAGAGCAGGTAGTTGACCGCCAGCCACAGGTGGCGGAAGGCCGGGTTTCTGGTCTGGCGGTGATGATAACGGTAATAGATCTGCTGGGCGATGACGGCCAGGCGAAACAGGCCGTAGACCTCGTAAAAGGCCCAGTTGTCCGGCCGCAAGCTCATACGATCACAATAATATTCAACAACTTCGGCGCGCTTCATCATCCCGGGTATATGTGTGGGCTGGCGCCGGAAACCACGAAAGAATCGATCATCATCAGCCTGCACCCAGTAGGCCAGAGAGTTGCCCAGGTCCATCAGCGGATCTCCCAGGGTGGCCAGCTCCCAGTCCAGCACGCCAATGATCTTCATCGGATCCGATGCATCGAGCACCAGGTTGTCGAAGCGGAAGTCGCCGTGGATGACGCGGATCGCAACTTCGTCGGGAATATGCTCGGCGAGCCAGTCCATGACATAGCGCCCTGACAACACGTTCCAGGTTCTGGCCTTGCGAAACCGTCCCGACCAGCCCTCGATCTGGCGACGGTTGTAGCCTTCTCCCTTGCCCAGGCGCTCAAGGCCAGCTTTTTCGACGTCCACGGAATGCAGTTCGATCAAGCGATCAATGGCCGACCGGCACAGCTCGCCGGCCTGCCCGACCTCCAGGCTCAGGCCGGGCGGCAGATTGGCTCGCAGGATAATTCCCTCGATCCGCTCCATGACGTAGAAGTCACTGCCAATGATCGCCTCGTCGGTGCACAGCGCCAGCATCTCGGGGACGTAGGGATAGACGGCCTTCAGCGCTTGCTGGATGTCATGCTCGCGGACCATGTTGTGAGCCGATTTCGCCTTGGTACCCGGAGGTGGACGGCGCAGGATGAGATCACGGCCGGGATAGCGCAGGCGGTAGGTCAGGTTGGACGCTCCCTTGGAGAACTGGGCCAGCTCTGGCAATCCATCGAGCCCTTCGACATGGCGCTTCAACCAGGCATCCACGGCCGCCAGGTCAAACTGATCTTCTTCGCGCGTTGCGCGCGGCTGGTCGACAAGGTCTTGCTTGCTCACGTCACCTCCTGTTCGGCATTGGGTCGAAACGACACGCTGGCGAGGCCTGCAGACAGCGCGCGCAGCTCCGGCTCGCGCTGTCGCCTGGCGCTGCACGGGCAGTGAGAATAGCGTAATCTGACTGGCCTCATGTACACAGCTTTCTCCCATGAGCACCAGTGACGCCACCCAGACCTACCGTCGAGCCAAGACACTGGCCATGGAAGCCCTGGACCAGCCACCGTCTGGTCGTGATGAGTGGCTGACGAAGGCCTGCGCTGGCGATGCGGCGCTGATGGAAGAAGTGCGCTGGCTGATCAGCGCTGCCGAGGACGCCAGCGACGATGACCTGCCCGAACAGTTTCAGGCCACCGCTCAGCAGGTGTTGAGCGAAGTCTCGCTGAAAGTCCCGCTGCCGCGCGATTACCGTCTGCTGCGGCGGCTGGGCGAGGGCGGGATGAGCGTGGTTTACCTCGCCGAGCGCAGCGATATCGGCCAGCAAGTGGCGCTGAAGCTGCTCCAGGTGACTGAAAGCAATGATGCCAGCCTGGCCCGGCGCCTGGCGACCGAGCGACAGATCCTGTCGCGCCTGAACCACCCCAATATTGCCCGCCTGGTCGACGGCGGCCTGACCGCGGAGGGCCGGCCCTTTCTCGCGACCGAGTACATCGACGGCATCCGCATCGATGAATGGTGCCAGACCCGGCAGGTTGACGTCCGCGGCAGAATCGAGTTGTTTTTGAAGGTCTGCGAGGCGGTCGACTACGCGCATCGCCACATGGTGATCCACCGCGATCTCAAGCCCAGCAATATCCTGGTCACGGATGAAGGCGAACCCAGGCTGCTGGACTTCGGCATCGCCCGCCTGCTGGTGCCGGATCAGGACCTGGAGACCCTGACCCGAACTCGCGATACGGCGCTGACCCTGGCCTATGCCAGTCCCGAACAGATCGAAAACGGTGACCTGACCACCGCCACCGATGTGTATTCATTGGGCGTGGTGCTGTATGAACTGCTCAGCGGCGCACGCCCGTTCGACGAGATCGGCAGCCCGCACCTGATGCCCTCGGCAATCCTCGCCGGCGAAATCAAGCCGCCGTCGCGCGCTGCGCGCGAACGTGGCCAACCTTCGGTGTCGACCGACCTCGATGCCATCGTCCTCAAGGCGCTGCGCCGCGATGCCGAGCAGCGCTATGGTTCGGTGCGCGAACTGGCCGAAGACTTGCAGCGCTTTCTCAAGCAGCTGCCGGTTCAGGCCCGTCGCGGCCAGGCCCTGTATCGGGTCAGGCGACTGAGCTGGCGCCACCGCTGGTCGGTGGTCGCCGCCCTGCTTGCTGCCACCGTGCTTGTTGTCTTCATGCTTGACCGCGAATCCCAGCTGCAACGCATTGCGTGGGAGCGCGACCGGGCCGAAGCCGTGACCGAGTTCATGAGCGAACTGCTGGCCGGTGCCGATTCGCTGCCCTCGCGCGGCAACGAGGTAACGGTGCGCGAAATTCTCGACCTGGGCACCAGCAAGCTGGTCAGCGCAGCCGGCGAGAACCCGGCCGTGATGAGCTCGATGTATCTGACCCTGGGGCGGGCCTACAATGCGCTTGGCCTGGGCGAACAAGCGCTGCCGCTGTTGGAGGAGGCACAGTCCCGCCCCGCAACTGCCGGCAGCCTGCGCGAGCTGGCGCTGATTCAGGCCGAAATTGGTGCAGCGCTGGATTCGGCCGGCCGCGCATCCGAGGCGATCGCCGCCGATCGCCAGGCGATGACCCTGTTTGAACAGGCGGCACTGAACCATGAACAGGAGGCCTTGCGGACCCGGATTCGACTGCTGCGCAACCAGGCCAATATCCTCGAGCAGCCGCTGGCCACGAGCATTGCGGGACTGGAGTCGATCGTCGAAGATCTTGAGCGCCGACCGGACGCCGTCAGCCGGGAGCTCTTGTTCGAAGCGCTCGCTGCCCTGGTCGGGGCCCTGGTTTTCCAGGGAGACAGCGACCAGGCGCTGGCGACGGCCCGGCGCGCGCAGACACTGGCTGAATCAATCTATGAAAGTGGTGATCCGCGCCGGCTGCGTGGCCGCTACGTCTACGCCACTGCCCTGCTACCCAGCGATGCGGAACGGGCGGTCGAGCTTTACCAGGACTTGATCAGCGATCACGAACGCCTGATTGGCCCCAGCCAACGCCTTGCCAACACCATCGGCAATCTCGGCGTTGCCCTGTCCCGCGTCGGCCGCAATGATGACAGCATGGCCGCGTTCAGTGCCTCGGCTCGGATGATCGAGGACGTCGCCGGACGCGACCACTACCTGTACCGCCTGTCGATCGCGAATCTTGCCGCCTTGCACCTGCGCCAGGGCGAACCGGCCAGCGCGGAAGCATTGATCAGCGACATTCTTCCCGACCTGGAAGCGCGGGCGGACCGGATCGGTGGTGTCGAGGTGGTCTACCTGGTCTCGGGCCTGGATATCCTTGGCAGCTCTCTGGTACTGCAGGGGCAGCTGGATCAGGCCGCTGAAAGCTACCGGCGCGCCCTGGTCTTGCTGCAGTCCGGCAGCGAGCTGCAGCGCCCGGACCTGGAAGCCGTCATTGGTGGCCGCCTGGCCGAGGTTGAGAGAGCGCTGGGGTCGCCCTGATCGCCCCAGTGCCCATTATTCGCCGGTACTCAAACGACGCTTGAGCCAGGCCAGGGCCATTCGCCATTCACGCACGACCGTGCGGTCGGACACCTCCAGCGCTTCGGCCGTTTCGTGGATGCTCAAGCCGGCAAAGTAGCGCAGCTCGACAATCCGCGCCTGACGCTCGTCGACCTCGGCCAGCTGTTCGAGCACCTGGTCGAGAGCAAGCAGGTCAGGCCCGAAATCCCCGCCCAGATCATCGGTCTCGATATCGATGCGCAGGTTGGACTGCGGGCGCTTGGCCGCATTCCGCCCGCGCGCGTAATCGACCAACACCCGACGCATCACCGTCGCAGCCACCAGCAGAAACTGCCGCCTGTCTTCCCAGCTGTGATACTCCTGATGGGCCAGGCGCAGATAGGCCTCGTTGATCAGCGCCGTGGCCTGCAGGGTATGATCGCGCCCCTGCGCGGCCAGTTGGCGACCGGCCATTGCCCGAAGTTCCTGGTAAACCATGGGCAACAGATCATACAGCCCGGTCTCATCACCCTCGGAAAAGCGCTTCAGCAGCTCATTGACCTGATTCAGCTTTTCATCGGCCATGGGGTCGGCGCCTGATCCAGAATACTTGAGGGTGGATGGTACATCAGGCTTGCGTTTCACATTGATCGCGCAAGGCACTACACTAGTTGCTGAATCGAAGACCCCTTACCACCTACTCCATGCGCGCACTGTTTTCGTTCGGACCGATTGCCCTTGCTGGATGCATGCTGCTGGCTTCTGCCAGCCCCGGTGCCCAGCAGCGCGGTTCAGGCCGACCGGCACCAGACCCGCCGTCACCGCCATCGCCGGCAAGCTGTGTGCTGGCCGCCTCCAGCCAGCTGCCGGTCGTGGTCAGCGTCGGCCGCGGTGCCGAGCTGGGCGAACAAGTCAACTGTTCCACCGCCGGTGAAGCAGTCATTACCGCCGACCTGCCGCCGGGTCGTCGCGCCCATGCCTGGCTGCTGATTGAGAACAATGGCGATGCAGCGGTCAGCCTGACGGCGCGCCAGACTCGCGCCGATGGCAGCCAGATCGCGCTGGAGTCGGAGCATGGGGAGATTGCGACGGGCTCCGCCAAGCGGATCAAGATCATCCTCAGCGCCGATGCCGACAGCGAGTTCAACACGGCTTTTCTGCATCAGATCAGCCTGACGCTGAGCGGCCTGGACGATCCGCTGGAGCTGATATTGCCGGTCCTGATCCAGGTCATCGATCCAGATGAACTGTTCCGCCAGCGCTTCGAAGTCGAACCCGTTCTCGGCCAGTTTCTCTAAACCTGCCTTATTCGCCACCCTAGTGGTCCACGCGGCAACACGGTAACGCTCAGCCGTCGCACAAGCGTTGTGGGCAAGGCGCGCGAGCGCAGGACTGGCCGTCGCCAATTCAAGCGAGTGCAACACGGGCAACGGCTACGCTCGCAAGGCTTCATTCGCTTCGCGAATACCGCCATGCGGCTTCGCCTGCCCTGCCCACGGCGCTTGTGCGGCGGCCCTTCGGGAGCCACTGTGCCGGCGGCGAAGCACCCTATGGCAGTCTGTCCGGATCGGGGTTCATGCAAGGCTTGAGCGATCACTAAACCAGGATGCGGCGGCTCTTCAGGTAGTCGAGGAGGACATCCACGCATTCCTCGATGGACAGGGTTTCGGTATCCAGGATGACCTCGGGCTTCTCCGGGGCTTCGTAGGGGGAGTCGATGCCGGTGAAGTTGCGGATGGCGCCGGCGCGGGCGCGAGCGTACAAACCCTTGGGGTCGCGGCTTTCGCAGGTCTCAAGGCTGGCCTGGACATGGATTTCGACGAATTCGCCTGGCTCCATCAATTCCCGGACCATCGCCCTGTCCGCGCGGAACGGGGAAATGAAGGCGCTCAAGACCACCAGCCCGGCATCAGCCATCAACCTGGCCACTTCGCCGATGCGGCGAATATTCTCGACCCGGTCTTCATCAGTGAAACCCAGGTCGCGGTTGAGTCCGTGACGGACGTTGTCGCCATCGAGCAGGTAGGAGTGATACCCGCGCTGGAACAAGGCCATTTCCAGGGCATTGGCCACCGAGGACTTGCCCGCCCCGGACAGGCCGGTAAACCAGAGCACGGCCGGGCGCTGGGACTTCTGACCGGCGCGCTGGCTCTTGGCAATGCGATGCTCGTGCCAGACCACGTTCTGCGACTTGTCCGCAAGGCTGTCGGTCACCGGCCGCACGACCATGCCGGCACCTACGGTCAGGTTGCTGATCCGGTCGATGATGACAAAGGCACCGGTTGCCGGGCAGGTGCGATAGCTGTCGAAGGCGGCAGGCGCGCTCAGCCGCCAGCGGACCAGTGCGATTTCATTCAGATCAAGCTGCTCGACATGCTGATGCTCGAGGGTGTTGACATCGATCCGGTGGTGGATCAGTTCGGGCGTGGCCGACATGGTGCGGGTGCCGAGCTTGATGTCGTACTGGCGACCGGTCAGCAGCGGCTGATCAACCATCCAGACGACCCGGGCATCCAATGCCTCGGCCACCCGCGGACGGGCATCGGGGCGCACCAGCATATCGCCGCGGCTGATGTCGATTTCATCGGTCAGGGTCAGGGTCACTGCTTCACCAGCCGTGGCCCGCTCGCGGTTGCCGTCGAAACAGACAATCCCCGCCACTTCGGTCTGGCGCCCGGAAGGCACGACCATGACGCGCTCGCCTAATTCAATCTGCCCGCTGGCAACGGTACCGGCAAAGCCGCGAAAGTCCGAGCTGTGGCGATTGACGTACTGAACAGGAAAGCGGAACTGGCCGTCGCTGCGCTGCTGCCGGGTCGGCAGGCTCTCCAGCAAGCCAAGCAGCGGTGGGCCCTGGTACCAGGGCATGCGATCTGACTGCTCAAGCATGTTGTCGCCATGCAGGGCAACCACCGGCAAACAGTGAATGGCGGCGAAATCCAGCTTGTCGGCAAAGGCCTGGTAGTCTGCGCAGATGTTCTCGAAGCGTGCCTGATCGTAGTCGACCAGGTCCATCTTGTTGATCGCGACCACCACTTGCTCGATGCCCAGCAGGGAAACGATGAAGCTGTGACGTCGGGTCTGAGTCTGCAAGCCTCTTCGCGCATCGACCAGAATCACGGCGGCATCGGCCGTTGATGCGCCGGTCGCCATGTTGCGGGTGTACTGCTCATGGCCAGGCGTATCGGCAATGATGAACTTGCGAGTCGGAGTCGAAAAATAGCGATAGGCGACATCGATCGTGATGCCTTGCTCGCGCTCGGATTGCAAACCATCGACCAGCAAGGCCAGATCGGTGGCTTCGCCCTGGGTGCCCCACTTGCGCGAATCACGCTCGACCGCCGACAGCTGGTCTTCGTAGACCTGGCGCGAATCAAACAGCAAACGCCCGATCAGCGTCGACTTGCCATCATCCACGGAACCGCAGGTAATGAAGCGGAGCAGGTCTTTCTCGGCATGTTCCTGAAGCAGGGTCTCTATCGACATAAGGAAAAGCTTTGCGGTTTAAGGTTTGCGGAATGCGGCTGGCGGCTTCTGGATGGTCGGGAGGAACGCTCGTCTTTGCCCTTTTCCCTTCTCCCACTCCCCGCTCTTTCAAAAATACCCTTGACGTTTCTTCTCTTCCATCGAGGCACCGACGTCCTGATCGATGGCCCGCCCCTGGCGCTCGGAGTGCTTGACCTGAATGGTTTCTTCGATCACATCCAGCAAGGTGGTCGCGGTGGATTCGACCGCGCCGGTCAGCGGCCAGCAGCCCAGGGTGCGGAAGCGGACCATGCGCGGCCTGGGACGCTCGCCCGGCTGCAAGGGAATGCGGCCATCATCGACCATCAGCAGCATGCCGTCGCGCTCGACCACGGGGCGCTCAGCGGCAAAATACAGCGGCACCATGGGGATGTCTTCCTGGTAGATGTACTGCCAGATGTCCAGCTCGGTCCAGTTCGACAGCGGGAACACCCGGATCGATTCGCCCTTCTGAACCCGGCCGTTGTACAGGTTCCACAGCTCGGGGCGCTGGTTTTTCGGGTCCCAGGCATGCTGGCGGTCGCGGAACGAGAACACCCGTTCCTTGGCCCGGGAGCGCTCCTCGTCACGGCGCGCTCCGCCAAAAGCGGCATCGAAGCCGTACTTGTCCAGCGCCTGCTTCAGCGACTGGGTCTTCATGATGTCGGTATGGACCCTGGAGCCGTGGCTGAAGGGGCCAACGCCCTGGGCTACCCCATCCTGATTGATATGGACCAGCAACTCCATGCCGACTTCGGCGGCAATGCGGTCGCGGAACTCGTACATCGCCCGAAACTTCCAGGTCGTGTCGACGTGCAGCAACGGAAACGGCGGCGGCGCAGGATAAAAGGCCTTGCGAGCCAGATGCAGCATGACGCCGGAGTCCTTGCCGACCGAATACAGCATGACCGGCCGAGTGAACTCGGCAGCCACCTCGCGAATGATGTGGATGGCTTCGGCTTCAAGCATGGCCAGGTGGCTCATGCGCGTAGCCGCGCCTTGGCTGGCAACAGACATACCGGGGTTCCCCGCACGCAAAGACAAAAATACTCTAGCAGTTATTGACCCGGAGGCATGTAGATCACATCAGAGCAATCTGGCAGATCGCCCAAGCTTCCTGATCTATGGCATCCACTCATGCTCCCCAGCCGATGGCCGCCGAGCCGGCGGCAGACTCAGCGCCCGAACCAGGCCGGGTCAGCAGCCTTGGCACAAACAATGAAGTGCGGGTTGAGAATGGACTCGCGCGCATTGTAGGTCAGTGGCTCTCCGGTCTCGGCATTCAAGACCTGCCCGCCCGCCTCCTCAACCACGGCCTGTGCCGCAGCCGTATCCCACTCGCTGGTCGGCCCCAGACGGGGATAGACATCGGCGCTGCCATCAGCAACCAGGCAAAGTTTGAGGGACGAGCCCATGGCCAGCATTTCGGCATCGCCCAGAGCTTCGACAAAGGCGTCCACTGCAGCCGTATTGTGGGAACGGCTGCCAACCACGCGCCATGGTCGATCATGCACCTTCTCGGCAACGTGGATGCGCTCGATGACCTTGCCACCGTGCTGTCGCCAGGCGCCTTCATGGCGCGCAGCGAAGTACCAGCGTTGCAGAGCCGGCGCATAGACCACCCCCAGCACCGGCTTGTGATCGCGAACCAGGGCGACGTTGACGGTGAATTCGTCGTTGCGCTTGAGAAACTCCTTGGTCCCGTCCAGCGGATCGACCACCCAGCATTGCTGCCAGTGCCTGCGTTCATGCCAGGGCGCCTGCTTTGACTCTTCGGACAGGATCGGAATGTCCGGCGCGATTTCGCGCAAGCGTGCCACCAGCATCTTGTTGGCGGCCACGTCAGCGGCTGTCAGCGGGCTGTCATCATCCTTTGTTTCGGTATCAAACCGGCGCGGGTCGGCGTAGATCTCGAGGATCTTGGCGCCGGCCTCGGCAACCGCCTTGCGTACCTGGTCAAGTGTGCGGCTCAAATCCATGTTGTTCGTGACTCCATCCAGATTTTGATCTCGTTTGATTCTATCGCGCCCCGGTTGTTCACACGAATCGGCCTGGTGGCCCTGGGCTCGGGCGAGAGCCGTTTCCTGCAGAGCCCACCGAGCTCAACGACCGGGCTCTTCACCCCAAAGATACTTGTGCAATTGCACCTGCAGACGCACCGGCGCGCGCGTCTCGAGAATCCAGGCGGCCAGCTCGCCTGGCTGCAACTCATTCCAGACCGGTGAAAACAACAGTTGCCAGCGATCCAGCTTGCGCGTTCTCGACTCGGCCATGGCCCAGTCGAAATCCGCGCGATCGGCAATCACGATCTTGATCTGGTCATGCGGCTGAAGATGGTCGATATTGGCCCACAGGTTGCGATCCATCTCGGCCGACCCGGGCGCCTTGAAATCAACGACCTTGATGACCCGAGGGTCGACCTCGGCAACGGAAATCGCACCGCTGGTTTCCAGTGATACGGTGAAACCCTCGTCGCAGAGGCGTGTCAGCAATGCCAGACAACGCTTCTGCGCCAGCGGCTCTCCGCCCGTTACACAGACACGCTTTGGCCCCAGCCGCCGAACTTCATCGACGATCGCATCGAACTCGAACCACTGCCCGCCATGGAAGGAATACGGCGTATCACACCAGCGGCATCGTAGCGGACAACCGGTCAGCCGCACAAACACCGTAGGCCACCCCACCAGGTCCGACTCCCCCTGAATGGAGGCAAAAATCTCGGTGATTTTCAGACGGTCGTCAGACATGCACGCTTACCTGAGAGAAAGCGACGAACCGCCCTCTTCCTTCTTCCCTCTACCCGCTTGCCGAAGCGCGTCAGCGCTTCAAAAGTGCCCTGCCAGTCGCATATCCCGCAAACGCCCCTCGGCCAGACGGGCCAGGGTCGTATTCGGATGCTGCGCGCGGACCTGCTCAAGCGCCGCTCTCGCCTCGCTCCATTGGCGAAGCTCGAAGTGGCTGAAACCGATCTTCAACAGTGCATCGCCTTCCTTGTTGCTGCCGGGATAGCGATCGAGCAGCTGATTGAACAGTCCCAGCGCGGTATTGAAATCGCGGGTGACGTAGTAGGTCTCGGCCAGCCAGTATTGCGCGTTGGGTGCATAGACTGAATCCGGAAACTGGTCGAGAAAGCTGGCAAAGAGCTCAGCGGCATCAGCGTAACGGGTTTCACGCAGCGCCCGGAAGGCCCGATCATAGGCAGCCTGCTCCTCGGCCGAAGGCGTCCCGAGGTCGCGTGGCCCGCTCCCGGCCGGTGCCGGCAATGTGGTGACCTCGAAATCGGCCTCGATCGGAGCGCGCACCTCCGGGACATCGGCTCGCGGCATCTCGGCCACGGGCGCGATCGGACGTACGCTGTCGACCATCTCCCGGGCCTCCGGCTGCGCATCAGGCAGGCCGATGACAGCAGTGCCGTCACGCCCCAGCTGCTGCAGTCGCTGGTCAAGATCCAGATACTGGTCGCGCTGACGACGGCGCAGGTTCTCGATTTCACGAGCCTGGCTTTCAACCATGCCACGCAGCTCACGAATCTCTTCCAGCAGCTCCTGCACCCGCACCACCAGCATGGCGTCACCGCCATCCTGGGCCGGAACGGAAAGCGGCATGGCGGCCAATATCAAGGCCGCCATGCCGGGCAGAAACATGCGATGGTTTGCCAGACCAGCCATGTCAGCGTGCGGTGTAGACGATCTCCGTGCGCCGGTTGCGCTGCCAGCAATCTTCATTGCTCTGGCGGCAGACCGGACGCTCCTCACCGTAGCTCACCACTTCGATCTGGCGAGACGGCACGTTGGAGGCACGCAGGATTTCGTACACGGAGTTACCACGACGCTCGCCCAAGCCCAAGTTGTACTCGCGCGAACCGCGCTCGTCAGTGTGGCCTTCGAGAATGACACGAGCCGAGGGATTGGCCCGCAGATAGGCGGCGTGGGCGTCAACGATCGGACGGTACTGGGCGCGTACATTCGAGCGGTCAAATTCAAAGTAAATGACACGCTGGCTCAGCAGGCTGTCCGGGTTGTCCAGGTTGCGGGCGTCGGTGAAGTCACGCGGATCGAGACGTTCGGTCTCGACCGGGCGCTCAGCCGGGCGCGGCGGAGTCGGCTCGGGCGGCGCCGGCTCCGGGGTCACTTCCCTGGCGCAGGCGGCAATCAGCGCAGCCATCATCACAAGGGCAGCAAAACGCATTACAGTGTTCATGAAACCTCCACGATTTCACAGGTGTTGATTGGGGGCATTTATCGAATTATTGGCGACCAGGCCGGCTCCCGTACATCGCCTTCACTCACCACGAGTCGCTGTCTTACCCTGCCATCGGCCGAGACAGCAGCAAGCACGCCGCGACCATCCTGGCGCGCAGCGTACAAAACCATGCTGCCGTTCGGCGCGAAACTTGGCGACTCGTCCAGCCGGCCGTCAGATAATACACGCAAACGCTCCGTTTCGCGATCATGGATGGCAATGCGGAAATCATTATCGCCATCGCTGTACACCACGGCCATTAGCCGGTCCCGGTTGGCCAGGCTGGGGCGGGCGTTGTAGCGACCCTCGTTGGTGACTCGGCTTACATTGTCGCCGTTGCGATCCATCCGGAACACCTGCGGCCTTCCGGCCCGGTCGGATGTGAAATAGATGTGGCGTCCATCGTGCGACCAGGCAGCCTCGGTGTTGATTGACCAATGATGGGTGAGCTGACGCGGTCGGGATTCGCCATCGACGTTGATCACCCAGATATCCGGGCTGCCGCCGCGAGACAGGCTGACCGCCAGCTCGCGCCCGTCCGGCGACCAGGCCGGTGCGCCGTTGATGCCTCGCTCGGAGCTTACCGTGCGCATTTGCCCGGTAAACAGGTCCTGGACAATGATGTTGGAGCGACCGGTTGCGAATGAGACATAGGCCAGGCGACGACCATCCGGCGACCAGGCCGGCGACAGGATCGGCTGGGTGTTGCGGACGATGGTCTGCGGATTGTGACCATCGGCGTCGGCCACGACCAGTTCGAAGACCTCGTCGCCGCTGCCCAGCCCAGTCACGACCACGTAGGCGATGCGGGTAGCAAAGGCACCGGGGATACCGATCAGGGCTTCATAGACAGCGTCGCTGACGCGGTGGGCGCCGAAACGCAGATCGCCCGGCGCTACCGGCATCGCCTGCGACAACAGAATTCGGCCGGTATGCACATCGAGCAAGTGGTATTCGATCTCCTGGCCCCAGCCATCCGGTCCGTCAGTCACCCGACCGACCACCACGTGGTCAACCCGCAGCAGGCGCCAGCTTCCGAACCTGACTTCCGGCGGCCGGGTCGGCCGATCAATCATGTCACGCTCGGCCATTGGATCGAACAGACCCGAGCGGCGCAGGTTGGCACTGATGATCTCGGCCACACCGGTGGCCGGCGCCGGCTCGCTGGAGTCCCAGGCAAACGGCACCACCGCAATCGGCATGGCGCCTTCAACGCCGTCGACAATCTCGATGCGAAGCTGTGCCCAGACCGATGCAGGCAGCAAGGCCAGCAGCAGGACCAGCAGGACCAGGCGCCGAGCCCGTTCAACCGTCGAAGCGGAAGTCGAAATCAATTTCTCTGGCAAATACACTCTCATAACCTCGGTAGGGAAGTTCGCCGACCCGCATGACCGCAGCGACTATGGATCGGCGGGTCGCTTCGTCAGCGTTGCAGGGTCGGACAATTTCGGCGGCAATTATTTCCCCGCCGGGAATCTGGACCACGCGCACCCGGCACAGTACGCCTGGGCGAGTGGTCGGCGGTCGGTTCCAGTTGCGCCGGACCAACTCGCGGATCGTGCTGATGTATTCCTCTCGAAGGGTCGCGCGGCGCCCCTCTTCGGCCGCCTGCTCGGCGGCCAGGCGCAAGCGCTCTGCTTCCTCCCGAGCCTGGCGCTCGGCATCGTCAGCAGCGCGACGCTCGGCAAGCTCGGCCATGCGACGCTCTTCTTCCTCGCGGCGACGCTGCGCTTCCTCGCGCTGGCGGCGCAATTCTTCCAACTCACGCTGGCGGGCCTCTTCCTGGCGACGGCGTTCTTCCTCGGCCTGGCGACGCTCCTCGTCGGCCCTGCGCTGGCGCTCCAGTTCGGCCTGGCGGCGCTCCTGCTCGGCGCGGCGCTCGGCCAGCTCACGCTCGCGACGTTCGATCTCACGCTGACGTTCAGCCTCGCGCTGGCGTTCGGCCTCCTGGCGACGCTGCTCTTCCTCGCGGCGAGCCTGTTCGGCCTGACGCTCCTGCTCAACCTGGCGCTGGCGTTCCTGCTCGGCCTGGCGCTGACGCTCCTGTTCGGCCTGGCGCTCAGCCTCATCAGCGCGCCGCTGCTCAACCATCGGCCCCATATCAACCAGGGTTACCCGCACCGGCGGATCGGGTGGATCAAAGCGCGGCCAGTCCCAGGCACCGATGAACAGCAGCAAGCCAAAGGCCAGGTGCACGGCCACGGCCAGGCCGAAAGCCTGCAGGCCATCCTTCAATGCCTGTTTGCGCTGGGGGGAGATCATGTCGGCCATGCCGGTCGGCGGTTGGTCAGTCTTCGTCCGGATCACCGATCAGCCCGACCGACGGCACACCGGCGCGCTGCAGGTAGACCATGGCGGCGTAGATGTGCTGGTAGGCTGCGTCGCGATCACCGCCGACCAGCACTTGCAGATCCGGGTTGCGGGCGGCAATGGCAGCGATCGTGCTGACCAGTGTCTCACCATCCACGAGCTGCGGCTGATCGCCGGTATCGAGAAAGAAATCGCCGTTGCGGGTCACGGTAACCATCAGCGGATCACCCTGGTCGCTGAGCGGCTCTGCGGTGGCCTGCGGCAGGTCGATTTCCACGCCCAGGTTCATCAGCGGCGCGGTGATCATGAAGATGACCAGCAGCACCAGCATGACGTCGATATAGGGCACGACGTTCATTTCCGACATGCGCTTGCGCCGGCGCCTGATGTAATGCTCGGACATGACGAATCAGGCCTTTTCGCTCAGGCGACGGGCCTGGCGGTGCAGAATGGCGGCGAACTCTTCCTTGAAATTGTCGTAGCGCATTTCCAGGCGCTCGACCTGGGATGAATACTTGTTGAAGGCGACCACTGCCGGGATGGCTGCGAACAGGCCCATGGCGGTGGCGATGAGAGCCTCGGCAATGCCCGGGGCTACCATGGCGATGGTCGCCTGGTGAGCGCCAGCCAGGCCGCGGAAGGAGTTCATGATCCCCCAGACGGTACCGAACAGACCAACGTAGGGGCTGACCGAGCCGACCGTAGCCAGAAAACTCAGATGATGTTCCAGGCGCTCCATCTCCCGGGTCAGGGTCACCCGCATGGCGCGCTGGGCGCCGTTGGTCAGGGTGTCGGGGTGCAGGTGGCGCTCTTCGCGCAGGCGCGAGAACTCGCGGAAGCCCGCCTCGAAAATCGATTCGATACCCTCGCGCCCGGCAGCGTTGCCGGCGACCTTGTCATAAAGCTGGTTCAGGTCGGCACCTGACCAGAACTTCTCTTCGAAGTCACGCGCGCGCTTCTCGGCCCGGCCCAGCTGCTGGCGCTTGCGGAATATCACCATCCACGAGGCCAGCGAGGCCAGCACCAGCAGGGCCATGACGCCCTGCACCAGCAGACTGGCCTCCAGGATCAGCTCCCAGATGCCCATTTGCGATGAATTCATGAAATCGTTTCCCGTTGTAAATGTCGGATGGCTTCGAACAATACGGCCGGCGCCCGCGCCGGCCGAAAAGTATCGGCTGCCAGGCAAACCGCCCGGACATCGGCCCGGGCCAGCAGTTCGCCGTCGGCAACACGGTGAATAGTCTGACTGAAATAAACCGAGGCTGGCCGAACCTGTTCGACGACGACCGAGACCTCAAGTTCATCTTCCAGGCGTGCCGGGCTGATGAAGTGGGTATCCATCCGGCTGACCGCGAACAGGCGGTTGAGCCTGTTCTTCAGTTCAACCTGGGGATAGCCCAGCGCCAGCAGCCAGTCGGAGCGTGCCCGTTCGAAAAAGGCCAGGTAGCGGGCGTGGTAAACCACTCCGCCGGCGTCGGTATCTTCCCAGTAAACCCGGTATTTCATGGTGATTTCTTCTGTTGGTGGTGAATGCGGCTCGATATCAACCATCCTCTTCCGTCTCCCCGCTCACATCGTCCCGGCTTTACCCTGAGAACAGGTCCCCTATCCCCGTCCCATCCGGCGGCTTCAAGCCCAGATGCTGCCAGGCCTTGGGGGTGGCCATGCGGCCGCGGGCAGTGCGAACCAGATAGCCTTCCTGGATCAGGTAGGGCTCGATCACATCCTCGATCGTGCCGCGCTCCTCGGACAGGGACGCAGCCAGGCTTTCGACGCCGACCGGACCCCCACTGAAGTGTTCGATCAGCACCTGGAGCAATCGCCTGTCCATGGTATCGAAACCGCGCTTGTCGACCTGCATCATCTCCAGGGCCTGGCGGGCGACGTCTTCGGCAATTCGACCCTCGGCCCTGACCTGGGCGAAGTCACGCACGCGCCGCAGCAGTCGATTGGCAATGCGCGGCGTGCCGCGGGCACGGCGGGCAATCTCGGCCGCGCCCTCTCGCTCGCACTCGATACCGAGAATGCCGGCCGAACGGCTGACGATTCGGGCCAGATCATCGGGGGCATAGAATTCCAGGCGCTCGACGATGCCGAAGCGATCGCGCAGCGGTGAGGTCAGCAGGCCGGCGCGGGTGGTAGCGCCTACCAGGGTAAAACGCGGCAGGTCGAGCTGGATGGAGCGCGCCGCCGGACCTTCGCCGATGATGATGTCAATGCGGTAATCCTCCATGGCCGGGTACAGCACTTCCTCGACCACGGGGCTCAGGCGGTGGATCTCGTCAACGAACAAGACATCACCGGGCTCCAGGTTGGTCAGCAGCGCGGCCAGATCACCGGCCCGCTCCAGTACCGGACCGGATGTCTGGCGTAACTGACTGCCCATCTCGGCGGCAATCACGTGGGCCAGGGTGGTTTTGCCCAGGCCCGGCGGGCCAAAGATCAGGACATGATCCAGGGCCTCGTGGCGACGCCGGGCGGACTCGAGGTAAATTTCCAGCCGCTCCTTCATCACCGGCTGGCCGATGTACTCAGCCAGCCGCCCGGGCCGCAGAGTGGCCTCGATGCGCGCCTCTTCCGGCTGGGTAGCGGCGGTGATCAGGCGTTCTTCCATGCGTCCCTACCCACTCATCTTCTGCTTCAGGGCGGCACGTATCAGGGCCTCGGCAGACTGGTCCTGGTTGGCCACCGCTCGGACCATTTTCAAAGCTTCCGCCGCCGAGTATCCCAGCGCGGCCAGGGCCGCGCGCGCTTCGGCCGCGGCATCACCCGCTCCCGTGACCGCGCTACCGCCCTCCTGCTCCGGCAGCCGCCCGCGCATCTCCAGGATCAGGCGTTCGGCGGTTTTCTTGCCAATGCCGGGCAGACGGGTCAGCGCCTGGGCATCGCCGGCCTCTACCATCAGGGCGAAGTCATTGCCGCTGACGCCTGAGAGTATCGCCAGGGCCAGGCGCGGGCCGACACCGGATATCTTGAGCAGTTCACGGAACAGGGCGCGGTCGGACTCACGACTGAAACCGTAGAGCGTCTGCGAGTCCTCACGCACGATCATCTGGGTCAGCAGGGTCACTGGCTCGCCGACAGCTGGGAGCTGGTCAAAGACGCTCAACGGGGCCTCGACCTCGTAGCCGACACCGTGGACGTCCACCGCCAGCAGCGGCGGGCGCTTGCTGATCAGGGTGCCTTTCAGCTGGACAATCATCGCAGCACGATTCCTGCCGGCAGACGTCGATTGGTCTGGGCGGTATGGTGGTGGCAGAGAGCGACGGCCAGGGCATCGGAGGCATCCGCACCCAGGCGCTGATCAATTTTCAGAAGAATCCGGGTCATGTGCTGAACCTGCTCCTTGGCCGCCCCGCCGCGGCCGACCAGGGCCTGCTTGATCGCCCGTGGTGCATATTCGTGAACTTCGAGGCCAGCGGCCACGGCAGCGCAGATGGCAGCGCCGCGCGCCTGGCCCAGCTTGATTGCCGATTGGGCGTTGCGGCTCATGAACACTGTCTCCACTGCCGCCACCTGCGGCTGGTAGTCGGCGATGATCACCTTCAGCCGCGAAAAAATCAGCCCCAGGCGCTCCGGCAAGGGCCCATCGCCGAGCTTGAGATCCTCGGCATGAATCAGGCGCTCACCGTCGATGATACCGACACCGGTCACCCGCGAGCCCGGATCCAGGCCGAGGATACGCATCAATCCGCGTAAGCCTCGGACGGTATCTCGGCGTTCGACCACACGTCTTGGGTATCATCCAGGTCTTCGAGCATGTCGAGGAATTTAAGCAGTTTCTGCCCGGTCTCGACATCGACCTCGATCAAGGTACTGGCACGCTGGGTGATCTCACCCTGCTCGGCCTGCAGGCCGGCAGCGCGCAGCGCATCGCGCACGGCCTCGAAATCCTCCGCTGCGGTCAGCACCTCGATGCTGCCGTCCTCATCGGCGACGATATCCTCGGCACCGGCTTCCAGGGCGATTTCCATGACCTGGTCTTCGTCAGTCCCCGGCGCAAAGGTGATCACCCCTTTTTTCTCGAACAGGTAGCCGACCGAGCCATCGGTGCCCAGATTGCCACCGTGCTTGGTGAAGGCATGGCGCACGGCCGCGACCGTGCGGTTGCGGTTGTCGGTCAGGCAGTCGACCATTACCGCAACGCCGCCCGGGGCATAGCCTTCATAGCGGATTTCCTCGTAGCTGGCACCATCGAGTTCGCCGATGGCTTTCTTGATCGCCCGTTCGATATTGTCCTTGGGCACGTTGGCCGCGTTGGCCCGGTCCATCGCCAGTCGCAGGCGTGGATTGGCATCGGGATCACCGCCCCCCTCACGGGCGGCGACGCTGATCTCGCGAATCAGGCGGGTGAAAATCTTGCCGCGCTTGGCGTCCTGCGCCTTCTTGCGATGCTGGATATTGGCCCATTTGCTATGACCGGCCATACCTGAGATTACTCCGGTGAGTCAAACGCGCCATTGTATCCGATGGACTGATTGCCGGCAGACTGGCCCTGCACCGGCTGCCGCCTTTCCGTTGATTCAGGTCCCGGTCAGCAAGGGCGGCTAAAATGCCGGGAAATCCTCGCGAGACTGTTTGCCATGCGCCGTGTGATGTTGCTCCTGCTTGTTCTGGCCTCCGGCCGCGCCGCCGCGAGCGGCGAAATCAATGTCCTGACCGACATCCTGCATACCCCCTACCCGCCGGGCTGTCTGGCCAGGAGCCTGCCGACCGCACCGTCGAGCTCGGACAACCAGTTGTTCAACGAAGTCATTTCGGTACCCAGCATCGGCAGCTTGAACAAGGATGCGCGAATCCGGGTCACGGTCTGGCGCAGCGGCTGCTTTGATCCCGGCATGTCGGTGGTGCTGGTACGGCTGCAAAAAGTCAGCGGTCAGTTTCCGGTGCTGGTGCCCCAGGTCTGGGCCGAGGCCGGCACAGTGGAATTTCCGGAGCATCAGGCCCAGCTGCAGCGCCTACCTGCCTCCGGCAACGTTGGCGCCACCGGTGATGTGGTGACCACGGCCGGTGAAACCTTCATTCTGGGTGTCGATGCGCTGTCTGCCGACGGCAGCGGCCTGTTTGCGCCGGAAGACTATAACGGCCTGTTCACTCTGGAGCTGAGCTGGACCGCGTTCTCCCCGCACATCGACAATGCCTGGACCATCATCGATGTCGAGCCTTACTCTATGCAACTCGACCCGCCCCAGGACATACCCCGTCTGCACGGGCGGATGTCCGGGCAATTTACCTTCGACGGCATTCCGTCCACCGGACTGCAGCTGATCGTCGGCGAACTGGTCGACGATACCAACTTCATTTTTGCCATTTTCTTCACCTACCTCAATGGCGAGCCGACCTGGCTGGTTGCCAACACCGGCGGCGAGCCGCCCGGATTCCCGGGCGTGGAAATGGGCCTGCTGCGCATCACCGGCGGCGAGTTCTTCGGCCTGGGGCCAGGCGTGTTCAATCCATCCGACATCAGCGTCGAGGAAGTGGGCAGCATCATCATCGAGCCGCTGGACTGCAACAACATCCTGCTTGGCTACGACTTTGCTCCGATCGGCCTGGGCATGGGGGTGCTCGAAGGCAACCGCGGCGAGTTCCGAATCGCAGGCTACGACTGCAACCCCTGGCAGTAACCCAGGGCACGCTGCGGCTGAATACGATTCACATACCTGCCAGCTCATTAACCCGGAGACCCCAAAGTGGGGAAGCGAGCATTTCGTTACCTTCGGTGCCATCGGTGCTTCCTGAGGCTGTTTCGGCGCCAGACCGCAGCGCTGAGAGGCATTGGAGCCTGTTTGCAGGTGGCTTGGGTTGCGACCTCGCGCTCGGTCAATGCGCCGCCAGCGGCCACTGCAATAAATCGGTAACATTTGCCTGATAAGTTGCGTGATTGGCTCGCTCAAGGCTCGCCAGCGCCCGAATTCTATGCCTCGCGCTTTCTCTATATCAGGGCTCGCCCTGCGTCTCCTGGCGGCTCTAGCCCTCGGGGCCGTTCTGAATACGGCTGTGCTGGCCGAAGACTGGCCGCCGTCGACACTGCCCGAGTTGGACGGCTTCCCCAGTCAACCGATTCGACTGATCGTCTACACCAGTCCGGGTGGCCTGATCGATGTCACCGCACGGCGCTTTGCACGCATCGCCCAGGAAGTAGCAGACCACCCATTTGCAGTCATCAATCGCCCCGGCGGTGGCGGCATCGTCGCCTTCGAGGAAGCCCTGCGCGAGCCGGCTGACGGGCACCGCTTCCTGGCCGTCACCCGATCCAATATTTCCAAGATGGTGGCCAGCGGACGCGAGGATCTGATCGATCGCATCCACTGGCATTCCTACATCATGGACAACGCCCATGTGCTGATCACCAACAAGGAAGAAGGTCCGCGCAACTGGCAGGAACTGCTTGTCGCAAACGGCCAGCGTGACCAGCGCTGGCTGGGGGTGGACATTGGTGGTGTGAAGCATATTTCCGGAGTCAAGATGGCCGAACGGGCTGGCATCGACATGCGCTGGATTCCCTATGGCAGCGGTGGCGAAGCCGTTGCCGCGCTGCTCGGCGGCCTGGGCACGGCCTATCTGGGCAATCCACGCGACGCGCTGACCTCCGACCGGCTGCGGGTAGTCGTGGTCGCTGCCGACAATCGCCTGCGCGAATTCCCTGATGCGCCGACCTTTGCCGAGCTGGGCATCGAAGGCCTGGAGGACGAGCTGATCTGGCGCGGCTTTGCGTTCCGCAAGGGCGTGTCGGACGAGATTCATGCCTGGTACAGCGCCTTGATCCGGCAGGTACTGCATGATCCACGCTGGGTCAGTTCCTGGCAGCACGAGGCCGTCAACCTGCGCTACCGCTCGCATGCTGATTTCCAGCGCGTGGTCCAGCGTGATCGCGAGGAGTTCCGGCGCTACCTGGCCGAGCTGCAGCTGCTGCCCGAGGAAGCCGAATCGGCTGCGGGACTGCGCCGCCTCAGCCAGGGCAACGGCTTGTTCGGTGCCATCGGCACGGCCGCAGCCCTGGTCGCCGGCATCGCCCTGGTGCTGCCCCGTCGCACCGGTCGCATGCGGGCCGGCGAGCTGGCGCTGCTGAGCGCCTTGTCTGCCGCCGGCCTGATCCTGCTGCTGATGAGCCTGGCCTTGCCGTCGGCCAACCCGGTCGACCCGATCGGGCCTGGCGGTGTGCCGCGACTGTGGATTGCGGTGCTGCTGCCGCTGGCGGCCTGGCAGGTCTGGGCCTGCCTGCGCAACAATCCGGAGCCGGATCAGAGCCTGCATACCGGCCGCATGCTGGCTACCGTCGGCCTGTTCCTGGCTTACCTGCTGCTGATCCCGGCACTGGGTTACCTGCTGGCCTCCCTGATCTACATGCCTACCCTGATCTGGTACCTGGGCTACCGCCGGCTGGTGGTGATCGCCGGACTCACCGTTTCCTGGCTGCTGTTTTCGGAGTTCGTGTTCCAGCGCCTGCTGCACGTCGATCTGCCGCGCGGGTTCTGGTAGGCGATGATTGAATCCTTGTTCGGGGGACTGGGCACGGTCGTCGCGCTGGTGCCGCTGCTGACCATTGTTGCCGGCATTGTCCTGGGTATTCTGATTGGCGCCATGCCCGGCCTGTCGCCGTCCATGGGCGTAGCCCTGATGGTACCGTTCACCTACGGGATGTCTCCGACCCTGGCCCTGATCCTGCTGGTCGGCATCTATATCGGTTCCAGCTACGGCGGCTCGATCACCGGCATCATGGTCAACGCGCCCGGCACACCCTCGGCGGTGGTCACGGCGATCGACGGCTTTGCCCTGACCCGCCAGGGCAAACCGGCCACCGCCCTGGGCACCTCCATCGTCGCCTCATCGGTGGGCGGCATGTTCGGCACCCTGATCCTGATCCTGTTCTCGGTGCCGCTGGCCGCCGCCGCGGTGCGCTTCCACCCTTCCGAATACTTCGCCTTTGCCCTGTTCGGTATGGCCACCATCGCCACCCTGGCCGGCGACAACTGGGGCAAGGCCTTTATCGCGATGATGGTCGGCCTGCTGATTGCCACCGTCGGCACCGATCCGATCTCGGGGGCCGAGCGCTTCACTTTCGACAAGACGGCGCTGTCTGACGGCTTCATGTTGATCCCGGCGCTGATCGGCATCTTTGCCCTGAGCGAGGTGTTTCGCGGTATCGAGAAAGGCGAGATGCGGCTGGAAAAGCTGGGCAAGGTCACCGATCGCTGGCCGCGATTTGCCCACTACTGGAAGCTGAAGTGGGTGACCCTGCGCTCAGGCGCCATCGGCACCCTGGTCGGCGTCTTTCCGGGCGCCGGCGCGACCATCGGCTCGTTCATCAGCTATGGTCTGGCCAAGCGCTTCAGCCGCGAGCCCGAGCAGTTCGGCCAGGGCAGCCCCGAGGGGGTGACGGCCTCGGAGGCGGCAGATTCAGGCTCGGTCGGCGGGGCAATGGTGCCGCTGCTGGCCTTGGGGATTCCTGGCAGCGCCACAACGGCGGTGCTGATCGGGGCGATGATGATCCACGACCTGACCCCAGGTCCGCAGCTGTTCATCCGCAATCCCGACATGATCTACGCCATTTTCGCAGCCATGCTGATTGCCCAGTTCGTGCTGCTGATCGTGGGCATGGCCGGCGGCCGGCTGTGGGTGATGGTCGCCCATATTCCGAAAGAGTTGCTGTATGTGCTGATCACGATGATGGCGCTGATCGGTTCCTATGCGGTCAGAAACTCGCTGTTCGATGTCTTTGCCTGCTTGGGCTTCGGTCTGCTGGGCTGGATCCTGCGTCGCTACGGTTATCCCCTGGCGCCGGTGATTCTGGGACTGGTTTTGGGCAGTATTGCCGAGACCAACTTCCGCCGCGCCATCATGATGGATGGCTTCAGTGTGTTCTTTACCCGGCCGCTGACCTTGATCCTGATTCTGCTGGCCCTGGCCTCGTTCCTGATTCCGCTGTCGGGGCACCTGCGGGCAAACCGACACCGGGCGTAACAGGAACGCTCTTGATTTCAACATTTCCACGTTCCGACAGTCGCCTCTGCCAGGTACGCGACAGCCTGACAGGCAGCCAGCTCGGCGCTACTCGAATCGGTCAGCGAAGATCTCGTCGGCGAGGGCAAGCGCCACCAGCAGGCGGGTGGACTCCTGTATCAGGGACCAGCCAACCGGCAGGCTGACGGTGCCGAATGTGCCGCTGATCCCGCCAGGCGCCTCCAGCACGACGAAACTGCTGCCCGGATCGGGTGGATCGGTCGGATCGGGCACTTGCAGAGCGGCTCCGGGCGCGATCAACACGCTGGCGACCTGGATCACGGGGTGGCTGAAGGTATCGATCTCCAAATGCAATGTCGCCAGGTTGTCCAGGCCAAGCTGACCGTCAACGGTCAGGCTGGCCACTACGCCCAGCGCCAGCTCGGCCCTGCCGCCAGCGCCAACTCCTACGCGCAGATCACCGCCGATTTCTGACTGACCGCCGCTGGATATGGCATATCGGGCAAGACCGGCTGGACCGCCCAGATCGACATCTCCGCTGACGAAGACCCGGCCGGAGGCGCCCAGCACGTTCAGTTGCGCCTGCCCGGACTCGGGCAGATTGCTGCCCAGGCTGACCGCTTGCGCAGTCAGTACGCCTCCGGTGGCATCAACAAAGGCCGTGCCCGAGACCCCGGCCGCCAGCAGACCATTGATATCCAGCGTTGTGTTCGGGCCAACCTGAAGATTGGCAAAGCTGCCCGATGCGCCGGCAACAAGCGTAGGACCGACATCGGCCTGCGCGCCGTTGCGGATAAAAAGAGCACCGATATCAAACGCCTCCGGAGCTACCTCCAGGGCAACCGCAGGATGGATCAGCTGCCCGCCGAACAGGTCTAGATCACCGCGTCTTACCCGGGTCCCGCCGGTGTGGCTGTGCTGGCCCAGCAGGCGGGTCGCGAAAAACTGGTCCTGCACCAGCATCAGGCTGCCGCTGGTATCGACCGGCGTTCCGGATGGCCGCCGGAATTCGTAGTTTGACTGGTTGTGCCGAAACACCAGCCGCGCATCGCCACTGCCACCGATCACGGCAGGCAGGTCGAGCTGGCCACCAACCACGCCTTCGATGACCAGCTCGGCATCACTGCCGGCCTGCTCGGCCAGCAACAGGGATTGAGCCGTCAGCACTGCAGTCTGGCCCAGGGTCAACCGGCCACGCTGGGCCTGCCCCAGGACCAGGCTCTGCGCCAGCCCGGTCGCCTGCTCCAAACGGGGCCAGGTAGTACCCTCAGGTCCGTCGATCACGACCGGATCGCTGGCCGCAGGAACGCCGCTGGGGTTCCAGTTGCCAGCAAGCTGCCAGTCCTCGTCCATGCTGCCTGTCCAGACCTTCTGGGCCATTGCCGGCGCGATCAGCGCCCCGCTCAGCAGGCCGCACGCGGCAAGGATCCATACCAGCCGATTCTTCATTCAACCGTCTCCCGTCACTATGGCGCGCGCACATCGCGCTGTCATCCCACAATCGTGATTCGGGCCGATTTTCTGCCAACCCACTGCCACCGGTCGACTATCATGCGCGGCTCTGACAAGATACCGGCACCATGACCACCACCGAAAGTCTGCTGCTGGCGCTGGCAATCGTTCTCGCGGTTCCCTACCTGATCTGGCGGCTGGGTCGGACTGAACGCTGGGCACCGCTGGTGGTTGTCCAGATCCTGACCGGGATCGCGCTCGGGCCCGGGCTGCTGGGCGCCGTCTTTCCCCAGGCCTACCAGTCGGTATTCACCGCCGAAGTCATCCTCATGCTGGGCGGCATCGCCACCTGGGGTGTAATCCTGTTTGTCTGGTTAGCCGGGCTGGAACTGGATCTGCCGCAGGCCTGGGTAAATCGCCGCGACAGCCTGGTCACGGCCGGCTTCGCCCTGCTGTTGCCCATTGTCATGGGCGCCGCCGTCGGCATTTTCCTGCTCATGCACAACGTCGACTGGATGGGACCGGCGGCCCAGCCATGGCAATTCGTGGCCGGTATTGGTATGGCCTGCTCGGTCACCGCGCTGCCGATACTGATCCTGCTGATGGAAAAGCTCGATATTCTGCGCCGGCCGCTGGGCCAGCGGGTGCTGCGCTATGCCAGCCTCGACGACATTGCGATCTGGGGCGTGCTGGCCCTGATCCTGCTCGACTACGAGCGTCTGGGCAAGCAGGCCACCTTTATCAGTGGTTTTGTCGTTGCCACCCTGGCGATGCGCCGCGGCCTGCCGCGCCTGCCAATGGCGGATCGCTGGTTTGTCGCCCTGGTCTGGCTGGCCCTGTGCGCCCTGGCCGCCGACTGGGCTGGTCTGCACTACATGGTTGGCGCTTTTCTGGCCGGTGCCGTGATCGAAAGCAAGTGGCTGGGCCAGGAGCAGCTCGACCGCTTGCGTCATATCCTGCTGCTGATCATGATGCCGGTGTTCTTCCTCTCAACCGGCCTTCGCACCGAGTGGGAAATGGGCGGGATAGCGGTGTTGGTGATCGCTGCGGCATTGCTGGCCGCGGCAGTGATCGGCAAGCTTGGCGGTGTGGCCATCGCTGGCAGAATACTGGGCTGGCCGCCCGGTGAGGCGCGCGTGGTCGGCTGGCTGCTGCAGACCAAGGCCCTGATCATGATCATCTTCGCCAACATCCTGCTCGACCGCGAGGTGATCAGCGCCGAGATTTTCACCGCCCTGTTGCTGATGGCGGCGGCCAGCACCATGCTGACGATACCGATGGTATTGAAGGGCGGGAAAAGGGAGAGGGGAAAAGGGAAAGCGGTGGGCGCTTGAGCGCAGACCAATCAGTCTGCCAGGAAGCTGCGGATCCAGGGGACGATGCGGTCGGCGGCGTCTTCAAGGACGTAGTGGCCGGCGTCTTCCAGGTATTCGAGCCGGGCTTCGGGGAGGCGTTCGCGCCAGATAGAGAGGACCTTGTCGTTGAACACGAAATCCTTTGCCCCCCAGGCGATGAGCACCGGTCTGGCAGCCAGCTGGCCCAGACGCCGTTCGGTTTCAGCCAGCACGGACCAGGCCGGGTCTTTTTCACTTAGCGGGATATCCTGGACAAAGCGCAGCGTGGCCAGGCGCTGCTTCGGACTGCCCAGGTAAGGTGCGACCAGGCCGCTGGCGACCTCCCTGGCCAGGCGGCGCTCGGTGGCCATGCGCACGGCCAGACCGGAGAAGGCGTTGAACCGGTTGATCAAAAAGCCGCCCAGGCCAGTGCGAGCAAATCGCAACGAAGCCGGCAAGCTTTCATGCGTCGGGATATTGAACGCCCAGGTATTGAGCAGGACCACGCGCCGCACGCGCTCAATATTGCGCACCGCCCAGGACAGGCCAATTGCCCCACCCCAGTCATGCACCACCAGGTCCACCGGCCGAGTCGGTTCGACTGTGTCCAGCCAGTGGCCCAGGTCGTCTAGCCGGCTGGCAAGGGTATAGCGGTATTCATCGTCGCCGGGGCGATCCGAAAGCCCCATGCCGATATGGTCGGGCACCAGGCAGCGGTGGCTGTCGGCCAGACCCTTGATCACCTCACGGTAGTAAAAGGACCAGGTCGGGTTGCCGTGGACCATGACCACGGGCGGGGCCGCAGCATCACCTTCATCGAGGTAATGCAGCCGATGACCGTCAGCCTGCTCGTGGAAGTGGCTGGCGAAGGGGTAGAGGTCGGAAGAAAACACGGTAAGGAAGGCTCAAGGTGCATGGATCAAGGACCAAGGTTCCAGGGTCAGGAAATCGTCCTGAACCCTGAGAACCGAGCCCTTTCCTGTCGTTACCAGACCACCTCGGCCATGGCGCAATTGAGGCCCGATCCAATCCCCATCAGGGCCATGCGATCGCCACGCTGGGTCCGGCCTTCCTGGATCAGACGCGACATCACGGTGGGAATGGACGCCGGCCCGATGTTGCCCAGAAACGGGAAGATGCGGTAAACCTTGGCCGGATCAGCGCCGAATGCGCGCACGAAAGAATCCGTGTGGGCCTTGGAAACCTGGTGAATGACGACATGATCAAGCTCCTGCACGACCCAGCCCATGACAGTTCGGGCGGCGATAAAGGTCATGCTGGCCAGCTTCATGCCCTCACGCAGCAGACTCTTGGTATCAGTCCACATCTGATGATTCCAGCCGCGACAAAGATTGTTGAACTGGGTCGCAGCGCGGGCGACACCGCCCTTGTACTGGTGGCCATCCGGTTCGAGGTCGGCACGCGACATGACCATGGCCGCCGAACCGGAGCCGAGGGTCAGGCTGGCGAACTCGGCCTTGAACTGCTTGCGGGTAACCCCGGGCTGGAGCAGGCGGTCGATGGTGATATCGTTGATTTCACGGCTGTTTTCGCCGTTGACGATCAAGGCATAGTCAATTTGTCCGCGCTCGAGCATCTGGCCGGCGATATTCATGCCATTGATGAAGGCCAGGCAGGCGTTGCCGACATCGAAGCTTTCGCAGGTGTCGGTCAGCTTCAGGTTGCCGTGCACCATGCAGGCGGTCGAGGGCTCAAGGAAGTCACGCGAGACCGAGGTGTTGATCAGAATGCCGATCTGCTTTGGATCGATATCGGCCTGGGCCAGGGCTTCGCGCGCAGCCAGGGTAGCGCCGTCGGACGGCATCATGCCTTCATCCCAGAAACGTCGTTCCATGATTCCGGCCAGGTCAATCAGGGGGTTACCCGGCACATGCAGCTTTTTCAGCGTCGGTGCAAGCCGCTCGGCGACCTCCTCGCTGGTGATGCGATGCGGGGGCTCGATGTGAGCAACGGATTTGATGACGACGTTGTTGAAAAGCATAGGGCGTTGAAGCTCGCGTTAAGTATTCGGCAAAAATAACGCTCTATTATACGCTTTTGGAACCCATGCTGTTTTGGCAGGCGGCCGGCCCTTGCTGCCGGGCTCGGTCGGCGCTCTGCTACCAGCCGCCGCGCGAGGAGAAAACCAGCCGTGACCGATAGCCATGCCTCAATTACAGCTGCAGCAAGAGCGCTGCGCGCAGCCGAACAGCCGCTGCGCATCCTCGGCCTGCTGGCCTGGCCCTTGTCGGTGCGTGATCGCTTCCTGGCCCAGGGCGACCGTGAGCTGCCCCAGGTCAGCTATCCGAGTGCCGATACCAGCGGAGTTGACCTGGCCCTGGCCCAGGCGCGACCGCTGATTGCCCGGGCCGGTCCCGCGCAGCCCTGGTTCGAACGAATCGCCGAGCGCATCGACCTGGCCAGCCGCATGGTTCGCCAGATCGGGGAGCCTGGATTTCATCACTGCTCGCGCCAGCTCTACGGCGCACCGTCGGAAAGACTGGCCGACTCCGACCGCACGCCGCTGGAGCTGGCCCGGCGACTGCGACGGATCATCGACCAGCTTAGCCATGTCGACCTGGGTGCGCCGGATCTGCCGCAGGTTGGCGCCGAGGAGGTGGCTGCGCGCATGCGCCAGGCGGCGGCGCGCTTTTTCGGCGACCAGGCTCCATCGGTGGAGCTGGTCGACAACCTGTCGGCCAACGCTACGGCCGGGCCAGAGCGCATCCGGATTCGCTCAACCGCCCGCTTCACTGATCGGGACATCGAACAGCTGGTTCATCACGAAGCCGGCATTCATGTCACCACCAGCCTGAACGGACGCGCCCAGCAGGCTTTGCCCATCCTGGCCGCCAGCCATCCCGGGACCACCCGCACCCAGGAAGGGCTGGCGGTGTTTGCCGAGTTCATTACCGGCTGCATGGACCTGGACCGGCTCAGCCGCCTGGCCGACCGCGTACTGGGTATCCAGATGGCCAGCGATGGCGCCGACTTTCTTCAGGTCTACCATCACTTCCTCGACCGCATCCGCGAGCGCGATGGCGATGCCGACAAGGAAACCGCACTGGTCCAGCGCAAGGCGGCATTCGAGCAGACCCGGCGCGTGTTTCGCGGCGGCCCCATTAAGGGCGGAGCGCCCTTCACCAAGGACCTGGTCTATCTCGACGGCCTGCTGCGGGTGCATGACTTCCTGCGTTCGGTCGTCGCCGCCGGGCGGGCCGATATCCTGATGCTGTTGTTCTGCGGCAAGCTGGATCTTGAGGATGTGCCGGTACTGGCCGAACTGGCCGACATGGGGTTGCTGGATGCACCGCGCTTTCTTCCCGGCTGGGCGTCCGATCGCCGCTTTCTGGTCAGCTACCTGGCCTACTCCGGGTTTCTCGGAAGGGTACGGATGGCAAAGGTCGAAGCGCACTACGACGAGGTCCTGCGTCACGTGCCAACGCTGCGTTTTCAGACCGGGCCGCAGGTCGAACCGTCGGCTCAGTGACGGCCGCTCGGGCTGGGGCTAAGGTCGAACCAGCCGTCGCAGCAGAGACTTCAAGGCCAGCGGCCGCAACGGCTTGTGGAGGAATTCGCAGCCGGCCGCTCGTGCCGCCTGCCGAACCTCTGCCGCATGGTCAGCGCTGATCATGATGGTCGGCGCGCGACAGCCTGCGCTGCGCAGCAGCTCAACCACATCAAGACCGGTCTGATCATGATCGAGGTGGTAGTCGACCAGCAACAGGTCAGCGCCGGTTCGCTGCCAATGCCGGCGCGCCTCGTCAGCACTGGCTGCAGCACTGACCGTGTAGCCCCAGCCGCCAAGCAGGGAGACCAGCGAGGTCAGCATCGAGGGGTCATTGTCCACCACCAGTGCGCGCCCGGCCGGGCTGGCGGCGTCCGACTGATCAGGCGCGCTGCGAACTCGACCGGCCGCGCTGGCCGGCACGGTGACGCCAAAAAAGGTCCCGTGACCGGGACGGCTGACCAGGCTGAGCGGGTGATCCAGCAGACTGGCCATGCGGTCGGCGATGGCCAGGCCCAGACCCAGGCCCGGCGCGTGCCGGTTCTTGTCGAGGCGGCGGAACTCTTCGAAGATGCTGGCCTGGTCGGCAGTCGCGATGCCCGGCCCGGTGTCCCAGACACCGACCAGGACATCGCTGCCTCGTCGCCGGCAGCCGATCAGAATGCGACCACTGTCGGTATAGCGCACGGCGTTGGACAAGAAGTTCTGCAGGATCCGGCGCAGCAGCTGCGGGTCCGTCTGCACCCAAACCGAGGTGCCAACCCGGCGCAGGCTCAATCCGCGCTCTTCGGCCATCAGGCGAAACTCGCCATGCAGCTGGTCGAACAGCTCACCGAGCGGGAAGCGACTGATCCGCGGCTCCAGCCCGCCGGCATCCAGGCGCGAAATATCCAGCAAGCCCTCGAGCAGGTTCTCGGTTGCTGACAGTGCTCCCGAGATCTGACGCAGCGCTTCGGCCTCTGGTCTCTCCGCCACCCGGCCGGACAGCGAGTGGGTGAGCAGTTGCGCGGCGTTCAGCGGCTGTACCAGATCGTGGCTGACCGCGGCCAGGAACCGGGTCTTGGCCTCAGACGCCCGCTCGGCATGCAGCTTCGCCTGCTCCAACTCCCCGGTCCGCAGCGCCACCCGCTGCTCCAGGGTCTCGTTGATCTGGCGCAGCTCCTCGGCCGTTTGCCGAAAGGCCGTGACATCGGTAAAGGTGGCAACGAATCCGCCGCCCGGCATCGGGTTGCCGCGGATCTCAATGATCCGCCCGTCGAACCAGCGTCGTTCCACCCGGTGCCGCGAGCCGGCCTTCTTGTGGTCCAGGCGTCGCCGGATCTTCGACTCGATATCGCCCTTACCCATCAGCCCGCGCAGGGCGTTGTGACGCAACAGATCAGCCACTGGCCGGCCGACCCGGATCAACTCGTCGGGATAGTCGAACAGGGCCAGATAGGCGCTGTTCCACGCCACCAGGCGCATGTCGCGATCGACCACGCAAACGCCCTGGCTCATGTTCTCCAGTGCCCCCGACAACACCTCCTGCGAAAACCTGGCCCGCGCTGCCGCTTCGCCCACCAGGTCGGCCACGGTCTCCAGCGGTGCCGGCGTGCGGGCGCGCGCCGCATCCAGCAGCAGGCGTGCAGAGGCCGACCCCACCACCGCGGCCAGCTCCAGTTCCAGGCGCGACTCCAGGCTCTGCGAATCAGCCGCGCCGTCGAACAGCATGCCAACCCGCTGCTCCGGCAGAAAGCGGGCGGCAAGCTGGCTCAGGATAGCCGGATCGATGCGCGTTGCCGGGCCGGCTGGCCGCACCCGCGGCAGATAGCGGGCCAGCAGCAGGGTAACCATGACATTGACCAGCAGGCTGACCAGCACGGCGCGACTGAGCTGATCCAGACCGCCAAGACCGAACAACTGCGCGGGTGCCAACATGGACCAGCCAAACGGCCCTTCGCTGACCCAGCCTGCACCCGTCAACAAGGGCAAGAACAGCACATAGCCCCAGACCCCGACGCCGGCAAGCAAGCCGGCAAGCACGGCCCGGGCAGGCAGCCCGGGACGATAAACTGCCAACACCACCGCCGGGCCAAGCTGAGCCAGGCCGGAGAAGCTCAGCGCACCGATATCGGCAAGAGCTTCGGCGGTACCGACCAGTCGGCCGTAGATGTAGGCCAGCAGCATGACCACGCCGATGCCGATCCGGCGCTGCAGGCGAACGGGAATGCCGCGCTGACTGACCCGTGACCAGCCCTGATTGACCAGGGCCGGCGTCAGCCAGTGATTGCCAATCATGATCGACAGGGTCAGCGAGGCCAGGATGACCATGCCCGTGGCCGCGCTCAGGCCGCCAAGAAAGGCGAACAAGGCCAGGGAATCGCGCCCTTCGGCCAGCGGCAGCATCAGCACGTAGAGATCGGGCGCTGTCCCCTGATCGGCGAGCAGGGCATTGCCGGCCAGGGCCAGGGGCACGATCGGCAGGCTGATCAGCACCAGAAACAGGGGGAACAGCCAGCGCGCGGCACGCAAATGCGCCTCGGCCCGGCACTCGACCACGCCGATATGAAACTGGTGCGGCAGGGTGAACATGGCCAACGCACCGAGCAGCGCCAGGGTTATGAAACTGTCGACATTGCCAAAAGCCGGTCGCTCGGTAGCCGCGACCAATTCCATCGGCCCGCCGAACAGGCCGAACAGGACAAAGGCGCCGAGGGCGAGCATCGCGGTCAATTTGAGCAGGGACTCGAAGGCCATGGCCAGCACCAGGCCACGATTATGCTCCCGGGCCGATGCACGCCGGGTCCCGAACAGCATCGCGAACACGGCCATGAACAGGGCCACGTAAAAGGCCAGGTCCAGCCAGGTGGTCAGCTCCGCCTGGGCAGCATCAACTGCAGTCAGCGCGCTGAAGCTCATCGCCACAGCCTTCAGCTGCAGGGCGATGTAGGGAACAATGCCCAGCATCGCCACAGCCGTAACCGTGGCGGCCAGAACGGACGATTTGCCGAAGCGGGTGGCAATGAAGTCGGCGATGCTGGTCGAATTCTCGGCCTTGCTCAGGCGAACCAGCCTGAGCAGAAACGGAAAGCCGAGCAGAAACAAGGCGATGGTGCCGATGAAAGTGGGCGGTATCGGCCAGCCGAAGCGGGCCGCCTGGGTGGTCGTTCCGTAGAAGGTCCAGGCCGTGCAATAGACCGCCAGGGACAGCGAATAAATCAGCGGCCAGAGACGGCCAGTCAGCGTCCGGCCACGCTCGCCATAGACTGCCACTGCAAACAGCAGGCCCAGCCACGCCAGCCCGGCCAGGAGGATGGTTGCAGTAGACAAGCTCAGCACCGGCGCATGGTACTACGCCAAAGAAAACCGGGCTTGAGTACTGGACTCGAGCCCGGCGATGGAGAGCCGAACGAACGGCAAGGAATCAGAAGTTGATCTGGCCGGTCAGGGTGATTGTCCGCGGCGGACCGTAGAAAGCATTCATCACACCCTCCAGACCCAGGGTCGAAGCTGAGCCGTCCGGGGTGGCGAACACGTAGCCGGAGACCTTGTATTGCCGATCGCTGAGATTGCGACCATGCAGACCGATCTCGTAGCGGTTGTCGGCACGCCGCCAGACCAGGCTCAGGTCATACAGTGAGTAGGAGGGCTGGTCGAGAAAGGCCGATGGGATTTCAAACTGGTTGGTCTTGGATCGATACGACCAGGCACCGATGATCGAGACATTGCCATCCTGACCGAACCATTCCACCGGCCAGTCATAGCGCAGGTTGGCATGAGCCGTCCACTTCGGCGTGTTCTGGATGACACGCTGATCCGACACATCCTCCAGCGCGGTTTCGCCCGTGGCCGGGTTGGCAACGGCAGTAATGAATTCATCGTAGCCGGCATCGACATAACCAATGGCGGTGGCCAGGGTCAGCGCATCGCCGGAAGCGAGCATGCTTTGGGCCAGAATCGCGCTCATTTCGAACTCGAAGCCCTTGACCGTGGCGGCCCCGGCATTGGTTGTCACACCCGCAAAGGTATCGGCAATGCCGTCGCCGGTCGTGTCGGCGCCGATCGATCCCGGCACCTGGATATCGGTGTAGTCGCTGTAGAAGAAGGCCAGGCTGGTATTGATCCTGCCGTTGAGCCAACGCGACTTGAGGCCGATTTCGTAGGAGTCCACGGTTTCCGGTCCGAAGCGCATGAACTCGAAGATGTCTTCCTCGGTCGGCGGGTTGCCGTCGCGACCCGGTGCCAGGGTAGTCAGACCACGCGGATCGAAACCGCCGCCCTTGAAGCCCTGGGAGTAGGAAACATAGAGGTTCTGGTCCGGCGTGGGCTTCCAGGCCAGGCTGACCCGCGGGGTGAACTGGGTGAAGGTGTCCGAACCGTCAAAGTCCGACGTCGTGGCCAGGACAATCGGGTCACCGCCAAAAAACTCCGAAGCGCCAAGCAGGTTCTGCCGGAGCACGCGGGAAGATCGCTTGTCGCTGGTGTAGCGGCCGCCGACCGACAGTTCCAGGCCGGTATTCAGATCGAACCAGGCCGCCAGGTCAAAGCTGACATCGGCAAACAGCGACCAGGTATTGGTGTCCACATCCCCCTTGGTGAAGGCGTTGAGCCCGGGCGCCCCGATCAGGTTGCCGGTTTCGAACAGGCGCACGTCGAAGGGTCCGAAAGCGTTGGCGTTCAGGTAGTAGAAGCCGGCGACACCGGCGGCCCGGTCGGTGGTGAAGTTGACCTGGAATTCCTGGCTGAACTGATCGCTGTCGTAAATCGTGGCGACGTCGAGATCCACCGCCGGCAGCGCATCGAAATCAATCTGCTGGATGTTCTCGTTTTCCCGGTAGGCCGTGATGCTCTTGAACTGCCAGCCGGGGGCGAAATCGACCTCGGCCAGCAGGCTTACCCCCCAGGCTTCGGTGAAATTCTTGCCGGTCTGTCCGCCGCGCGAGTCATAGACATTGTCCAGCACCGGCGCGCCGGAGAAGAGCCCCGGGATCAGGCGATGGCCACCAATCGGGTTGGAGTCATCCTTGAAGTAGTCGCCGCCGAGACGAATAAAGCTGTTGTCCGTGGGCGTCCACTCGACACTGGCGCGGGCGGCCAGCACGTCCTTGTCGTAATTGTCCTTGCCGGTGGTCAGGTTACTGCCGAAACCATCCCGATTGAAGCTGGCAATGGCCGCGCCGACGGCAGCGGTTTCACCCATCGGCAGTTCGCCGGAGACAATCAGGTCGCGCTGCGAATAGCTGCCAAGGTTGCCGCGGATGCGGGCGGCCGGCTCGCGCCCCAGCCGTCGGGTAACGAACTTGACCGCCCCGCCAATGGTGTTTCGTCCATACAGGGTGCCCTGCGGGCCACGCAGCACCTCGATCCGCTCGACATCGAAGATATCGAGCACGGCACCCTGGGGACGGTTGAGAAAGACATCATCGATGTAAATGCCGACACCAGCCTCAAAGCCGGCCACCGGATCCTGCTGACCGACGCCGCGGATGAATGCGGTCAAGGTGTTACTGGTACCGCGCGAGACTTCCAGGGTGGTATTCGGCACCACCTGCTTGAGAAAGGTAATGTCCTGGGCGCCCACGTCTGCCAGGTCCTGGCCGGACAGGGCGGTCATTGAAATCGGCACATCCAGCTCCGACTCTTCGCGCCGACGGGCGGTTACCTGGATCACATCGACCGGCACGTTCGACAGGTCGCGGTCGTCGCGGTCATCTTCGGGCCGGTCGGTCTGGGCAGCCAGGCCGGTGCTCAAGGCCATGGCGATGGCCAGGCTCAGTGCGGAAAATCGTGCAGTATCCATATGCGCTCCGTGATCTTGATATTTGTTGTGGCTGCGGGGGCGTCCCTCTCGACGGCCAGAGTGACTGAATGCCGGCGCGCTGTAACTTGTACCTTGGTACAGTTCCCGGTCACGGTCGCGCGCGGCGACCATGGAGCCCGGTTTTTTAAGGAACACGCGGGCAACATCATGCTCAGCCTATTCGGCCTGCTCGGGGCCCTGGCCCTGCTTATCTACCTGACCATGCGCGGCATGAGCCTGTTCGTGGCGACCCCGCTGTGTGCGCTGATCGTGGCCCTGACCGCCGGTGTACCGCTGCTGCCGCCACTGGCCGGCGAGGACGGAGTCAACCTCGTCACCCAGTACATGAATGGCTTTACCGGCTTCATCGCCTCCTGGTTTTTCGTCTTCCTGTTCGGCTCCCTGTTCGGCAAGCTGATGGAGTCCTCCGGCGGCGCCGACAGCGTTTCGCGCTGGATCATCACCCGGCTTGGCACCGATCGCGCCGCCCTGGCCGTGGTTCTGGCCTGCGCCGTCCTGACCTATGGCGGCGTCAGCCTGTTCGTGGTCGCCTTTTCGGTCTACCCCATGGCCCTGGCCCTGTTTCGCGGTGCCAATCTGCCGCGCCGCTTCATACCGGCAACGCTGGCTTTCGGCTCGGTTACCTTCACCATGACCTCGGCGGGCTCGCCGGAAATCCAGAACTGGATTCCGGTCGAGCACCTGGGCACCAGCCCGCTGGCAGCCTGGGAAGCCAGCCTGGTGGTGGCCATCTTCATGGCCGTCAGCGGGTACCTGTGGCTGCGCTGGATGCTGCGCCGGGCAGTGGCCCGGGGCGAGATGTTCCACGCCCGAGCCGATGATCCCGAAGGTCAGCGCGAAGACCTGCCGCATCCGGCACTGGCCCTGATTCCGCTTGGCCTGGTGCTGGGCATCTCCTTCACCACCCATGACCAGCTCGGCACCTCGGCCCTGATCATTGCCCTGCTCGCGGGCTGCTTTGGTGCCGCCCTGATCAACATCCGTCATCTGCATCAGCCGGGCGAGGCCATGACCGAAGGCGGCACCGGAGCGCTGATCGCCATTGGCAATACGGCGGCGGTGGTTGGCTTCGGCACGGTTGCAAGGGTGTCGCCGGCGTTCGACGCGGCGGTGGTCTGGGTGACGGCACTGCCGGGCTCGGGGCTGGTTTCTGCGGCCGTAGCGGTATCAGCCATCGCCGCCATGACCGGCTCCGCCTCCGGCGGACAGGCTATTGCCCTGCCGATCCTGGGGCCGCACTATCTGGATCAGGGTGTCGACCCCGATCAGCTGCACCGTGTCGTCGCCATCTCTTCCGGCGCGCTCGATTCACTGCCGCACAATGGCTACGTGGTCACCACCATCCGCGCCATTTGCAAGGAAACCCATGCCGCTGCCTACGCACCCATGGGCGCGCTAACCGTGATCGTGCCGCTGGCCGGACTTGTTCTCTGCCTGGGCCTGTTCATGATCGGGCTGTAGCGGCTCGGTTCCGGGATTGACTCTGGACGCGCGTTCCCAGTCATCCGACAGGGCGAACATGGAGCATCGGGGCACGCGCTCGTCGCTTCCCCGAAGACGGCTTCCAGCTTCCCGCCCGTCCCCCGAGCCACACTGCCCCGACGAGCTACGGATCTTCCAGATGGGTGGTTTGCTGGCGACGACGGTTGACCGTCAAGGTCAGGACATCCGGGCGGGCATAGTGACCGGCCGGGTCGAAATTGTGCCGGGCACGACGCACCTCGCGCAGATCGATGTCGGCAATCAGCAGGCCCTGCTGATTGACGGCAGGCTCGATCAGCCAGCGGCCATCCGGGCCGGCCAGGCAGGAGCCGCCATTGGCCCAGGGCATGTCATCGACCGCCTGCTGCAGGCGCGCCCGGTGCGGGAGATCGTTCGGCAAATCCTCGCGCCGCATCAGACCGCTGGCCGACAGAACGAAGCAGCGACCTTCCTGGGCGATGAAGCGGGTAATGTCGCGGGTCAGGCGATCGCTGCCCGGCCAGATCGCGACATGGAGGTTCTCTCCCTGTCCATAGAGGCTGGCTCTGGCCAGCGGCATCCAGTTCTCCCAGCAGTTCAGGCAGCCGACCGTGAACGGGCCGACGCGATGCGTGCGCAGGCCATGGCCATCACCTGTGGCCCAGACCAGGCGCTCTTCGTGGGTGGGCATGAGCTTGCGCTGACAGGCGGCAATGGTCCCGTCCGGGCCGATGCTGATCGCGCTTGCATAGACGCTCTCGCCGCGCTCGACGGGGCGCTCGAGCGCGCCAAGCACCACAGCAATGGCGTTGCGACGAGCCGCCTCGCAGAGGACGTCAAGATCACCGCGCTCGATCGACACGGCCTGGTCCACGTAATGAGCGTAGAGATCCTTTTGCAGGGGTGAGTTGAAGCGGGCGCCATCGGTGCGTTCAACCCAGAACGGATAACCAGGCACCAGGGTTTCGCCAAAAGCCACCAGCTCCACCCCGGATACCGCCGCCTGCTCGACCTGCTCGACAACCCGTTCAAGACTTGCTTTGCGATCCAGCCAGACCGGCGCGATCTGGGCCGCAGCCACTCGCAACGTCGTGCTCACGAACGGTAATCCTCGACATGGCAGACCATGACCAGCGCGTCCTCGCGCCCTTCATAAGCCGGGTAATAACCGGGCCTGCGACCGATCTGTCGGAACCCGCTGGCCTGGTACAGGGCAATCGCGCCGGGGTTGGATGGCCGGACCTCAAGAAATACGCGCGCCATGCCGGCCACCCGGGCATCCATCATGACCTGGTGCAGCAGCAAGCCTGCCAGCCCCTGGCGACGGTGCGAGCTGTCGATGCAAAGATTGAGCAGGTGGCCCTCGTCCAGGGCCAGCGATGCCACCGCGTAACCCGCCACATCAAAGTCACGGTCCAGCACCAGACAGCGATAGCCGACGCGCAGACAGTCGGAGAAAATGCCTCGGCTCCATGGGAACGGATAACTGTCGGACTCGATCGCACATACAGCGTCCAGGTCGGAGCGCTGCATGGCCCGGATGCGGATCTTGGGCGAGAGAACGGCAACCATGCTCAGGACCGGGCCAGCACCGGCGCCAACAGCTGCCACAGTGCCCGTCGAGCGCGCCAGTCAGCTGCCAGCTCTGCCAGTGCCGAGGTTTCGATGAGACCCGGCCAATCAGTACCGGGCGCCGGCCCGAACGACAAGATATGGCGCACGCCTCGATCGCTCAACTCAGGACCATCTTCACCGGACTGAGAGTCGATCACCCACTGGCCAAAGCGGCAGCGCGCTGGCCCGATCCAGGCCCGCAGGTCATTAACGATGCCGTCGGCATCACCGCGCCAGGGCTGGCGCTGGACCAGCAGCCAGTCACCTTCCCCCGAGGCCAGCCGGACGCGCGCTGCCGGCTCTGCACGACTGCCTGCGGCGCTGGCGGCCGCTGCTGCCTTGGCAGCATCGACCCGACGCTCCCAGATCGAGATACCCATCGCCGCCAGTCGCGAGCGGGCGGCCGGGTCAAGGCGCGTCATCGCGTCGCTCCCGGCGCCGTCGCAGACGCTGCTGGTAGCGTCCGCGAGCGGTCATCAATATGCCCGACAGGACATAGACCAGGCCGATGGTGAACAGGACCGCCGGCGGGTCCACAGCCAGCAGCACCAGGATGACCAGCAGCAGAAAGATCCAGGCGAAGGGAACCCGATCGCTGACCGGCCAGGCCTTGAAGCTGAAATAGCGAACGCGCGACACCATCAGCGTTCCCAGTACCAGCGTCAGCACCAGCAAGGGCCAGGCAACCTGCTCGGGCTCGATATCGCGACTGACACTGAACCAGACGGTAGCCAGGATAGTGCCGGCGGCAGCCGGACTGGCAAGGCCCTGGAAGTAGGCCTTGTCGGCGACACCGGCCTGGGTATTGAAGCGGGCCAGGCGCAGCGCAGCGCAGGCGGAAAAAAAGAACGCCGCCAGCCAGCTCAGGGCCTCGGCCACGTTTTCCTGGTTGCCGAGGGTGTGCAGTGACCAGGAATAGACCAGCACTGCCGGTGCGATTCCGAACGACACCATGTCAGAGAGGCTGTCGTACTGGACCCCGAAGTCGGACTGGGTATTGGTCAGCCGGGCTACCCGCCCATCGACGCCGTCCAGCAGCCCGGCGACCAGAATGGCGATACAGGCCGCCACCGGTTGCCCGCCGATCGCTGCCACGATTGCGTAGAAACCGGCCATCAAGGCCAGCGTGGTCAAGGCATTGGGCAGCAAATATGCGCCCCGCGCCGGTCGCCGCTGATTGGAGTTGTCGGACATGGTTGTGCCTGGCGACTGAAGTATTCGGTAGGAAAGAATAGCATCGGAACCGGACCACTTGCTCCGCGCGCCAGTTTGAGGCACAGTCACAGATCAGGTTTTCTCTTTATCGCCCCGGAGGTCATCGCACCATGATTCGCCTGGTCCTGCTCGCATCCTTCATCTTCCTGGCTTTGAACTCGTCGCCCGCCATGGCCGGCGACGCCATTTACAAGTGGGTCGACGAATACGGGGTCACGCACTACTCGGCCCATCCACCGGAGGGTGTTGACTACGAGCGCATCGCCACCGGCGCGCGCGGCGCCGGGCCGACCAGCCGAGCGACCGAAACGCCGGCTGAACAGGCCGAAGCGGCACCCGTGATGCAACCGCCTGAACTGCCTGTGCTGAGCGAGCGGCAGCCTGACCCGGAATTGATCGCCGAGCGCTGCGAGCAGGCGCGCCAGAACATGATGTGGCTGACCCAGCGCACCCGTATTCTGCTGCAGTCCGAGAGCGGTGAAGAAAGAATGCTGGACGAAGAGGATCGCCAGCGCATGATCGCCGAAACTCAGGATTTCATCGACGAGTGGTGCTGATGGAACTCAGCTGTCTGCTGGCCGGCCGGAAGAAGTAAATGCAAGGGCCTGGCTCAGGGTCGCTCGAGCGCATGTAATTGGCAGGCATGCGGGCTAGAATGCGAGGTTTACTCGCGCCAGTCCACACTTGACCATGAAGACCTCTGCTTTTCATCTAGTTACTCAGCGGGAAGTGCCCGCTGATGCTGAAATCGTCTCCCATCAGCTGATGCTGCGCGCCGGCATGATCCGCAAGCTGACCTCGGGTGTCTACACATGGACGCCGCTGGGCCTGCGGGTGCTGCGCAAGGTCGAGCAAGTGGTACGCGAAGAAATGGATGCCGCCGGCTGCCTGGAAATGCTGATGCCATCGGTCCAGCCTGCCGAGCTGTGGCAGGAGACGGGGCGCTGGGAAGATTTCGGCCCGCTGTTGTTGAAAATGGCTGACCGCGCCGGACGGGAGTTCGCCTTCGGTCCGACTCACGAGGAAGTGATCACCGACTTTGCCCGCGGCGAGGTGCGCTCATACAAGCAACTGCCGATCTGCTTTTACCAGATCCAGACCAAGTTTCGCGATGAAATCCGGCCGCGCTTCGGCGTCATGCGGGCGCGCGAGTTCCTGATGAAGGACGGCTACTCCTTCCATCTCGATGACGACTGCCTGGGCCGGTTCTACCAGCTCATGTACACCACCTACAGCCGCATCTTCGAACGCCTGCAGCTGCACTTCAAGGCGGTCACCGCCGACTCCGGCGCCATCGGCGGCGCCGTCAGCCACGAGTTTCATGTGCTGGCAGACTCCGGCGAGGACCTGATTGCCCACGTCCCCGAGAGCAGCTATGCCGCCAACGTCGAACAGGCCGAGGCAGTAGCTCAGGGCGAGCGGGCCGCAGCCACCGAAGCGCTGCGCCTGGTCGACACCCCGAACGCGCGCAGCATTGCCGACCTGGTCGAACAGTTCCAGCAGCCGATCGAGAAGACGGTCAAGACACTGGTGGTCGCAGCCAGTGATGAAGCCGACACTGACTTCATCGCCCTGCTGGTGCGCGGTGACCACGAGCTCAATGCGATCAAGGCTGAAAAGCTGCCCGCGGTCGCCGCTCCGCTGCGCATGGCCAGCGAAGAAGAAATCCGCAAGGCGATTGGTGCCGGACCCGGCAGCCTGGGCCCGATCAAGCTGCCCATCCCCTGCGTCGTCGACCGCCAGGTCGCCCTGATGAGTGACTTCTCGGCCGGCGCCAACATCGACGGCAAGCACTATTTCGGCATCAACTGGGAGCGCGACCTGCCCCTGCCGGAGGTCTGTGACCTGCGCAATGTCGTCAGCGGCGACCCCGCCGCCGATGGCTCCGGCACGCTGGAACTGATTCGCGGCATCGAGGTAGGCCATATCTTTCAGCTCGGAAGCAAGTACTCCGAGGCCATGAACGCCGTCGTCATGGATGAGAGCGGCCGCGGCATTCATCCGGCCATGGGCTGCTACGGGATTGGTGTATCACGCATTGTTGCCGCCGCCATCGAGCAGAACCACGATGACAAGGGCATCATCTGGCCTGAGCCGATGGCACCGTTTGACGTCGTTGTGCTACCGATGAATGCGAAGAAGTCGCACCGGGTGCGCGAGCTGGCAGATCAGCTTTATGGGCAGCTCAAGTCCGCCGGGCTGGACGTGCTGCTGGATGATCGTCCGCTGCGCCCCGGGGTGATGTTTGCCGACGCCGAGCTGATCGGCATACCCCATCACCTGATCATTGGTGATCGCGGCCTCGACACCGGCGTGGTCGAATACCGTCGGCGCGGCGGCGAGGGTCGGGAAATTCCGGTCGAGGAAATCATCGGCTGGTTCGAGCAGGTGAAGGCCGCGCGGGCCTGACGGGTTAAGCTGCAGCGGTGAGTATCGATGAACAACAACAGGTGACCCAGCTGCTTGAGCATCTCGGCGAGTCGCCGGATGCGCTGGACCGGCTGGCGCGACTGGTCTATGACGATATCCACCGCCTTGCCCGGCACCAGCGTCAGGGATTCAAGGGCGGCGAAACCCTGCGAACCACCGCCCTGGTCCACGAGGCCTTCCTCAAGGTCTTTCGTCACGATGACGCTGCCATCCACGACCGCAGCCACCTGATGCGGGTGATGTCGCTGGCCATGCGCCAGATCATCGTCGACCACGCCCGCCGTCGTCTTGCCGACAAGCGTGGCGGCGATGCCATCCATGTCGAACTGGATGAACAACAGGTCGCTGACGCCTGCATTGATGCCGGACGCATCCTCGACGTAGAACAAGCCATCGAACGTCTTGGGCAGACGGACGAGGATCTCGCCGAACTGGTCGCCGCCCGCTTCTACGCAGGCCTGAGCACGGACGACATTGCCGACATCCTGGGGGTCTCCCGGCGCACCGTCCAGCGCCAGCTCAAACGCGCCAATGCCTGGCTGCGTTTCGAGCTGCAGGACAACGCATCGGGCTGACGCATCCGCTCGGCCACACACTCGATCCGAACGGCTGCTCCGGCCCATGCCATCAGCAGTCGGAGTCGACTTCTTATTGCACCGTCCAGGCGAACTGGCCATCGTCAACAAGCAAGCCCTCAAGGCGCGCCAGGCGATCTTCCAGCTCGGTGTTGCGCTCGGCCAGTTGACGCAGCTTGGCGTTTTCGGCTTCCAGCTGACTCATACGCGCCTGCATATTTGCATTCTGCGCCGCCTGGGCCTCAAGTGCGTCCCTACGGGCGTTCTCGCGCTCTTGCAGTGCCGCCAATAGCAGTACCGACAGGCGGCCGTAGCGAATACTGTCGGGGCGACCCTGCTCGTCGAAGACCACCAGCCGCTCATCGACCTCGGCCAACTCCTCGGCGATCAATCCGATGTCGGGCTGATCGTCTTCGATAAAGCGATAGCTGACCGGACGCAGGGCCAGAACCTGCTCCCAGGAAAGATCAAAGTCTTCGACCTCATGCTTGTAGCGCAGGCTGCTGGAAGAACAGGTCGTGATCAGCCCCGTTGGCGGCACCCGGCATAGTTCCTGCGTGCCATTGACCGAGCCGAGCGTTTGCACGAACAAGGTTCCCCCGGCCAAGACCTGACCGGTCGATCTCACTGTTCCGCCCCGGATCGTCCCGTCCACGTCCAACTCAAACTGTGGCTCCTGGGTATTGATCCCGACTCCGCCGCTGGCTGCGATCAGGAACTGGTGACTGCCAGTAGAGGAAACATCGTCGGTGGAATCCAGGCCCGCCCATACAAAGGTGCTTCTGTGAAGTGCGCGCGCTCGAAGTCCCGCGGCGAAGCTGTATTCACCTTCAGCTCGATTGAAGCTTCCTCCTGGAACCGTTGCCGATTGATTCTGCGCTTCGTTGCCAAAGCCGCCGGAAACAACCGAACGCATTCCTGAAGCCTCGTTGGAAGTTCCACCACCCACAGTCGAAGCCAGACCAAGAGCCTTGTTGGAAGCGCCTCCGCTGACAACGCCGTGAATACCCTGGACAAAATTGTTAAGCCCCCCACCAATGAATCCCCAGCTCCCAGAAACCACGTTGGCGTTATCGTTGTCCAGCCCGCCACCGCCTGCGATGGTTGCTCCGCGAGTGGCCCCACCGAGCACCGCATTGCTTTCGTGGCCGCCGATCAGGTTCGGCTCCTGACTTGAGGAACTTGACGGCTCGACCCTGAATGCGCGGAGGCCGTCAACATGTATCTCCACGGCGCTGAAATCGGTCGTACCCAACACCTTTTCCGTCGAGTCGATCCCGGAATTGCCGCCCAGTTTCCAGTAGCGCCCATCGGTAAACCCGGCATCGAGACTTAAGCTGGTACCGGAGAGTTGCAGGCCTTCACCGGCAATGAACTGTGTGTCCTCGTCCTCGGCACATACCCAGGCGCTGCCATCCCATTTCGGAACCTCTCCGGTAAGGCAAGAAAGTTCAGCCAGGGTGTCTCCGGTATCCGGCAGATTGATGACATTCAAGGCCATTGGCGCTGGCGTTATGGGTTGGCGCAGATTGAGCACCGACTCTCCGACTTCAACCTCAAGATAGCGCGGCCCCTGCGAGAAAACCTCGCTGCCGAAATCAAGCTCGACCTGAAAAAGTCCACTCTCAACCGAAACTGCGGCGATGCTCACCGTATTGCCGATCTGGCCTCCTCCGGATGCGCTATCGAACAGCCGAAAGGTCATGTCGATCGTTCCGGTGTAGGGGCCGGATTGGTCCTGAAGCTGGCCCTGGTAGGTAATGGGTGCTGCCATTGCAGCGGTGGCCAACCACAGCAGTGGCAGCAGAATCAATAACTTTGGCATGGTCTGTGTCTCCCGGTCAGGTGACTATGCAATCCGTGTCGGTCTGGTGCTGAACTGAAATCCATCCGGAACGGATCACGGTGATCGGTTTTCGCGCATGTAGGTCTGCAGCCGCTGCTGGGCCATGCTGGCCTGGCGGGGCTGGATACCCAACAGGCGCCCCAGCGCCACAGGCTCCGCGCCAAGCAGGTCCCGCACCGTGTTGATACCGGCGCCTTCCAGGGCGCTGATCTGCGTGTTACGGAGTCGGCCGCCGTCAACAAAGGAGTCGCCGGGTATTTCGCGTACCGAGCTGTTCAATCCAAACCTGCCAGTCGACGCTGCCGGACGGGACGCCGGTGTGCGATTCTCCTGCAAATGGGTCTGCAGCCGTTGCTGGGCCATGCTGGCCTGGCGGGGCTGAATGCCCAACAGGCGCCCCAGGGCAACCGGCTCGGCATCGAGCAAATCCCGCACCGTGTTGATGCCCGCGCCTTCCAGTGCGCTGATCTGCGTGTTGCGGAGCCGGCCGCTATCGATAAAGGAGCCGCTGGGTATTTCGCGTACCGAGCTGTTCATCCCGAACCGGCCCGTCGGGGCTGCCTCGGGGGATGCCGGGCGAGATGCCGGAGAACGCTGCATGACGTACCCGCGCAGTCGATCCTGGGCCATGCTGGCCTGGCGAGGTTGAATGTCCAGCAGGCGCCCAAGTGCCACGGGCTCGGCCTCGAGCAAATCGCGGGCCGTTGAAATGCCGGCACCGCGCAAGGCTCTAAGCTGGCGCGCGTTCAAGCGCGAACCCTCGATAAAGGCACCCTGCGGGATGCGGGTGACATCCGTGGTCATCTGAACGCTGGCCGGGTCAGCCTGCGGCGGGCTGGTCGGGGTGCGCGCCTGGCTGGCCAGCATCAGGGGTTTGTCCGATGTCGCGTCCGGACTGGTAGTCGTTGAATGGGCGCTACTTTGAGCAATCGAGATACCGCCCAACAGTAGGGCAAGAAACACTCGGGTCGCAATAGTCATCCTGGGTCTCCTCACAAGCACTTCTGGAATTCGTTAATCGACGCTGGCAGCAATTGCCGCCTCTTCAACAGAAAAAACGTAGTCAGTGCACTTCGGCGACATCAAGAGCTAACGCGCCGGCGCGACCCTTTCCTTGGCAAGAGCCTATTCCGCCTCGATGAACCGGCTGCGGAAGATCCGGTCGATGGCCTGGTCGATCACGCTGACATTGGCTTCAACATCGACTTCTTCGACAACGACCGTCAGGCTGCCTGACGAGCGCAGATGACCTGCAGCGTTCGCTGCACCCGCACTGCCCGGGATAGCGAAGAAGGCCGGTGACACCAGGGGTTCGATCGAGTAGGTGCCGGGGGCAAGTGCGGTGGTCTGGTAGGCGCCGGTGAAGAAATCCAGCGCATAGCGACCGACCAGCACACCGGTCTCGTTGAAGACGGCAACCTGGCCGCGATTGATGGGGGCGCCGGTAAATTGATCGAAGATACGGCCGCTGATCACCGGACCTTCGGTGACCCGAAACTCGATTCCCTCAAGATCAGTGTCCCCGTCCAGGACCAGGGGCGTGGCATCGCCGGGATCACAAAGCAGCTCCGAGCAGTTTTCGCTGCTGCCGTGGATACGATCAAAGTAAGGGAACTGACGGGGACTGACGCCGGGCCCGGATCGCGACGACATGCTGGTGCGCAGAAAATAGCTGCCGGCCGGGAAGGCGCCGAAGAAGAATTCGCCGTCGGCATTGGTGCGGGTGACGGCCAGTCGCTGACCAGCCGCGTCGATCAGATTGACATGAGCGGCGACGATCGGCTCGCCGGAGTCATCGTCGAGCACGATGCCGGAAACGTTCGAGCCACGCTCGATCGAGATGGTGACGCTCGTGATCTCTCCAGCCGAAAAGCTGACCGTCTGTGCAGCGCCCAGGTCGCAGCCCTGGCCGGCGCAGGCGACATCGGGAAACGCGGCATCAGCGTAGCCCGGCAAGGTAGCCAGATCAGTAGGTAGGCTGTTGTACCCTAGCCCCTCGCCAAACCAGCTCATGTAGGTGCGAAGATAATACTCGCCCGGCGGTACTGCCGCGGTCGGCGGGATGATGACCTGGCCATCGACAATCTCGATGGAGCCACCACCAACCACCGTGCCATCGGCATTGATGATGTTCATTGTCGTCACGCCGGGATTGGTGCTCATGTCGAATTCAGGCGGCAGGCCGGTCGCCGCATCGATCAGCTCGCCCTGGAGCTGCCCGCCTTCGGTCAAGGTGATGTCCACGCCACTCAGGCTGCCGCCCTGGGGCACGGAGATGGGCGGGCCGCTGGCACGCTCGCAGCCGGCAAACGGACAGGGCAAGCCATTGTGCAGTCGCCTGACCAGCGATCCGCTGCCTGCCATTGAGGGACCAAGCTCCAGGTAATAGCTGCCGCCGCCGAGCTGGTCCAGCGCCCATTCGGACTGGCCAGGCAGGAGGGGAATGGTTTCGAGGATGAGGCCGGAGCCATCAACCACGCGCACGACGCGCAGGTCGTCATCGGGCAACAGCGTGCCCGAAATCGACGCACCCGGCCGTAGTGTGAAGTCGATGCCAGTGGTCACATTACCGGCCGTCACGGCAACGGTGTCGGTACCCAGGATCGGGCAGGTCCCGGTCTGGCAGTCGAGGCTGTTCCAGGCCCGGGCGACGTAATTGCCGCTGGAAAAAGCGTTGGCGATCAGGTGATAGTCCCCGGCCGGCAGGGCCAGCGGCAGCTCCCAGTGGCCATCTGCATCGGTCAGGGCGGCGAACCATAGCTGAGAAAACTCCAGACCCTCAGTGCCGGAATAAACAATCACGCCGGCACCCTGCAGACCGTCCGAAGTATCTGCGGCCGTCACCGTGCCGGCAAGGCGGCCGCCGGGTTCGAGTTCGAGGTCGTGATCGACCAGCACATCGCCCGGCTCCAGGGTGAAGAACCCGTCGCCGGCGCCACAGGCGAAGTAGCACAAGACTTCCGGTGCACCCCCGAAGCGAGTCGGGGCATGGTCAGGGCCGGCGGCTTCAAGCACAATCTGGACTTCAGCGAGGCCGCCCATGGGCACCGTCAACTGGTAGGCGCCGCTGGCATCGGTTGTTGTGGTGTACAAATCAA
>REEQ01000076.1 GCA_007695005.1 Wenzhouxiangellaceae bacterium | reverse complement strand
TACTGCCTCGACAGCCTCGAGGCTGACATCGCCGCCGCCAGCGCCGCCCGCCTGGCGGTCTGAGAGGAGCGTTTAGCTTCGCCCGGAACACCAGCAGATCAAGGCAGGCTGCCCTAGCCGGACGGTTCGACCACGAAGCGGGTCAGTTCCTGGCGGGCGAGGGCGAAATCGGGGCTGGCGTCGAGCGCTGCATTCAGATCGTGATAGGCGCCAGCGAGGTCGCCGGTCTGCTCGCGCGACAGGGCGCGGTTGAAATAGGCATGAGCGGGACGGTCGAAATCCAGCTCCAGCGCGCGGGTGAAATGATCGGCCGCCCCGGCGAAATCCTCCATGCCCATCAACGCCACGCCGCGATTGTGCCAGAAGGCGGCCTTGGCCGCATCGATGCGCATGGCCCGGTCGAACTGGGCCAGCGCCTCCTGCGAGCGCCCGGCGCGATGCAGCAGAATGCCCAGATTATTGTGCGTGGCGGCGCGGTCGCGCGGGGTCAGGCGCAGATCCTCCAGCCCCTCCTCGCAGCGGCGCAGCGTGGCGGCGCGTCCGCGATCGCCCGCCTCCACCGCGCGGTAGCAGGCTTCGGCCTGGCTGGAGCCCATGACGATCTGGGCGTGGGCGTCCGGCGCCGCAAGCGCCGCAGCGATGAGGACAAGGGCGAATGAGGCGTGCTTCATGCCGTCCAATATAGCATGCGGCCCGCACACCGGCGAGCCCCATGCGAAAAGCCCCGGAGCCGGGCTCCGGGGCTTTCATGTTTCATGCCCGCAAGCGCGCGCAGATCAGGCCGATTTGGCTTCCTCGACCGGGTCACGCAGCACATAGCCGCGGCCCCAGACGGTTTCGATATGGTTGTCGCCGCCGGTGGCTGCAGACAGCTTCTTGCGCAGCTTGCAGATGAAGACGTCGATGATTTTCAGTTCCGGCTCGTCCATGCCGCCATAGAGATGATTGAGGAACATCTCCTTGGTGAGCGTCGTGCCCTTGCGCAGGGAGAGCAGCTCGAGCATCTGGTATTCCTTGCCGGTCAGGTGGACGCGCTGATTGGCGACCTCCACCGTCTTGGCGTCGAGATTCACCGCGATCTCGCCGGTGCGGATGATCGACTGGGAGTGGCCCTTGGAGCGGCGCACCACGGCGTGGATGCGCGCGATCAGCTCTTCCTTGTGGAAGGGCTTGGTCATGTAGTCGTCGGCGCCCGAACCCAGGCCGCGCACCTTGTTATCGATGTCGGCGTTGCCCGACAGGATCAGGATGGGCGTGTCCACCTTGGCCACGCGCAGGGTCTTGAGCACGTCAAACCCCGGCATGTCCGGCAGGTTCAGGTCCAGAAGGATGATGTCGTAATCGTACAGCTTGCCGAGATCGACCCCCTCTTCGCCGAGGTCCGTCACATAGATGTTGAAGCCTTCCGACTTCAGCATCAGCTCGATCCCCTGCGCCGTGGCGCGGTCGTCTTCAATCAGCAGAACCCGCATCGGTTCCCCCTCCCAAGGCAGCCGGTACGAATCAACCCCGCACCTGACGTCCAAAGCGTTAACCTTGTTCGCACTGTGAGGCGAGAAGTCCTTAAAGGAAGTTAACGCCGGTTTGACTCATTAGGCCGAATCGAGTCCGCCGCAGGCCGTATTCGTGACGGGCAAGGAGGCATCTCCCCATCTCCCCGCCCTAAAACCTTGACACCCCGCACATTCCCCACTATCGTGCCCAGAAGTGGTAAATTGTGGGAAATAGTGGATAGTTGGTGGTCAGGAGTAGTAATCGGTGTTTTTTGGCGAGACGGCAATCAATCTGGATGCGAAAGGTCGCATGGCCGTGCCGACTCGCTATCGCGATGATCTTGAGGCCGCCTGTGGTAACAAGCTGGTGCTGACCTATTCTGCCTTTGACTCCGGTTGCCTGTGGTTGTATCCGGAGCCGGAGTGGGAGCGGGTGCGCGAGCAGGTCATGGGCTTGTCCACGTTCAATGCCAGTCATCGCAGCTTGCAGCGGCGTCTGGTCGGTTCGGCCAATCAGGTCGAGCCCGATGGCAACGGTCGCTTGCTGTTGCCGGTCACGCTCCGCCAGGTGGCGGGGCTGGAGAAGCGGGTGGTCATGATGGGCATGGGCCAGCGCTTCGAGATCTGGAACGAGAACGTATTGAACCAGCGCCGCATCGAGGAAGAAAAGGAGATCCAGGAGCAGGCCTCGAGCGAAATGGCGCAACTGGTCCTGTAGGCACGGCATGGCTACGGGGACACAACATGTGCCGGTGCTGCTGCAACCGGCGCTGGATGGATTGGCGATTGGCGAAGACGACATTGTGGTCGACGGCACCTACGGTCGCGGTGGTCACAGCCGGGCCCTGCTTGAAAGGCTGGGCGAAAGCGGTCGCCTGGTGGTGGTCGATCAGGATCCGGATGCCATCGCCCACGCTCGCCGCCATCTTGGGACCGATGCCAGGGTGACGATCTGGCAGGGCAGTTTTGCCGAGTTGGCGCGTATGGCCAACGAAACGGGGGTGATGGGCCAGGTCAGGGCGCTGTTGCTGGATCTGGGGGTGTCGTCGCCGCAGCTGGATACGGCTGAGCGCGGTTTCAGTTTTCGCGACGACGGTCCGCTGGATATGCGAATGGATCCGACGGGGTGCGAATCGGCGGCGGCCTGGCTGGCGCGCGCAGACGAGGCCGATATCGCCCGGGTGATCAAGGAATACGGGGAGGAGAGATATGCGCGCCGAATTGCAAGGAGCATCGTCATGGCCCGAGCGGAAACGCCGCTGACGCGTACCGCCCAACTTGCCGCCATCGTTGCCCGGGCCGCGGGGCCTTCGCCCGCGGACCGTCACCCTGCTACGCGCAGCTTTCAGGCGATCCGCATTCATGTCAATGCTGAGCTCGAGGCCCTGGACCGGGCCCTGGCGCAGTCGCTGGATGTGCTCGCGGTGGGTGGTCGCCTGGCCGTGATCAGCTTCCACTCGCTTGAGGACCGGCGGGTCAAGCGCTTCATGCGTCAACATGCCAGCGCGCCGCCGGCCAGCCGCCGGATGCCGGTGGCGCCCGAATTCACCCCGCGCCTGAAGCTGATTGGCGGCCTGATCCGGCCCAGCGCCGAGGAAGAAGCGGCCAATCCGCGCGCCCGCAGTGCTTGTCTGCGCATTGCCGAAAAGCTCGAGGCGCCGGCATGATCCGCTGGTTGCTGTTTGCCCTGCTGCTCGGTGGCCTGCTGGCCAGCGCCATCAGCGTGGTTGTGTTGCGCCATGAATCTCGCCAGCTGTTTGCCGCGCTGCAGCGGGCCGAGGCTGAACGCGACCAGGCCCAGGTTGAGTGGAGTCGCCTGCAGCTCGAGCAGGCCTGGCTGGCCGAGGCTGGCCGGATCGAACGTCAGGCGCGAGAGCAGCTGGACATGGCCCGGCCGCCCCGGGTCGGGATCCTGGTGGAGGGGCCATGAGCTTTGCAAATGCGCCTTCCCAGGGAGTGATCCGGCTGTGGCTGACCGCCGTACTGATGCTGGCCGGTGCGCTGATCCTGTTCGGGCGCGCGGTCAATCTGCAGGTCATGGAGACCGAGTTCTTGCAGGGGCAGGGCGAGGCTCGCTTCCTGAGAACGGTCGGCATTCCCACCGTTCGCGGCAATATTCTCGATCGCAACGGCGAGCCGCTGGCGGTTTCGACTCCGGTGGAGTCGGTCTGGGCCCATCCGGGCGAGCTGCTGCAGGCCGCCGACCGCATCCCCATGCTGGCCGCCGCCCTGGATACCTCGGCCGAGGAAATGGAGCGTCGTCTGACCCAGCGGGCCGGACGCGAATTTGTCTGGCTGCAGCGGCGCATTCACCCCGACACGGCCGAGCGCATTCGCGAGATGAATGTGCCCGGCGTGTTCTTCCGTCGCGAGTACCGGCGCTTTTATCCCACCGGCGAAGTCAGCGCCCAGCTGCTGGGTTTTACCAATATCGACGATGTCGGGCAGGAAGGTCTGGAGCTGGCCTACAACAGCTGGTTGCAGGGCGAGCCGGGCGCGAAACGGGTGATCAAGGACCGCCTGGGGCGCACGGTGCAGAATGTCGAGCTGGTCCGCGAAGCGCGGGTCGGTCGCGACCTGCAGCTGACCATTGATCGCCGCCTGCAGTACCTGAGTTTCCGTGAGCTGAAGGCCGGCGTGGTCGAATTCGGCGCGCGCTCCGGATCTGTCGTGATCATGGATATCCCCACCGGTGAGGTGGTGGCCATGGTCAATTTCCCGTCCTACAACCCGAACGCGCCCAGCCGCATTGCTGCCGAGGGTTTGCGCAACCGGGCCCTGACCGATGTGCTCGAGCCTGGCTCGGTGATCAAGCCCTTCGCCCTTGCGGCAGCCATGGAGGCCGGCCTGGTTCGTCCGGACATGATGGTCAACACGGCCCCTGGTCATCGTACTGTGGCCGGACATACGATCAGAGACATTCGCAATTTCGGCGAGCTCAGCGTGACCGAAATGCTGGCCCGTTCCTCGAACGTGGGCGTCGTTGACCTGGTGCTGCAGATGGACGCCCGGCACCTTTGGGGGCTTTACTCTCGCTTTGGATTCGGTAGCGTCACCGGCTCGGGCTTCCCCGGTGAGTCGGCCGGCGTGCTGCGTGACTATGAGCGCTGGCGTACCCTGGAGCAGGCCACGCTGGCTTATGGCTACGGCCTGTCGGTGACGCCGGTGCAGCTGGTCCGTGCCATGGCGGCGATTGCCGATGAAGGCCGGTTGCGTCAGCCGGTATTCGTCAAGGGTACGGACAATCCGCCGCAGTCGGTGCTGGACCCGACCCTGGCTCGCGATCTGGCCGCCATGCTGGAAGCCGCAACCGTCGGCGTTGGCACCGGCACCCGCGCCCAGGTGGCTGGCTACCGGGTGGCCGGCAAGACCGGTACTACGCGCATTTCCGGGGCCGGTGGCTATGTCGACCGCTACGTCTCCTCGTTTGCCGGCTTCGCGCCGGCTTCACGCCCGCGCCTGGCCGCGGTGGTGGTGATCAACGATCCTTCTGGCGATGCCTTTTATGGCGGCCAGGTAGCCGCGCCCGTGTTTGGTCGGGTGATGGATTCGGCGCTGCGCCTGCTGGCTGTGCCGCCTGATCAGTTCGACACCCTGGTGACCCAGATCGAGGTTCGGCCATGAGCCAGCGCAAGCGCCGGATGCGATTGGCCGATTTGCTGCACGGACTGGCCGATGCCGGTCACTGGCCTGAGCTGGCCGTGCGCGGCATGGCCCTGGACAGTCGCCAGCTGCGCCCGGGCGATGTCTTCGTTGCCCTGGCCGGTAGCAATGTCCATGGTCTTGATCACCTGGCCGCTGCGCGGGCTGCCGGTGCCGTGGCGGTGCTCTGTGAGCCCGGTGATCTGGATCGGGTCGATCAGGATTTCCCGGCGCTTGCCGTGGCCGAGCTGCGCTTGCGCCTGCCGGAACTGGCGCGGCGGTTGTGGGGAGATCCCAGCGGCATGGACCTGGTCGCCGTGACCGGCACCAACGGCAAGAGCTCGATCGCCTGGCTGCTGGCCCAGGCCCTGGGCGGCGCCATGATCGGCACGCTGGGAGTCGGTCGCCCGGGTGAGCAGGTCAACGTCGGTCTGACCACGCCGGACCTGCTCAGTGTCTACCGGGCGCTGGCCGAGTTGCGCGAGGACGGCATCAAGCGGGTGGTGATGGAAGCTTCCTCCCATGCCCTGGAACAGGCCCGGCTCGCCGGCCTGGCATTCAGCAGCGTGATCTTCACCAATCTCGGCCATGACCACCTTGACTACCATGCCGATCGGCAAAGCTATGGCGCCGCCAAGGCGCGCCTGTTCAGCGACTACATCAGCCAGCGCCAGCTGATCAATGTCGATGATGATTTCGGCCGTGAACTTGCCGCTCGCCTGGCCGCCTCGCCGGGACTGATTACTTATGGTTGCCGGGCCGATCGGTCGCCGGACATCGGCGGTCGGCTGCTGGCGACGACCCGCTCGGGTTTGCGCGGCATCGTCCAGCTGCCGGATGTTGACCTGACCGTGGAATCAGGCCTGCTGGGCCGGATCAACTTCATGAACCTGCTGGTCCTGGTGGCTGAGCTCGACGCCCGCGGCTACCCGCCGGCCGACATTCAGCGCCGCATCATCGGCCTGACACCCGTGCCGGGCCGCATCCAGGCCATGGCGGAAGGCCGGGTGGTAATCGACTATGCGCATACGCCTGATGCCCTGGAAAACGTCCTCAACAGTCTGCGCGAGCTGACCCCGGGTGAACTCTGGTGCGTGTTCGGCTGCGGCGGTGATCGTGATCGGGCGAAGCGACCGCTGATGGGGCGCATTGCCGAGTCGCTGGCCGACCGGGTGATACTGACCGACGACAACCCGCGCAGCGAATCCTCGCTGGCCATCATTCGCGAGATCCAGGCCGGCATGCGTCATCCCGATCGCTGCCAGGTGGTTCCCGACCGGGCCGAGGCCATCGCCCGCGCGATTCACGGCGCTGCCGACGAGGATGTCGTCCTCATTGCCGGCAAGGGCCACGAAACCGAGCAGCTGATTGGTTCCGAGCGCCTTGCCTTTTCCGATCAGCAGGCGGCTGAGGCAGCCCTGGCGGTGAGCGCATGATGACGGTCAGCCTGGATCAAATCGCGGCCTGGTGCGAGGGCGAGCTGCTCGGCGACGCGGTCAGCGTGCGCGGCATGATGCATGACAGTCGCCGGATCGAGCCCGGCATGCTGTTTGTCGCCCTGGCCGGCGAGCGGGTCGATGGTCATGACTTTCTGGACGCGGCCCTGGCCCGCGGTGCCGTGGCCGCCCTGGTCACGCGCCGGGTAGCCCACCGTTTGCCGCAGGTGCTGGTGGCCGATGCCATAGCGGCCATGGGCTTGATCGCATCGGCCTGGCGCCAGTCGCTCGATCTGACCCTGATCGGCATTACCGGCAGCAATGGCAAGACCACGGTCAAGGAAATGATCACCGCGATCCTGTCTGCCCAGGCACCGACCCTGGCAACAATCGGCAATTACAACAATGAAATCGGCGTTCCGCTGACCCTGGCGCGGCTGGGGCCAGAGCACCGCTTTGCCGTGATCGAGATGGGCGCCGGCAAGCCGGGCGATATTGCCTACCTGGCCGGACTCGCTCGGCCGGATGTGGCCGTCGTCACCAATGCCGGGCCGGCCCACCTCGAGAGGCTCGGTTCGATCGAGGGCGTGGCCCGAACCAAGGGCGCGCTGTTTGAAGCCTTGGCTCCCGAGGGCGTGGCCGTGATCAATGCAGATGACGCCTATGCCGGGCTGTGGGGCGAGATGGCGGCCCACTGCCGGCGGTTGCGTTTCGGGCTGCAGGGCGAGGCTGATGTTCGCGGCCAGGCGATCAATGGCAGTGTCCGCATCCAGACCCCGGCCGGTGCTGTCGACACACCGCTGGCCCTGCCCGGACGACACAACCTGGCCAATGCTCTTGCGGCGGCGGCCGTTGCCCATGCCGTCGGCCTGAAGCCGGATGAAATTGCCCGCGGTCTGGCAGCGATGAAGAGCCTGCCGGGACGGCTGGCATCGCACTGGCACCCCGGTGGCTGGCGGGTCATCGACGATACCTACAACGCCAATCCAGCCTCCCTGTATGCCGGCTTGCAGGTGCTCATCGGCATGCAGGGAGAGCCCTGGCTGGTGCTGGGTGACATGGCCGAGCTCGGTGATGACAGCGTCAAGCTGCATGCCGAGATGGGTCGTAGTGCCGCTGATCTGGGCGTGCGGCGGCTGTTTGCGGTCGGGCCGGCCACCGAGTCCAGCGTGGCTGCATTCGGCCCTGGCGCTTGCCATTTCGACAGCCACCAGGCGCTCAACGAGGCCCTGGCCCGGGCGCTGGTTCCGGGCGTCAATTGCCTGGTCAAGGGCTCTCGCTCCATGGCGATGGAGCAGGTGGTCCGGGCACTGACAGGGGAGGAAGGCTGATGCTGGTCTGGTTGTTCGAGGAATGGATGGCGCTGGACATCGCCCTGTTCGGATTCATCACCTTTCGCACGATCATGGCGGCGCTGACCGCGATGGTGGTGTCGATGATCATCGGTCCCTATTTCATTCGCCATATGACCGAGCGTCAGTATGGCCAGCCGATTCGCGAGCTCGGTCCGGACAGTCACCAGGCCAAGGCTGGTACTCCGACCATGGGCGGGGCAATGATCCTGATCGCGCTGGTGGTAGCCACCTTGCTGTGGAGTGACCTTGGCAACCGCTATGTCTGGACCGTGCTGTTCGTGACCCTCGCTTTCGGCGGCATCGGCTTCCTCGATGACTATCGCAAGCTCAAGTATCGCGACAGCCGCGGTCTGTCGGCGCGCTGGAAGTACCTGCTGCAGTCGCTGGCCGCCCTGGCCGTGGCCCTGTTCCTCTATTACACGGCCGATGTGCCAGCCAATACCCAGCTGTTTGTCCCGTTCTTCAAGGATGTCGCCATTCCGCTGGGCCTGGGGTTTGTTGTTCTGACCTACTTCGTCATAGTCGGCTCCTCGAACGCGGTCAACCTGACCGACGGGCTCGACGGCCTGGCGATCATGCCGGCGGTGTTCGTGGCCGCCGGCCTGGGCATCTTTGCCTATGCCAGCGGCAACACCATCTTTTCCAACTATCTCGGCATGCCTTTCGTGCCCGGGGTTGGCGAACTGGCGATTTTCTGTGCCGCCCTGGCCGGTGCAGGGCTGGGGTTTCTGTGGTTCAACACCTACCCGGCCCAGGTATTCATGGGTGACATCGGAGCACTCAGCGTAGGCGCGGCGCTGGGGCTGATTGCCGTGGCCGTGCGCCAGGAGATCGTGTTCGTGGTCATGGCCGGCATTTTCGTCATAGAGACCTTGTCGGTCATTCTCCAGGTGGCCTCGTTCAAGCTCACCGGCAAGCGCATCTTCCGGATGGCGCCCATTCATCATCACTTCGAGCTCAAGGGCTGGCCTGAGCCGAAAGTGATTGTTCGCTTCTGGATCATCTCCGTGATCCTGGTCCTGGTCGGACTGGCCACGATGAAGATTCGCTAGAGGTTATCGAGCATGCCTGCCGCCACTCGCACCCAACGCCGACAGGCCTATCGCTGGCGCGATGCGCCGCGCTCGGCGGCGCTGGATACAACACTGGTGGTCAGTACGGCCTGCCTGCTGGTGATCGGCGTGATCATGGTGGCCTCGACATCAATGGCGGTGGCCGAGGCCTACGCCGTGTCGCAGTGGCATTACATCATCCGCCATCTGATCCATATCGGGGTCGGTCTGGTCGCGGCCTGCGCGCTGCGTCTGGTCAGCGCCGATCACATGTTTGCCCTGTCTCGTCTTTGTCTGGCCCTGGCCGTGGTGGCGCTGCTGCTGCCGTTCATTCCCGGACTGGGGCATGAGGTCAACGGCTCGACCCGCTGGATCAATCTCGGCCTGATGCGCTTCCAGGTGGTCGAGGGGGTGAAGCTGCTGGTCGTGATCTTTGTCGCCGGTTACCTGGCGCGGCGGCCAGAGCTGCATCGGGCGCGCTTCTTCGATACCCTCAAGCCGCTGCTGGCGGTGGCCTTGCTGTCCGGCATACTGCTGCTGCAGCCGGACATGGGCTCGGCGGTTGTTATCGCGGCCATCGTCGGTGGCATGGTCTGGCTGGCCGGCGCGGCCTGGAAGCACATGTTCGTGCTCGGCGCCTGCAGCCTGCCGCTGTTCGGCTTCGCCGCCCTGGAGCCCTATCGTTTCCAGCGGGTAATGACCTTCGTAGATCCCTGGGCCGACCCCTTCAATGCCGGGTTTCAGCTGACCCAGGCGCTGATTGCCGTCGGCCGCGGCCAGATCACCGGGGTTGGCCTGGGTGCCAGCGTGCAAAAGCTCTACTACCTGCCGGAAGCCCATACCGACTTCATCTTTGCTGTGCTGGCCGAGGAGTTCGGTCTGCTCGGTATCGTCCTGGTCCTGACGCTGTTTGCGCTGTTGGTCGGGCGCATGTTCGGCATCGGCCTGAAGGCGTTGCGCATGGAAAAGGCGTTTTCCGCCTATACGGCCTGGGGCATCGGCCTGTGGATCGGCATCCAGGCGCTGGTCAGCATGGGAGTCAATCTTGGCCTGCTGCCGACCAAGGGGCTGACCTTGCCATTGATTTCGGCCGGCGGCTCCAGCCTGATCATGACCCTGGTCGCGATTGCCGTGGTCCTGCGGATCGACTGGGAGCTCAAGCGCGAAGAGCTGGAGCGGCCGCGCCGGCGCAAGGAGTGGACGGCATGAGCGCCCCATCCGTTCTGATCATGGGCGGCGGTACCGGGGGTCATATCTTCCCCGGGCTGGCGGTAGCCGAGGCGCTCAAGCAGCGTGGCGCCAGCGTGCGCTGGCTGGGCACGCCCGATGGCCTGGAGAACCGACTGGTGCCGGCAGCCGGCATCGACCTTGACCGGATCGGCATTGCCGGCCTGCGGGGCAAGGGGTTGCTGGGCTGGCTGAGCGCACCGTTTCGGATCCTGCGGGCAATGCTGCAGGCGCGTCGCATTCTTCGCGCCAAACGGCCGGACTGTGTTCTGAGCATGGGTGGTTATGTCGCTGGTCCGGGCGGCCTGATGGCCAGGCTGATGGGTATTCCGCTGGTGCTGCACGAGCAGAATGCCATTGCCGGCCTGACCAATCGCGCCCTGCGCCCGCTGGCTCGGCGGGTCATGACCGGGTTTCCTGATGTGCTGCCGCGCGCCGAGCACTGCGGCAACCCGGTCCGGGCCGATATCGTCGCCCTGGCTGACCCGGCCAGCCGCTACGCCGGGCGTGAGGGTGCCCTGCGGCTGCTGATCATCGGCGGCAGCCTGGGTGCCCTGTCCTTTGCCCGCGCCGTGCCCGCCGCCCTGGCCCTGCTGCCGGAAGCGGAGCGCCCGCAGGTTATCCACCAGGCCGGTCGCCAGCTTGAGGTGACCCGCCAGGCCTACATGGAAGCCGGCGTGGCCGCCGATGTTGTCGAGTTCATTGACGATATGGCCCGGGCCTGGTCCAAAGCCGATCTGGCAATCTGCCGGGCAGGTGCCCTGACCGTGGCCGAGCTTGCCGCTGCCGGCGTGGCCTCGCTGCTGGTGCCGTTTCCCTATGCGGTTGACGATCATCAGACCGCCAACGCGCGCTATCTGGCGGCAGCCCACGCTGCCTGGCTGGTGTCCGAGCGCGAGCTGAAGCCGGAGATGTTGGCCGAGCGCCTGCGCGGACTCAAGCGCGAGCAGCTGGCGGCCATGGCCGGTCGCGCCCGCGCCCTGGCTCGCACCCGGGCGGCGGCAGCGGTGGCCGATGCCTGCCTGGAGGTGATCCGATGAATCGTCCGGCCAACCGCTCGATCAGACCCGCTCCCAGCCTGATGCATCGGGTTCGTCAGATTCATTTCGTCGGTATTGGCGGCGCCGGCATGAGCGGCATTGCCGAGGTCTTGCTCAACCTGGACTTCGCCATCACCGGCACGGATCTGAGCGAGTCCGATACCGTGCGGCGCCTGCGCCGGCTGGGTGCAAGAATAGAAATTGGTCATGCTGCCGAGCATCTGGGCGCTGCCGATGTGGTGGTGGTGTCGGGTGCCGTGCCGGAGACCAACCCGGAAATCCAGTCGGCCCGCGAGCAGCGTATCCCGGTGGTAGCTCGGGCCGAGATGCTTGGCGAGCTGATGCGCTTTCGCCAGGGCATTGCCATCGCCGGCACCCATGGCAAGACCACGACGACATCGCTGGTGGCCGGCATCCTGGCCGAGGCTGGGCTGGATCCGACCTTCATCGTCGGCGGACTGGTCAATGCCTTCGGTTCCAATGCCCGTCTCGGCGAGGGCCGCTATCTGGTTGCCGAGGCCGATGAGAGCGATGGCTCCTTCCTCAATTTGCAGCCGGTGATCTCGGTGGTCACCAATATCGACCGTGATCACCTTGATGCCTACCAGGGCAGTTTCGATCAGCTGCAGCAGGCTTTTCTGGAGTTTCTCCATCACCTGCCGTTCTTCGGCGTGGCGGTGATGTGCCTGGACGATCCGCACGTGGCCGAGCTGGTGCCGTCGGTGGGCAGAAATGTCGTCACCTATGGCTTCAGCGACCAAGCCGATGTCCGCGCCACCGCGCTGCGACAGCAGGGCCGCTGCATGCAGTTTCTGCTGTGGTTGCCGGATAGCGAACAGGGCCTGCCCGTGAGCCTGATGCAGCCCGGCCGGCACAACGTGCAGAATGCGCTGGGTGCGGCCGCGGTGGCGTGGGAGCTGGGGATTGCGCCGGATGACATCGTCACCGGTCTGGCTGCTTTCGGCGGTATTGGCCGGCGTTTTGCCGAGCTCGGCGAAATCGATTTCGATGGCCGCCGGGTGCTTGCCTTTGAAGACTATGGTCACCACCCGACCGAGCTTGACGCGGTGCTGCGAGCGGCCCGTGCCGGCTGGCCGGAGCGTCGACTGGCGCTGGTCTTTCAGCCGCATCGCTATACCCGTACCCGCGACCAGTTCGACGCCTTCGCCCGGGTGCTGGCCGAGGTCGATGTGCTGGTGCTGGCCGATCTGTATCCGGCCGGCGAGACCCCGATCGCCGGGATTGACTCAGACAGCCTGGCCCGGGCGGTCAGCGAGCGCGGTGATCTACCGGTGCACCGGGTCGGCTCCGTTGCCGAGGTGCCGGATCGCCTGGCCGAAGTCGTTGCCGACGGCGACCTGGTGCTGGTGATGGGTGCCGGTGATGTCGGCCGACTGGGCGAAACCCTGCGCCGCCGGGCGGCAGGAGGTGGCGGATGAGGCGTGAGGAGATCCTGGCCATGGGCCATGTTGCCCTGGTGATTGGTGGTGACAGCGCCGAGCGCGAAGTCTCGCTGCGCGGCGGCGAGGCCGTGGCCCGGGCGCTGGAGGCGCTGGGCGTGCAGTTCAGCGTGGTTGACGGACCGCGTCGCTTGCTCGAGCAGATCGCCGCCGGTCACTACGATCGGGTGTTCAACCTGCTTCACGGTCGCGGCGGCGAAGACGGTGCCTTGCAGGGTGCCCTGCGCATTTACGGCGTGCCGGTGACCGGGTCGGGCGTGCTTGGCTCGGCCCTGACCATGGACAAGCTGCAGACCAAGCGGATATGGATGGCCTGCGGCCTGCCAACCCCGCCCTGGCGGCTGGCCACCGCTGCTTTCGATGCGCCGGCAATCATCGAGGCCCTGGGCCTGCCGCTGTTCGTCAAACCCGCCCGCGAGGGGTCCAGCATCGGCATGAGCCGCGTCGATCGTGGCGAAGATCTCGGTCCTGCCATTGTCCGCGCGCAGGAGTACGACCAGCAGGTTCTGATCGAGCGCCTGATCGACGGGCCCGAGTTCACCGCTGCGGTACTGGACGATGAGGTGCTGCCGCTGATTGGCCTGAAGCCGGCCCGCGAGTTCTATGACTACGCGGCCAAGTACAGCTCGGGTGATACCGAGTATCGCTGCCCCTGCGGCTTGCCGGAAGCGCAGGAAGCGACCCTGGCGAGACTGTGCCGTCAGGCTTTCGGGGTGGTAGGAGCTCGTGGCTGGGGGCGGGTCGATCTGATGCTCGATCGCCAGGGGCAACCCTGGCTGCTGGAAGTCAACACGACGCCGGGCATGACCGAGCGCTCCCTGGTACCCAAGGCCGCCAAGGCGGCTGGCATTGAATTCGAGGAACTGGTATGGCGAATACTGAAGACCAGCCGAGCAGACTGATCAACCCGGCGACCCTGGCCTCGCTGGTCCTGCTGGGCAGCCTGGTGCTGGCCGCGCTGTGGATGCGTTCCGGCCTGATCGGCGGTGAACAGTGGCCGATCCGCTGGCTGGACGTGGAAGGCGAGCTGCAGCGCACCTCGACCAGCCAGATCCGGGCCGCGGCTGCGGTCTCGGCCGGCCGTGGATTCTTCGCCGTTGATCTGGCCCGGGTCCGTGCCGACATCGAAGCCTTGCCCTGGGTGGCTTCTGTCGAGGTCAGTCGACACTGGCCCGATGCCTTGAGCATTCGAGTGGTCGAACATCGGCCGGTGGCGCGCTGGAACGACAGCCGCCTGTTCAGCCATCGCGGCGAAGTGTTCGAGGCGGTGGGTTCGGACGGCATGCAGGGGCTGGCGCGGCTGGTCGGACCGGAGAATCGGCGCGAGGAGGTGCTGGAAACCTGGCTGAAGATGCAGCGCGAGCTGTCAGCGGTTGGCCTGGACATTCGACGTCTGGCGGTCGACGAGCGCGGCGCCTGGCGTCTGGAGCTGAGCAACGGTGTCGAGCTGATCCTGGGGCGCGAGCAGGTCGATCAGCGTCTGGCCCGGTTCATCTCGGTCCATGATCTGCTGCGCGGCGATCCGCGCCGGGCGCAGCGCATCGATATGCGCTACACCAACGGCCTGGCAGTGCGCTGGGCGGGGAACGAGCCCAGCGAGGAAGATTATCGTGGCTAAGCGTAGCGAAAAGTCGCTGGTCGTCGGCCTGGATATCGGCACCAGCAAGATCGTTGCCATCGTCGGTGAGGTTCAGCCGGACGGTCAGGTGGAAGTGATCGGCATCGGCAGTCATCCCTCGCGTGGACTCAAGCGCGGGGTGGTGGTCGACATCGAGTCTACCGAGCAGTCGATCCAGCGCGCCGTCGAGGAAGCCGAGCTGATGGCCGACTGCGAAATCCACTCTGTCTTTGCCGGCATCGCCGGTAGCCACGTGCGCTCGCTCAATTCGCACGGCGCGGTGGCAATCCGGGACAAGGAAGTGGTCGATGGCGATGTCGAGCGGGTGCTGGAATCGGCCCGGGCTGTGGCTGTGCCGGCTGACCAGCGCATCCTGCACGTGCTGCCGCAGGAATACGTCATCGACTCGACCGACGGCATTCGCCAGCCGGTTGGCATGTCGGGCGTGCGACTCGAAGCCAGGGTTCACCTGGTGACCGCCGCCGTCAGCGCGGTTCAGAACGTGACCAAGTGCGTCGCTCGCTGTGGCCTGCAGGTCGACGATCTGATCCTGCAGCAGCTGGCATCCAGCTATGCCGTTCTGTCCGACGATGAGCGGGACCTCGGCATTGGCCTGGTCGATATCGGCGCTGGGACTACCGATGTGGCCGTGTTCACCGAGGGTGCGATCCGCCACACCACCTGCATTCCGATTGCCGGCGACCTGGTCACCAATGATATTGCCGTGGCCTTGCGTACCCCGACCGTGCATGCCGAGGAGATCAAGATCAAGTACGCCTGTGCGCTGGAACAGATGGTGTCCAGCGACGAGACCATCCAGGTGCCGAGCGTCGGTAATCGCGAACCCCGCCGGCTTGAGCGCCAGGTGCTGGCTCAGGTAGTCGAGGCGCGCTACCGCGAATTGTTCAACCACGTCCACAAGCAGCTCAGGCAGTCGGGTTTCGAGTCAATGATTCCGGCCGGCCTGGTGCTGACCGGGGGCGGGGCAAAGATGGAGGGTGTGGTCGAGCTGGCCGAGGAAATCCTCCATATGCCGGTGCGCCTGGGAGCACCCCAGGGGGTGACCGGATTATCGGAAGTGGTCCGCAACCAGATTCACGCCACCGGGGTTGGCCTGCTGCTCTACGGCAGCCGCGCCGATGGCAGTCGTCGTGCCGGTCTCGGGCGTGGCAGTGAGAGTTTGGTAAACCGGATCAAGAACTGGTTTCAGGGAGAGTTTTAAAACGAGCGAGAAAGAGCCGAGGTTTCGACCAGGACAGGGGTGCGGCGCGCAAGTGCCCGCCAAGAAGGCAGCCGCCGCCATCCCCTTTGGTCTGTGCCTCTTTACAAGGACTGTTGATTGATTGTTGATTTGTTGATTGATTCATGGCGAGCTGATAGGAGCGACATCATGCCTTTTGAACTGGTAGAAAACTACACACCGGGTGCGACCATCAAGGTCGTGGGTATTGGCGGAGGCGGCGGCAACGCCGTCAACCAGATGGTCGAGTCGGCCATCGAGGGCGTGGAATTCATCTGCGTCAACACCGACTCTCAAGCCCTGCGCAACTTCACCGGCAAGTCGGTGCTGCAGATCGGATCCAGCGTGACCAAGGGGCTGGGCGCCGGCGCCAACCCGGAGGTCGGCCGCCAGTCGGCGCTGGAGGACCGCGATCGCATCGCCGAGATGCTGTCCGGCTCTGACATGGTCTTCATTACCGCTGGCATGGGTGGCGGCACCGGCACGGGCGCGGCCCCCGTGGTGGCCCAGACCGCCAAGGAAATGGGCGTGCTCACGGTTGCCGTGGTGACCCGGCCGTTCCCCTTCGAAGGCCAGCGCCGTATGGCGGTGGCCCAGCAGGGCATCGACGAGCTCGGCCATCATGTCGACTCGCTGATCACCATTCCCAACGCCAAGCTGCTGAGCGTGCTGGGTAGCGAGATTTCCCTGCTCAATGCCTTCAAGGCGGCCAACCAGGTCCTGTCCGGCGCAGTCCAGGGCATTGCCGAACTGATCACCCGTCCGGGCCTGATCAATGTCGACTTTGCCGATGTGCGCACCGTGATGAGCGAAATGGGCATGGCGATGATGGGCTCGGGTACGGCTTCTGGCGAGGACCGTGCGCTGATGGCCGCGCAGGCAGCGATCGGTTCGCCGCTGCTTGAAGATGTCAACCTGAACGGTGCCTGCGGCATCCTGGTCAACGTCACCGCCGGCATGAACATGACCATGAAGGAGTTCGAGGAAGTCGGCAGCACCATTGCCGATCTGGCCAGCGACGATGCCACAGTCGTCATCGGCACGGTCATTGACCCGGACATGACTGACGACATCCGGGTCACCGTGGTCGCCACCGGTCTCGGTGACCAGGTGCCGCGGCGCGAGAAGCGGCCGATGAAGGTGGTTCGTACCGGCACCGATAATCGGGCCGTGTTTCGTGCCACCGAAGATGAAGGCGGGCCGGCGCGGCCCGAGATGGACAAGCGCGATGGCGGCAAGCTGTTCGGAGAGCAGAAAGAGCTGGACTACCTCGACATTCCGGCTTTCCTGCGCAACCAGGCCGATTGAATGATCGCCCGCCACCTGCGGGTGGTGGGAATCATCCAGGCATGATGAAGTCTCAATCCCGTCAGCGGGCCGGAATTCGGCCCGTCGGGCGCGCTGGCCGTGCCGCGCTCGCCATCGGCACGGCCAGTGTTTATGATGGAAGAAATGACGCCTCTTTGAAAGGCTGCTGTCGCATCCGCGACCGGACTGTTGCCTTAAAGCAACATTTGTTGCCAAAACAACAAATATTTGCTTTTTTGCCACTTTTCTGTGCTAACCTAGCGCGCGTTTCAATTGCGTTACACCAGCCAAGGGTCTTCATCCATTGATCAAGCAAAGAACTTTGAAGAATGTCATCCGTGCCACTGGCGTTGGCATGCATACCGGGGAAAAGGTACTGATGACCCTGCGTCCGGCGCCGGTGAATACCGGCATTGTCTTTCGTCGCGTTGATCTTGATCCGGTATTCGAGATTCGCGCCGAGCCTCACCAGGTCGGCGACACCGCATTGTCGACCACTCTGGTCCGGGACGGTGTTCGCGTGGCGACCATCGAGCATCTGATGTCGGCGCTGGCCGGCCTCGGAATCGATAATCTCTATGTCGATCTCAGCGCCTCGGAAGTGCCGATCATGGATGGCAGCTCCGGGCCCTTCGTCTTTCTGATCCAGTCAGCCGGGATCGCCGAGCAGTCCGCGGCCAAGCGCTTTATCCGCATCCTCAAGCCGATCGAGGTGCGGGACGAGGACAAATGGGTGCGTTTCGAGCCTTACGAGGGCTTCAGGGTCAGCTTCACGATCGACTTCGACCACCCGGTCATTCGCAGTCACAGCTGCACCGCCGATGTCGATTTCTCGACCACCTCCTATCTCAAGGAAGTGGCCCGCGCTCGCACTTTTGGCTTCATGCGCGACATCGAGTACCTGCGCCAGCGCAACCTGGTGCTGGGCGGCAGTCTGGACAACGCCGTGGTGCTGGATGACTACCGCATCCTCAATGAAAACGGTCTGCGCTACGATGACGAGTTCGTCAAGCACAAGGTGCTTGATGCCATCGGCGATCTGTACCTGCTGGGGCGCAACCCGATTGGCGCGTTCGTCGGCTTCAAGTCGGGCCACGAACTGAATAACCAGCTGCTGCGCACGCTGCTGGCCGACGAGACTGCCTGGGAAGAAGTGACCTACCCGGACAACGATCTGGCGCCGATTTCCTACGTCCAACCGGCGCAGGCGATCTGACCTTCCTCGGCGAGGCGCCCGCACCGCGGGCGCTGGCCTTGGCCCCGTATGGCCGGGCATCAAGCATTAGGCCTGCAGCAAATCCTCCGCTTCCGCTACAATGGCAGGCTGACCGCTTGCGACCTGACCAGGTCGCCCCCACGTGACCCCTGTAGCCGACAGTCCTGACAATCCATGCTCAAAGCCCTGATCACCAAAATCGTGGGCAGCCGCAATGAGCGGCTGATCAAGCGTCTGCAAAAGGACGTGGACGCGATCAATGCCCTGGAGCCCAGTTTCAAGGAGCTCTCCGACGAAGCTCTCAAGCAGAAGACCGCCGAGCTGCGCCAGCGCCATCGCGACGGCGCCTCGCTGGACGAGCTGTTGCCGGAAGCCTTTGCCGCTGCCCGCGAAGCGGCGGTCCGGACCCTCGGCTTGCGTCATTACGATGTCCAGCTGATCGGCGGCATGGTCCTCCACCAGGGCAAGATCGCCGAAATGAAAACCGGCGAGGGCAAGACCCTGATGGCCACGCTGGCCGTTTATCTGAATGCCATTGCCGACCAGGGCGTACATGTCGTCACCGTCAACGACTACCTGGCACGCCGCGATGCTGAATGGATGAAGCCGGTCTATGACGCCCTTGGCCTGACCGTGGGCGTCTCGGTGCCGGGCATGGACCCGACCGCCAAGCGCGATGCCTATGCCGCCGACGTGACCTACGGCACCAACAACGAATACGGTTTTGACTATCTGCGCGACAACATGGCATTCACCATGGAGCAGCGCGTCCAGCGCGGCCAGGCCTTCGCCATTGTTGACGAAGTCGACTCGATCCTGATCGACGAGGCGCGCACGCCGCTGATCATTTCCGGCCCTGCCGATGACGGCCCGGAGATCTATGTTCGCATCAACAAGATCGTCCCCCACCTGACCCGGCAGCAGGAAGAGGACGGGCCGGGCGACTTCAGCGTCGATGAAAAGACCAAGCAGGTCTACCTGACCGAAGACGGCATGGCCAAGGTCGAGGAGCTGCTGGTCCAGGCCAGTATGCTGCAGGCGGATGACAGCCTCTACAACGCCAATAACCTGGGCCTGATGCACACCCTCAACGCCGCCCTGCGTGCGCATCATCTGTTTTCCAAGGATGTCGACTACATCGTTCGTGATGGCGAGGTCGTCATTGTCGATGAATTCACCGGCCGCACACTGCCGGGGCGGCGCTGGTCGGAAGGCTTGCACCAGGCGGTCGAGGCCAAGGAAGGCGTGCCGATCCAGCGCGAGAACCAGACCCTCGCCTCGATCACCTTCCAGAACTACTTCCGCCTCTACGGCAAGCTGGCCGGCATGACCGGTACGGCAGATACCGAGGCCTACGAGTTTCAGACCATTTACGGCCTTGAGGTGGTGGTGATCCCCACCCACCAGCCCATGGTTCGTGACGATCGTGCCGACCTGGTTTTCCTGACCCAGGCGGAGAAATTCGACGCCATCGTCGCCGATATCAAGGAGCGGGTCGAGAGCAAGCAGCCGGTGTTGGTCGGCACCACCTCGATCGAAACCTCTGAGCTGTTGTCGAACAAGCTGCGCAAGGAAAAGATCGCGCACGAGGTGCTCAATGCCAAGCAGCACGAGCGCGAGGCCCAGATCATCGCCCAGGCTGGTCGGCCGGGCGCGGTCACGATTGCAACCAACATGGCTGGTCGCGGCACGGACATCGTCCTGGGCGGCAACTTCGAGGCCGAGCTGGCCGAGCTGGGTCCGGACATTCCCGAGCACAAGCGCACCGAGTTGCGCAAGGATTGGGAGCAGCGCCAGCGGACGGTCAAGGAAGCTGGCGGCTTGCATATCATCGGTACCGAGCGCCACGAATCACGTCGCATCGATAACCAGCTCCGTGGTCGTTCCGGACGCCAGGGCGACCCGGGTTCCAGCCGCTTCTACCTGTCGCTGGACGACAACCTGATGCGCATCTTCGCATCCGATCGCATGGGCGCGATGATGCAGAAGATGGGCATGCGCGACGGCGAGGCCATCGAGCATCCCTGGGTCACCAAGGCGATCGAAAATGCCCAGCGCAAGGTCGAGGCGCACAACTTCGATCTGCGCAAGCACCTGCTCGATTTCGATGATGTCGCCAACGATCAGCGCCGGGTGATTTATTCCCAGCGCAATGAGTTAATGGAAGCCGATGAGATCAAGGACACCATCGAGGCTATTCGCTTCGAGGTCTTCGACAAGCTGATCAGTCAGTTCATCCCACCGGAATCGATCGATGAGATGTGGGATCCCGAAGGGCTGGAAAAGGCGCTTGAAGGCGACTTCGGCATCGAGGCGCCGGTGCGCCAGTGGCTGGACGAGGACGAAGACCTGGACGAGACCGGGCTGCGCGAACGGATCATGGAAAAGGTCGATGCCCATTACCGGGCCAAGGAAGAGCAGACCGGCCCGGACATCATGCGTCATGTCGAAAAAACCCTGATGCTCAGTATCCTCGACAAGCAGTGGAAAGAGCATCTGGCCAGCATGGATTATCTGCGTCGCGGTATCAACCTGCGCAGCTTCGCTCAGAAGAAGCCGCAGCAGGAATACAAGCGCGAAGGCTTCGACATGTTCACGGCCATGCTGGATGCCATGAAGCATGAGGTCATGAAGTTCCTCGCGCTGGTGCAGATCAGCAACGAGCAGGACGTCAACGAGGTCGATCGACGCCGCAGTCAGGCCCGGCCGATGCAGTTCCAGCACGCTGAAGCCCAGTCAGCCACCGCGTCGCCACCGCCCGCTGCCGGACAGGCTGCCGGCGCCGTCGATACCCCGGAGACTTTCGTTCGCGATGGCCGCAAGGTTGGGCGCAATGAGCCCTGTCCCTGCGGTTCGGGCAAGAAGTACAAGCACTGCCACGGCAAGCTGGCCTGAGATAAGGAAGCCGGCGAACGGCCCGGACGCAATGGATGACGCAGCCGCCATCCGCCCGGACCTGGTGCCGGTAGTCGCCGGTGTGCTGCGCGACAGCCGGGGACGGGTGCTGCTTGCCCAGCGCCTGCCCGGCAAGCATCTGGCTGGCACCTGGGAATTCCCGGGCGGCAAATGTGAGCCCGGCGAGTCGCCCCACCAGGCCCTGGCAAGGGAGCTGGCAGAAGAGCTTGACATCCAGGTTGAATCCTCGGCGCCGCTGCTGACGCTGACCCATCGCTACCCCGAAAAGTCCGTGCGCCTGATGCTGCGTGAGGTGCCTGCCTGGCGAGGCGAACCGCGCGGGCATGAGGGTCAACCGCTGCGCTGGGTGACGTGCGCGGCAATGACCGAGCTGCCGATGCCGGCCGCCGATCGCCCGATCTGCCGGATCCTTGACCTGGACCCGCGCTATGCAATCAGCCCGGACCCGACCGAGGTCGGCATCGATGGCGTCGTAAATGCCTGGCAGGACAGCCTGGCTGCGGGCTTCCGTCTCCTGCAGCTGCGTGCGCCGACCATGCCCGGCGATCAGCTGCTGGTACTTGCCCGGCGGCTTGGCCGCATGGCCCGTGAGCAGGGTGCACGCTGGCTGCTTAATGGCGCTGTGGAAACCGCTGTGGCGTCCGGCGCTGACGGCGTGCACTTGAGCAGTCGGGCACTGGCTGAGTTCGGCGAGCGCCGACGACCGGAAGCGCTGCTGCTGGCGGCATCCTGTCACGATGCCAGGGAGCTGGATCTGGCTGCCGCCGTCGGCGCTGATTATGTCTGCCTGTCTCCGGTGCAGGGCACCGTCAGCCACCCGCAGGCCCGTCCACTGGGCTGGTCGGGTTTTGCCGATTTGTGTGCGCACTCCTCGCTGCCGGCACTGGCCCTGGGTGGAGTCACGCCGGCGCAGCTCAGCCAGGCCCGGGAGCACGGTGCCTGGGGTGTGGCCGGCATCTCGGCCTTTGGTGGACGCTGATGGGCTGGATCTCTGTCCATCTGCCACTCAGGCGCCGCCCGCTGCCGCCGGCACACAGCGTGGACCTGTGGTTGACCGACCTCGACGAGCTGCCGCTGGAAGCCGGTCCCGGCGGCCTGGCACGGCGTGAGCGGGTGCTGCGCCGCCGCATTCAACAGCAGTTTCTGCTGCGACTGCTGCTGGGGGCCTATCTGGGCATCCCGGGCAAGGAAGTCAGCATCCTGCGACCCGGCCGTGGCAAGCCGGAGCTGGTGCCGGAGCAGGCTGCCAGCGGGCTGCGCTTCAACCTCTCGCACAGCGGTGGCTGGTTGGCTGTTGCTGTCAGTCGCGGTCTGGAAGTCGGTGTCGATGTCGAGCGCGATCGGCCGCTGAGCCGGCCGGACGAGTTGGCCAGGCGCTATTTTTCCAAGCGCGAGGCAGAGTGGTTGAACGGCCTTGAGCCGGATCAGCGCATGGCGGCCTTTCTCAAGCAGTGGACCGCGCGCGAGGCTCTGGTCAAGGCCATGGGGACGGGCCTGGCAGGGGCCTTGAGCGAGATCGAGCTGGCCTGGCAGCCACCCCGGATCCGGCGCTTGCCCGGCGGCTGGCCGGAGCCGGGTGCCTGGAGCCTGCTGTCTCCGGACATGCCGGCCGGACTGTATTGCCGCCTGGCCGTACCTGCGCCCGGGGTTGCATTGCGATGTCACTTTCTGCAGGCCTGCGCCTGAGAGTCTGGCGGCTGGGCATGATCGTGCTGCTGGCGGCTTGCCTCGCCGCCTGTGCGGCCAGTCCGCAGCGCATCGAGCAGGCCAGTGAAATCCTCAGACTCGAGCAGGGCCGGATAGATATTGAGACCTCTGCGCCAAGCTCTGAGCTCCCGGATCTGGACGTGGTGGTGACGGTCAGTTCGAACTCGCTGGTAGCCACCGACGCTTTTCCGGTTCATGCCATCTCGCGGCGTCAGTGGGCGCGCATGGTCTTGCCTCGGACAGGCGCAAGGCTCGAACGTTCTTCTTGTGCCGGCAGGCAAGGCCATGCTGCGGCTGGAGTGAGCCGGGCGCGGTCGACAGCGGGCAGGATTGCTGGCAAGCTGGTCGCTACTGTTGCCTGGACGACTTTGCCCGAAGCCGGATGAGAGCATGAACTCGATGACGCGCGCAGAAAAGGATCTGGCTGCCGTCAGCGCCGCTGACCGCGGGCTGGCCGGCCTGCTGCGCCTGGCCAGGGCCTTCGAGGCTCTGGATCAGCGCCTGCAGCCACTGTTGCCCGAGCCTGCTCGTGGGCGCATCCAGGTCGCCTGCATCGAAGGCGACACCCTGGTTCTGGCCGCCGCCTCGCCCACCTGGTCCAGTCGCGCCCGCCTGGAAGCCCCCCGCCTGCTCGAAGCCGCCGCCCAGATCTGGCCCACCCCCTTGCGCCACACCCGCATCATAGTCACCCACCTGGCAACCGAGTCCATTGGCCGAGGGAAACCGTAGGTCGGGGCAACGTCCCCGACGGTCGATATTGAATCCATCGTCATCGCCTTGTTCGCGTGGCCGAAGCTGATCGGAGCACTTTCCGGTGTTTG
>REEQ01000180.1 GCA_007695005.1 Wenzhouxiangellaceae bacterium | reverse complement strand
CCCACAACGCTTGTGCGACGGCTGAGCGTTACCGTGTTGCCGCGTGGACCACTAGCGCGCATTTCCGTTGGCCCCCGACCTGTAGTACATTGTCGCGAGGGGTTAACGGCGCCCGGCGCCGATTGCGAATCTCAAGTCAGTGAGGGTTCAGGCAGCCATGGGCAACACCACCATCCCACCGGAAAAACTGCGCTGGAAGCCAGCCACGGGCAGCATCGTCGAAACCTCGACTCGCAAGATCCACGAGCCGCCCGGCATCATCGGCCAACCCGGCGCCCGGCAGGCGCTGACGTTTTCGATCCGCAGCCGCAGTCGCAATCATAACGCCTACGTGCGCGGCCCGGACGGCAGCGGTCGCCGCACCCTGGTCAGCCGTCTGTTCGAAGAACTGAAACCGGCACCGGTTCGAGCCCAGGACTTCTGCTATGTCCACAATTTCGCCAACCCTGACCGACCGCGACTGATCGTCCTTCCGGGTGGCCAGGGCCGCCAGTTTCAGCAGGCAATGAGCCGGATCAGCCTGTTCGTGCGCGACCGCCTGCCCGAAATACTCAAGAACGATCCAATCCGCTCGAGACGAGAAGCGCGCAAGGAAGCGGCTGAGCGCGAGATTCGGCTCAAGATTCAGCCGCTGGAACAGAAGCTCCGCGCTGACGGACTGGCGCTGATGCGGACCCAGTCCGGGCCCACCTCGCGGGTCAGCATTTACCCTCTGGTCATGGGCAAACCTGTCTCACCCGAGGAGTATCGCAACCTGGTCACCCAGAAGCAGGCCAAGGAAGAGGATCGAGTAGCGGCCTTGAAGAAGGCCGAAAGCTGGCAAGCCGAGGTCAACCGGTTCGCTCACGAAGTCAGCCAGATCTGGCAACAGGCCCTGCAACACATCGACCAGATCAACGCCACCGAAACCGCACGCTTGCTCGGCGACATGACCGCCCCGGTTGGACGGCGCTTCAAGGCCCCGGGAATGGATGTGTTCCTGCGTGAGATCATCGACGACATCGTCGAAAAGCGCGTCGGGCGCGATACTTCCCATCTGGCCGATCCGACCCTGCTGTATGGCGTCAACGTACTGACTGCCCGCAGCAAGACCGATGCCGCCCCGGTCATCTTTGCCAACCAGCCTTCGGTCGCCAACCTGTTCGGCACCATCGATCCGGCCTGGATGAGCAGCGGTCGCGCCGTGACCTCGTTTCAAGGCATTCGCACCGGCTCACTGCTCGAGGCAGACGGCGGTTACCTGGTGCTGGATGCCGCCGATGTACTCGCCGAGCCCGGATCCTGGCGCATGCTGATGCGCGCCCTGCGCACCGGCCTGGCTGAGGTGGTCCCGCCGGAGCTCGGCTGGCCCTACTCGGCACAGTCGCTCAAGCCTGAACCGATCCCGGTTGATGTTCGCGTCATTCTGACCGGCGACGGCGATGTATTCGACCAGCTTAACCGTGACGACCGGGACTTCTCCCAGCTGTTCAAGGTTGTCGCCGACTTCGAGGAAACGATTGAACGTGATCAGCAGGGGGTACGCGCCTACTGCCGCTTCCTGGCAAAGCTGGTTGCCAGCGATGAACTCAAGCATTTCGATCTGGGCGCCATGGAGAGCCTGGCTGAGCATGGCGCGCGCATGTCCAGCGAGCCCGGACGGCTGAGCTCACGATTCGGCGATCTTGCCGACCTGGCCAGGGAGGCGAACTTTCTGGCCTTGGACGACGGCAGCGAAGAAGTTGAGCGTCGTCATGTCGAGCAGGCCTTCCAGCGTCAGCGCCTGCGCCTGCGACTGCCGGTGGAAAAACTGCTGCGGGCAATCGAGAGCAAGCAGACCGAGCTGCAGACTCGCGGGCGCTCCAATGTGCACATCAACACGGCCAGGGCGGAAAGATGCGGAACGATAGATATCGCCAGCCCTGCGGCACTGAGTTGCGCGTTGGCACCAGCAAGCAATTGCCTGATTCTGGGCGAGGACGGCCAGCAGTCCACACGGCTGCAGGCACTGCTGGGCCGCAGCCTGATGTTGAACCGGACCCCGCGAATGCTGGCCCGCTTAACCGCCGTGCCATCGACACTGCCAGCCACGCCGGATCTCGACCTGGCTCGCGCCTGCCTGCTGTTCGGCGCCCTGGCCGAAGCTCCCTTGCGCCAGGATGTCGCTGTCCTTGGTGGCGTTGATTCTCTGGGACAGGTCAAGCCGGTCGATGCGCTCGACGAGCGTATCGAGGCCTGGTTCGAGCTTTGCAATCGCAGCGGCCTGAGCGGCCAGCAAGCCGTTATCGTTCCTCGTGCCTGTGCAGATCATCTGATGCTGGACCCCGCGGTGGTCAAGGCCGCGGTCAACGACATGTTCCGGGTCTACGCTGTCGACCACATCAACCAGGCGCTGGAGCTGCTGACCGGAATCAAGGCGGGCAGCTGGAAGGTGGAAGGCTTTGCCGCTGACACGCTCATGGGCCGGGCGCGCCAGCGTGTGCTGGCCTTCGAAGACTGAGGTTATCCTTCACCGGCCCTGCGGCGCAGCAATGCAGACAACTGGCCTGGCCGGTAATGCGCGGAGCGCAGCAGGGCACGCTCCAGCCTGCCCACCATGCCTTTGCCGCTGACCGGGCGCGACACGATCCGGGCCCGATCGAAGTCAAGCAGATACCAGCGTCCGGCACTATCGCGCAACAGATTGCCCGGATTGAGATCAGCATGAATCAGACCCGCGGCAAAAAAACGGCTCAATGTGTCAGCCAGTTCGAGCCAATCAGCGTCGGTCAGCACCCCGAGCAGCTGACTCAGAGGCAAAGCGTCGGGAATGCGCTCACTCAGCAAGGCGCCACGATAGCTCAAGCCGCTTCGTTCGCAGCTGGCCATCAGTGGCCGCGGAACGGGCAGGCCGGCTGCTGCCAGACGGACCAGCACCTGCCATTCCCGGAAAGGGCGGGAGCGCCGGTAGCCGGTGAAAATATAGCGGTCACGACTCAGGCGTGCCGCCACTCCCCCACGAAGAAAGCGACGAAGCACGGCCTGACCGGCTTCGGTCTGCACCGCCAGCGCCTGGCCCCGCCCCCCCAGATCGGCCAGCACCGCGCCACGCAGCTGCCAGAACGCCGGCTGCAGGCACTCTAGGCTGACCGCAGTAATACGGTCGGCATCATATAAAATGCGAGTCCTGCCCGCCTGGAACTCGGCTGCCCTCATCAGGCCCATTCTCCTAAGCTGTCATCCATGCCACCTGACCGAAAGCCACCAAGGTCGATCTGCCTGCTCCGCCTGTCAGCACTCGGAGATGTCTGTCATTGCGTTGCCCTGGTCCGATCCCTGCAGGCAGCATGGCCAGACTGCCGGATTACCTGGATCATCGGCAAGCTGGAGCACCAGTTGGTCGGCGACCTCCCGGACGTGGAATTCATTGTAGTCGACAAAAAGCAGGGTCGCACCGGCCTTGCGGCGCTGCGCCGGCAGCTTGCGGGACGGCGCTTTGAGGTCCTGCTGCTGGCCCAGGTTTCGCTGCGGGCGGGACTTGTTTCCATGCTGATTCGGGCAGAGCGGCGCGTCGGTTTTGATCGCGCCCGATCACGCGAAGGCCACGGTCTGTTCATCAACGAGCGCATCCCCGCCCGGCCAGACCAGCACCAGGCGCTGGCCCTGCTTTCCTTCGCAAGTCACCTGGGCGCTGCTGTCGACAACGTCGATCGCGCACCGCCGATACCCGCAGCCGCCAGGGAATTCGCCCGCAAACACCAGCCCGACCCGAACCGGGCCGTGCTGATCAGCCCGGCCTCCAGCCACAGCGGCCGCAACTGGAACGCGCAAGCCTATGCACAGGTAGCCGACTGGATCGTGCAGGAGACCGCGCGACCGGTCATTCTGATCGGCGGCCCGTCAAAGGCGGAGCAAGCTCTGGGAGAAGCCATCATGGCGCGAACGTTGGTGCCGATAGTGAACCTGATCGGTCAGGACACACTCAAGCAGGCACTGGCCATGCTGGAACGCAGTGCCTGCCTGATCACACCGGACGCCGGACCGGCCCACTTTGCCGCCGCACTCGGCAAACCGGTCGTCGGGCTTTATGCCGCCACCTGGTCACGCCGATCCGGCCCCCTGGGCAGTCTCGAACACTGTGTCGATCGCTTTCCCGAAGCAGCCCGACAGTTTCTCGGCAAGGAACCGCAGCAGCTTCGCTGGGGACGGCGACTGGAGATGCCCGGCGTGATGGACCTGATCAGCCCGGAGATGGTGATCGAGAGGCTTGGCCGCGTACTTGGCCAGGACGGACCCGACAATGCCTCCGAAGCCCCGAATCAGCCGTCGGCAATGCCGCGACCGTAGTCGCTGTAGGACTTTTCCTCGACGATGACGGAGCCCAAGGCCAGGTTGATGGCTTTCTTGATTGCCGCGCGTTGGTCGTTGGTCACGTAGACGGATCGAGCCAGGGCGATGAAGCGCTCGCCAAAGCGCCCTTCCCTCTCCTCGTCACGAATATCGTCTTCGATCTGCCACAGCGCCTCGTTGACCTGCTTGAGGTCGGCGCGCAGGCTGGCGACCTCCTCATTGTCCAGCCCGGCCTCGCGCCAGACCGAATCCAGCAGCTCAAGCTCGCGCCGGACATTGGCCAGCTTGTCCGGGTCGGCGATGCGCTCAGCCTTGATTTCCAGAATGGTGAGTTTGTCGAGGAGCTCGCCGGGAGCAACGGGGATGGAGAGTTGCATCGGATGTGTGCGTCCAGAAGTGGCTTTTGAGAAGAATGGTCAGGTTGCCTGGCAGCTTGCACGACGGATCGCAACAAACCAACCAGGCGAAAACCTGCTGACTGCGGGAGCCCCGCAGTCAGGTTTTGCTCAGGCTCAGTCCTGACTTTCGTTGAGCGCCTTCATGCTCAAGCGAATGCGGCCCTGCTTGTCGACTTCCAGCACCTTGACCTTGACCTTGTCGCCTTCGGCCAGCTCGTCGGTGACGTTCTCGACGCGCTTGTCGGAAATCTGGGAAATATGGACCAGACCGTCCTTGCCCGGCAGGATGGTGACGAAAGCACCGAAGTTCATGATCT
>REEQ01000116.1 GCA_007695005.1 Wenzhouxiangellaceae bacterium | reverse complement strand
CGCCCGAATTCCTGAAGATTCCCTGAACAATTGTTGAAGAATGCCCGATTCGATCAATGACAGTCCGCGATCTGGTTCCAAGCCTGCCGGGCTATTGACCCGGCAATCAAACAGATTTCCGGGTTAATAATAATTCCTGGTTTCAGTCATCAGTATGGGTGTGCCGAGCCGTGGGAGGATGATTGACGTGGTTCGGAGCGAAGCATGATCTTCTGGTAGGCCAGAGCAGGCCAGGCAGCAGGGAAGTCAGCCAGGGAGATTGCTTGAATGTTTGTTCGGCAGTTGTCAATTGACGCTATTTCGGCCACGGCGGAGTTGATTCAGTGCCTCAACCCTCCAGGGCTTCGCGAACCTTGCGTGCCAGGTCCAGGCGACGATAGGGTTTGCTCAACAGCAACACGCCTTTATCGAGCCGGCCGTGGTGAACAATGGCGTTTTCGGTGTAGCCGGAGGTATAGAGCACTTTCAAACCCGGCCGGATACGAAGCGCTTCCTTGACCAGGGCCGGGCCATTGAGCTTGCCGGGCATGATGACATCGGTAAACAGCAGCTCAAATGTTTTGCCTTGTTCCAGCAGGGCCAGCGCCTGATCACCGTTAATGGCAGTATCGACTTCGTAGCCCAGATGTCTGAGCAACCGCTGGGCGTGCTCGCGCACCAGCTCATCATCCTCGACGACCAGGATGCGTTCGCTGCCGCCGAGTGCCCGCGGTGCCTGGCCGGTGCTTTCCGGGCGGATGCCTTCGCGCAGCGAGCGCGGCAGGAAGATGCGCACCGTAGTGCCTTCGCCGACCTCGGAATACACCTTCACATGACCGGATGACTGTTTGACGAAGCCGTAGACCATGGCCAACCCCAGCCCGGTACCCTTGCCCTTGGCCTTGGTGGTGAAGAACGGTTCGAACAGGCGATCCATCAGCGCGGCCGGAATGCCTTCGCCGGTATCCGAGACCATGATCAGCACGTAGTCGCCTGGCATCAAATCGGCCTGGTTGTCTGCATAGTCTTCGTCTACACTCAAATTGGCCGTTTCAATCGTCAGGCGGCCGCCGTGGGGCATGGCATCGCGCGCGTTCAGCGCCAGATTGAGTAACGCAGATTCAAGCTGGGTCGGGTCGATCTCTGCGTGCCACAGGTCCGGGGCGTGAATAGTCCTGATCTCAATGCTTTCCGGCATGGAGCGCAGTAACAGTGGCTGCATATCCTTGATCAAGGAAACGATATCGGTCGACTCCGGTTCCAGTGCCTGACGCCGGGCAAAGGCGAGCAGGCGGTTGGTCAGTTCGGCGCCGCGCCGTGCTGCTGCCTGGGTCAGGTCGGCCAGTGTCTTGAAGTCTGCATCGTCGGCCAGATGCTCGGATAGCAGTTCGGAGTTGCCAAGGATTACAGTCAGCAGATTGTTGAAGTCATGGGCGACGCCGCCGGTGAGCTGGCCAATGGCTTCCAGTCGCTGGGCCTGGCGAAGCTGTGCTTCCAGTTCGAGCTGGCCGGAAATATCAGTGTTGATGGACATCACCGAGCGCGGCTCGCCGGTGCTGTCGGTCACCAGGCCCCAGTGGCTGCGCACGTTAATCTCCGTGCCGTCCTTGCGTCTATGCCGCCACTGGCGCTCGAGCCGGCCCTTGGCAAGCACCTGCCTGAAGGCAGCCGGATAAAGCTCCGCATCGGGATCAAGCAAATCGGTCACCGGCTGTCCCACGGCTTCTTCCGAGTTCCAGCCATAGATCCGTTCCGCTCCCTTGTTCCAGTAGCTGACGCAGTGGTCAAGATCGATGACGATGATGGCGTCGCGGACATGATCGAGCAGCTCGGCCTGCTCAGCAAGTTTGCGCTGTGCCAGACGGCTTTCGGTAACATCCTTCAGCCCGCCGACCATGCGCCGCGGTTCGCCGGTGCTGTCTACAATCAGATAGCCGCTGTCGCTGACATCGGCGTAGGAGCCGTCGCTACGGCGAAAGCGATATTTGGCATTCCAGTCCGGTCTTCGCTCGGCGATGGCGGTTACCAGGCTGAGGCGGGTAGCATCGCGGTCGTCGGGATGGATGCGCTGCAGCCACCAGTCCAGCTCTTCCGATGCTTCTTCCGGTGGGTATCCGAAGATGGCCTGCAGGCCGTCGCTCCACCAGACCTGGTTGCTCAGCAAGTCGTGATCCCAGACAACATCGGTCGTTGCACGGGCTACTGCCCGGAACCGTTCTTCGCTGGTGCGCAGAATTTCCAGTGCCTGCTCGTCGCGAGTGATGTCCTGGACAAAGCCGGTGAATACCTGGCGGCCGGCCAGGGAGATTTCGGTGACTGTCAGCTGGATCGGAAATTCGCTGCCATCCTTGCGCCTTGCCTTGAGCTTTTGTGGCCGGTCAAGAATCCTGGCCTGGCCGGTTTCGACATAGCGCTTGACATGGTTGTCGTGCTTGCCGGCATGGTCTTCCGGCATCAGCTTGCTGACATTCTGGCCGATCAGCTCCTCCGGTCGATAGCCGAATATCCTTTCCGCAGCCGGGTTGACTGACTCGATCAGACCATTGCCATTCAGTGTGACGATGGCATCGCTGGCGGATTCCAGCACTGCGCGCGTCCTTTCAAGCTGCTCGGCTGCTTCCAGGCGGGCGCGGTGGCGCTCGGTCTGGTCGCTGAAGTACACAGCCAGGCCTTCGTCGGTGGGGTAGGCGGCTACGTGCAGCCAGACATTGAGCGGTTCGGGATAGAAGGCCTCGTAGCGAACAGTGTGCTGCTCCTCCATGGCCTCGTGTCCGCGCTTGAAGAATTCCGTCTCCCTCGCGGCCGGGAAGGCCTCCCAGATGTTTCGTCCCATCAGGGCGTCACGGTCCAGCTTCAGCAGCGTTTCGGCCTGGTGATTGAGGAAGGTGACATTCCAGTTCCGGTCCACGGTCAGAAAAGCATCGGAAATGCTTTGCAGTGTCGACTCCAGCCGTCTGGCCAGTTGCCGGGTATTCGCTTCTGACTCAACCTGGGCAGAAATGTCGCTGGCAAACGAGAGCACCGACAGCAGCCGGCCTTGCGCGTCGAACTGCGCCGAGTTCAGCCATTCGCAGGTCAGAACCCGGCCATCGCGGGTGATGTTGCGATTGACGATCTTCAGGCTGGCGGAGACGCCGCCGGCGATCAGCTCGCCCAATCGGGCGGCAACTGTGTCACGGTCTTCCGGATGAATGACGGCAACTTCATCAATGGGATGACCGATGACCTCATCGGCCGTCCAACCAAACATGCGTTCAGCTTGCGCTGCCCAGCGAATCACCTGGCCGTCGCCGTCGAGCTCCACGACTGCCAGCGGCAGACTGTCCAGATGCAGGTCCAGCAAACCCGGATTGGCGCTTTCTGCACGAATCTTTCGTTGCCCGGCTGGTTCGTCTTTCAAGATTCTTCCTCGAGGGCATCTGTGCGCTTGAGCCGAGTATAAGCGCAAGCGCGGAGAAGCCCAACTGCTGGCATGGACCTGAAAAGGCGGAGCGCAGGCATGCCTCGTCTAATGTTTCGACGCCTATGTGCGCTCAAAATCTGCAATATCCCGTGCAGGAGTTCACGTTCGCCGAATCAACTTTCTGGCAATGCGTGGAAAATGCATTTTTGACCGTTATACTGTTGTCACGCTGCCTCCATTTGTCCCGCATCCTCGGTTATCGGAAATTGAGTACACCCCGCCGCAAGACTGAATTCGCCCGAAGCATACGCTTGGCGATCGATTCCGAAGAATCGGGCGATGACTGACAAGCGTCTGCTGATTCTTGACGACGACCCTCTCATAGGACAAACCATGGAGGCGATCGCCAGGTCCGTGGGGTTCGAGGTGGTCATCACCCTGCAGGCAGCCGAGTTTTTCCGACAGCTCGATGGTTGGGGACCAAGCCATATCGCCATCGATCTGGTCATGCCCGACATGGATGGCGTCGAGGTGCTGGTGGAGCTGGCCAGGCGCGGGTGTAATGCTCACATCATCATCAGCAGCGGCGTTGGTAGTCGGGTCCTGGATGCCGCCGCCCGCTCGGCAAAGGAGCATGGACTGCCGATCGCCGGGGTGCTGGCCAAACCTTTCTCTCCCGGCGATCTGCGTGAGCTGCTCGTCAAGTCCGGTTCGGTCAGTGGATCCTCTGGGGGCCAGCTAGCGGCATCGACAGATCGCTCCTTCAACGATATCACTGAACAGGAGCTCGCCGTCGCGCTGGAAAACCACGAGTTCGAGCTGGTCTATCAACCCAAGGTCTTTTGCACGAACGGCATCCTGGCGGGATTCGAGGCACTGGTTCGCTGGAACAGTCCGAAACGAGGTCTGCTGGCACCCAACGCCTTTATCTCACTGGCCGAAACAAGCGGTCTGATCCGGCCGATGACCCGGGAAATCATTCGCATGGGTATTCATTGGCTTGGTGCGGGTTTCGATGTCGACAATGAAACCACTGAATCTTCATGTCGTCAGCGGCTGGCCGATCTGACGCTGTCGATCAACCTGTCAGCTCGTTCCCTGGGAGACACCGAGTTCATCGACTTTGTTGTCGCGGAGTGCATGCGAGCCGGTGTCGAAACCAGTTGCCTGGTGTTCGAGCTCACCGAGACCAGCGCCATGGAAGACCCGGTTGCCTCGCTGGACCTGCTGACGCGGCTGCGGATGAAGGGGTTCAAGTTGTCACTGGATGATTTCGGTACCGGTTATTCCTCGATGCTGCAGCTGGTGCGCCTGCCATTTTCAGAGATCAAGGTCGACAAATCCTTCGTGATGACGGCCGGGCGGTCCGAGGAGTCGCGCACGGTCATTCGCTCCATCGTCGAGCTGGGACACAGCCTGGGCCTGCAAGCGACGGCCGAGGGCGTCGAAGACGAGGAAACGCTGAGCTTCCTGCGCGAAACGGGCTGCGATATGGCTCAGGGGTATCTGCTTTCGCGACCACTGGACAGTGAACGGGCGAAAGCCTGGGGGCGGAGGAATATCCGGCAGTCTCTATCTGGCAAATAAACCCGGCTATTGAGGGCAACGGACGCAGGATCGATCAGATCAAGCCTCAGCCTTGAAGCTGCTCG
>REEQ01000202.1 GCA_007695005.1 Wenzhouxiangellaceae bacterium | reverse complement strand
GGGTGATGCCGGAGCGCGGCAGGGCGTCGTAGATCGGCATGATTGCGCCACCCGGGTAGCCGAATACCGTATCCACCCCAAGTTCGCGCAGGCAGCGCACGAACAGGTCGGCTCCGCGAATGGTCTGGACGCGATTTTCAGTGCTGCTGGCCGGGCTGACGCTGACAGTGCTCATCGATTGAAGGCTCCTTTCACGCTGCCTGCTCGGCAGCTTCGGTCGTGGCCGTTTCGGCAGCGGGCTTTTCTGGCTTATCTGCGCGCGGCTGCAGCCAGCTCATCCGGCCGCGCAGTGCCTTGCCAACCTGTTCGATCTGATGCCCGGTTCGAGCCCGCATCAGGGCGCGGTGCCGCGGCAGCCCGGCCTGGTTTTCCAGGATCCAGTCGCGGGCAAACTCGCCCTGCTGAATCTCAGCCAAGATTTCGCGCATGCGCTCACGGGTACCGGCGTCGATGATCCGCGGGCCGCGGCTCAGATCACCGTAAGCAGCGGTATCGGAAATGAACTCATACATCTTGGCCATGCCGCCTTCGTGCAGCAGATCGACGATCAGCTTCAGCTCATGCAGGCACTCGAAGTAGGCAACTTCAGGCTGGTAGCCCGCCTCCACCAGGGTTTCAAAGCCCTGGATGACCAGCTCGGCGGTGCCGCCGCACAACACCACTTGCTCACCGAACAGGTCGGTTTCGGTTTCCTCGCCAAAGCTGGTATCGATCACCCCGCCCCTGGTGCCGCCGATGGCATGGGCGTAGGACAGCGCCTTTTCGGCCGCCTTCCCGGAGGCGTCCTGGGCCACCGCGCGCAGGCAGGGCACGCCGCGCCCTTCCTCGTACTGGCGCCGGACCAGGTCGCCAGGGCCCTTGGGCGCGACCATGATCACGTCAATATCGGCCCGTGGGCTGATGCAGCCGAAATGGATATTGAAGCCGTGGGCAAACAGCAAGGCACTGCCGGCCTTCAGCGAGGACTCGATCTGGCCGTAAACCTGAGGCTGGGCCATGTCCGGGGTCAGCAAGGCCACCAGGCCGGCTTCGGCTGCGGCAACACCCGGCTCGGCCACCCGGAAGCCGTCGGCCTGGGCCTTGTTCCAGCTCGCGCCATTGCGGCGTGCGCCGATGACCACCTGCTGGCCGGCATCGCGCAGGTTGCGGGCATGCGCCCTGCCCTGGCTGCCGTAGCCAATCACGGCAACGGTCTGGCCTTTCAAGGCATCGTGATGGTGGTCGGTTTCGGTCCAGATCTTCATGTTTCAGGCTCCTTGCAGTGTTTTGGCAGCGAATTCGCCAGCGGCTTTGCCAGCAGGTTTCGCGGTGGTTTTGTCACGGACTTGATCGAACGGGAAAGCAGTGGTGGCGCCGGTCGAGGCGCTGGACACCTGGGCGATATAGCGGGCATACACGCCCTGGGTAGCGGCCGGCGGTCGCGGCTGCCAGTGCCGACGGCGGGATTCCAGGTCGGCATCGGTAGACAAAGTGCGGGCATCGACATCGATGGTCACCGTGTCGCCTTCGGCCAGCAGGGCCAGCGGGCCGCCGTCGGCCGCTTCCGGGCTGACATGGCCGATCATGAAACCGTAGGTCGCGCCGCTGAAACGACCGTCGGTCACCAGCGCCACGGAATCGCTCAGGCCCTGGCCGACCAGGGCCGCGGTCACCGCCAGCATTTCACGCATGCCGGGGCCGCCGCGCGGGCCTTCGTAGCGGATCACGACCACATCACCCGGATTGATGCGGCCGGCCTGCACGGCTTCGAAAGCCGCATCCTCGCCGTCGAAGACCCGGGCCGGGCCGCTGTGCTGCAGGCGACCGTGACCGGCCAACTTGATTACGCAGCCTTCCGGGGCCAGCTTGCCGTAGAGAATTCCGAAGCCGCCGCGCGGCTTGAACGGCTGGGCCACCGGCTTGACCACCTGCTGGTTCTCGCTGGCCTGGACATCGGCAAAGCTGGCAAACAGAGCCTGGCCAGTACAAGTGGCGGTATCGCTCAGCTTGCCGGCCGCTGCCAGCTCCTTGAGCACCAGGGCGGTGCCGCCGGCAGCAAACAGGTCCGGGGCCATGAAGCGACCGCCGGGCTTTAAGTCGGTAATGACCGGTGTTTCCCGGGCGATGCGGTCGAACTCATCGATGTCGAACGGCTGCCCGGCTTCACGGGCAATCGCCAGCAGATGCAGGATGGCGTTGGTGGAACCTGCCGTGGCGGTGACCACCGTGGCGGCATTGCGCAGACTGTCGGTGGTGATCAGGTCCCTGGCACTGTCACCGCGCCTGAACATCTCCATTACCAGTTCGCCGCAGCGGCGCGCCTGCTCAGGCTTGTCCGGGTGCACGGCCGGAACATCGTTGGCACCCATCGGCGACAGGCCCAGCACCGTCAGTGCCTGGGCCATGGTGTTGGCCGTGAACTGGCCGCCGCAGGCACCGGCGCCGGGACAGGCAGAGTTTTCGATCTCGCCGAGCTCCGCTTCGTCCATTCGCCCGGCGGCGCAGGCGCCAACTGCCTCGAATACATCCTGGATGGTGATCGCCAGCTCATGGTGGCGTCCGGGCATGATGGAGCCGCCATAGAGCACCAGGCCAGGGCGGTCCAGGCGCGCCAGCGCCATCGCCGCTGCGGGCAAGGTCTTGTCACAACCAACCAGGATGACAACCGCGTCGAGACAATGCCCGCGCACGGCCAGTTCAATCGAATCCGCGATCGTCTCGCGTGACATCAGCGAGGCCTGCATGCCCTCCGAACCCATGGCAATGCCGTCGGTCACCAGAATGGTGTTGAACTCGATCGGCGTACCACCGGCAGCGCGAACCCCGTCCTTCAGGGGCACGGCCAGTTCGCGCAGGTGCAGGTTGCAGGGGGTGACCTCGCTCCAGGTATTGACTACCGCCACCAGCGGCCGGGCAATATCCTCATCACTCAAACCCGTAGCCTTGAGCATGGCCCGGGCCGGTGCCCGGTGCATGCCTTTTTTCATTCGGTCGCTGTGCATGGCTGTATTTATTTTCAGTTCTCTGGTTCAGATATGAAAAAACCCCGCTCCTTTCGGTAGCGGGGTCTTCGTGTCTTTTGTTTTTTGCGCTTGCGCTAGACCGTCCCGCCACCTGTGTGCGAAATAATGAGTACGAGTACGAGTACGAGCGCGAGGCTTGCGGCCGGAACCACAATGAATGCGCGACCGGTCAGGTCGTTATGCGCAGAAGTTGCTTGGGTGCGGGCCGTGTCCATGGGTCCAGACAGTAGTGGCAGTGTTGTTGATCTGTCAAGAACTATTTTGCATATAGAGGAAAAGGAGGATGTTATTGGCCTGCCAGCCAGAGGGGCAGTGATCGGTGTACCCTTTGTGTTTTCGGCTTACATCCGGGTTTTGGTTTGGACAATGGATCCTTTGGTGATCGAGAAGATGATTGAGCAGGGGCGGGATGGCTACGAGGCTCGCTTGGCGGCTGGCCAAGCCTGGCTCAAGCGTGGCGAGGTCGATCGTGCGCTCGTGCATCTCGAGCGTGCCTGTGAAACGGTGCCTGATCGCAGCATGGCCTGGCAAGAGTTGGGACGGGCACGGCTGGCGTCAGGAGACCAGGACGGTGCCCGGATGGCCTGGAAGCAAGGAATTGCAGTCGCTGAAACCAACGGCGACAAGCAGGCCGAGAAAGTCATGACGGTGTGGCTGCGGCGGCTGTCTTGAGGAAGGGAAGCTGGCAGTTCTGGATTGATCGCGGTGGCACTTTCACCGACCTGGTCGGGCGGGCACCGGACGGGGCCCTGCACACGGCCAAGCTGCTGTCGGAAAACCCCGAGCAATACGAGGATGCCGCCATCGAGGGCATACGTCGCTTGTTGGCGCTTGGTCCGGATGAGGCCATTCCCGACCAGAATATCGAGGTGGTACGGATGGGCACCACCGTGGCCACCAATGCCCTGCTGGAGCGCCGTGGCGAGAACGTCGCGCTATTGACTACCCAGGGCTTTGGCGACGCGCTGCGCATTGGCCACCAGTCGCGGCCCGACATTTTTGCCCTGGACATCAAGCTGCCGGAGCTGCTTTACAGCCAGGTGATCGAGATCAATGAACGGGTGGCGGCCGATGGCGAAGTCATCCAGGCGCCGGACCCTGACCGGATCCGCGATCAGCTAATCAAGCTTCAAGACGAAAACATTAATGCACTGGCCGTGGTGTTGCTGCACGCTGACCGTTATCCAGCCCATGAACAACTGATCGGCAAGCTCGCTGAGGAAATCGGGTTTTCCCAAATCAGCCTGTCGCACCAGGTTTCACCCTTGATTCGCTATATCGGGCGTGGCGATACCACGGTGGTCGATGCCTACCTGTCGCCGGTTCTGGGTCGCTACGCGGGCCGGGTCAGCCGTGCCCTGGGCAAGGTGAAGCTTCAGTTCATGAAATCCGACGGTGGACTGACCGGGGCCGAACACTTTGCCGGCAAGGATGCAATCCTGTCCGGGCCGGCCGGCGGCATCGTCGGCTGCATGCAGACCGCCGGGATGGCTGGCTTCGACAAGGTGATCGGATTCGACATGGGCGGCACATCCACCGATGTGTCGCACAGCAAGGGTGAGCTGGAGCGCAGTTTCGAGACCGTGATTGCCGGTGTGCGCCTGCGCGTGCCGATGCTGGAAATTCATACCGTGGCCGCCGGCGGCGGCTCCTGCCTGCACTTTGACGGCAGCCGCTACCGGGTCGGGCCGGATTCGGCCGGCGCCGATCCAGGGCCTGCCTGCTATCGTCGCGGCGGTCCGCTCACCGTGACCGACTGCAACGTCATGCTGGGAAAGCTGCAGCCCGAGTTCTTCCCGCGGGTGTTTGGCCCTGAGGCTGATCAGGCCCTGGATACCGACACGGTGGCCAAACGCTTTGCCGAGCTGGCCGAGAAGATCAGCCAGGCTACTGGTGACCGGCGCGGCCCGCGTGAGGTCGCCGAGGGTTTCCTGCGCATTGCCGTGGCCAACATGGCCAACGCGATCAAGAAGATATCGGTCCAGCGCGGCCATGATGTCACCACCTACCTGCTCAACTGCTTTGGCGGCGCCGGCGGTCAGCATGCCTGCCTGGTGGCCGATGAACTGGGCATGAAGCAGGTGCTCATCCATCCCATGGCCGGGGTGCTGTCGGCCTATGGCATGGGCCTGGCCGAGCTCAGCGCGATGCGCGAGTTCGGCGTCGAGCAGTCTCTGGGCGAGGACCCGGAGACGCTGACCAGGCGCTTCGACCAGGCCAGGGATGAAGCCCTGGCGGAGCTGGTCGAACAGGGTCTGGATCGCGACCAGTGCCTGGTCAGCCGTCAAGTCCAGCTCAAATACGCAGGCACCGATACCACCTTGCTGGTGGACCTGGACAACGCGGAGACCATGGCCAGGCACTTTGCCGATCTGCACCGCAGACAGTTCGGCTTCACCATGCCGGGACGCGATATCGTCATCGAGGCCGGCGTAGTCGAGGCGCTAGGCACGGACAAACCGCCGCGGGAAAGCCGGCTTGAGGGCGCAGGGTCATCCGACCAGCCCAAGCCGCTTGATCTTGTCGAGATGTTCAGCGGCGGCAAAGCGCTGGCGGACACGCCGGTGATCAAACGCACAGACCTGCAACCAGGCCACTTCGTGCGCGGACCAGCCATCCTGGTCGAAGACAATGCCACCACTGTGGTCGAGCCCGGCTGGCAGGCAGAACTCAACGACTACGGCCACCTGCTGCTCGGCCGCTACCAGGCCCTGCCCGCCCGCCAGGCCGCCGGCACCCGTGCCGACCCGGTGCTGCTGGAGGTCTTCAACAAGCTGTTCATGGCCATCGCCGAGCATATGGGCGCGGCGCTGCAGCGCACGGCCTGGTCGGCCAACATCAAGGAGCGGCTGGACTTCTCCTGCGCCCTGTTCGACGATCAGGGACGGCTGATAGCCAACGCCCCGCATGTACCCGTGCACCTTGGCTCCATGGGCGAGAGCGTGCGCGCGGTGATCGAAGACCACCACGATGCGATGCGACCGGGTGATGTGTTTCTGCTCAACAATCCCTACCGTGGCGGCACCCACCTGCCCGATCTGACTGTGATCAGCCCCTGCTTTGACGACCAGGATCAGATCCTGTTCTTTGCAGCCAGTCGCGCCCACCATGCCGATGTCGGCGGCATTACGCCCGGCTCCATGCCGCCGCACAGCCAGCATATCGACGAAGAAGGGGTACTGTTTACCAGCGAACTGATCGTGCGCGACGGCGAGCTTCGGGAGAAGCGCCTGCGCGAGCTGTTTGGCGCTGGCCAGTGGCCGGCGCGCAATATCGACCAGAACCTGAGTGATCTGAGAGCCCAGGTCGCGGCCAATTCGCGCGGCCTCGATGAGCTGGAGGGCATGGTCGAGCACTACGGCCTGGATGTGGTCCGCGCCTACATGGGCCATGTCCAGGACAACGCGGCCGAGCAGGTGCGCCGGGTGATTGACTCGCTGCGCGATGGCCACTGGATCAAGCACATGGACAACGGCAGCCGGGTCGAGGTAAAAATCCGCATCGACCGCGACCAGCGCCGGGCCAGCATCGACTTCACCGGCACCAGCGACCAGGCTGAAAACAACTTCAACGCCCCGGCCGCGGTCACCCGGGCCTGCGTACTGTACGTGCTGCGCTGTCTGGTTGCCGATGACATTCCCTTGAACGACGGCTGCATGGAGCCGATCGAGCTGGTCGTGCCGGAAGGCTGTCTGCTCAACCCGGTGTATCCAGCTGCCGTGGTCGCCGGCAATGTCGAAACCAGCCAGGTAGTGACCGATGCCCTGCTCGCCGCCATGGGCGTGCTGGCCAACGGCCAGGGCACCATGAACAACCTGACCTTTGGCAACCAGCGCTACCAGCACTATGAAACCCTCTGCGGCGGGGCCGGCGCCGGCGACGGCTTTGACGGCTGCGATGCGGTTCATGTTCACATGACCAATTCACGCCTGACCGACCCGGAAATACTCGAAACCCGCTTCCCGGTACGCCTGGACGGCTTCGGTATCCGGCCCGACTCCGGCGGCGCCGGGCATTGGCGCGGCGGCAACGGTGCCGAGCGGCGCATACGCTTCCTTGAACCGATGACGGTGGCCTTGCTGGCCAATTCACGAAAGGTAGCACCGTCCGGCTTGAACGGCGGCGACGATGGCCAGCTTGGGGAGGCCTGGATCGAGCGAGTCGACGGCTCCCGCCAGACCCTGGCAGGCTGCGATCATGCCGAGGCCGAAGCAGGCGATCTGCTGGTACTTAGAACCCCGGGCGGCGGGGGCTTCGGTCAGTCATCCAATGACAATAGCCGGCGCCAGAAATAGTCCATCAAAAGGCATATCAGCAAGCCGATCGCGAGGCCCATCAGCAGGGCCATCAAGGATGGCAGTCCGGGCAGCAGGCGCTCCAGCAGGCCACCGGCCAGACGGTGAGCGAAACCGGCCGACAGCCACAGCCACTCAAGCAAGATCACGAGCCATACCGCGCCAATCTCGACCCAGGTCAGCAGGACCTGCGCGAGCGCACCCAACAGGCCGGCGAACAGAAAGGGATTGCGCAGCAGCCACCAGTGAAATGGCATACGCTTTTTGTTTCTGGCTTGCAACATGGCAAACCTCCCTACCTTGCTGACGGAAGCTTTCTCCAGCTTACCAGCAGCAAGGCAACCAGGACAGGTGCGACGAGCAACAGCTGATCCGGCCGCCACTGGCCTAGCGGGATGGCCAGCCAGATTGTGCCCACCAGCACCCCGATCGCCAGCGCAACCAGTATTTTGCGCTTTGGTCCGGCAGGAAGCGGCAACAGCAAAGACAACCAGAACGGATGCAGCAGCAGCGCCATGGCATTGCGCCAGGTGAACTCGTGCCCGGACCCAAACCACATCACAAACACCGCTGTTCCAGCAAGGCCTGCGACCAGAATGCCCAGCACCCGCAACAGGCCGGTCCAGATACCCTGCCAGCGCAGGCCGGCAAGAATCAGCGCGGCAAACAGAAGCCCGAAAAACAGGGACAGTAGCCAGGGGCCGGTGGCGTGCTCGGGGGGATGATGGGTTTCGCTGGCAAATATCTGTTCGCGCTCCAGCACCAGCGGGCCCTGGTCGAGTTCGACCCGGTCCAGCCAGTCAGCCAGGGCCTCGGGCAGAAACGCTTCTTCCCAGGCAGTGCGCGGATCGTCGATCCGCGGGCCCAGCAGCAGCATCATGCCGGTGTGCAGCCAGAATCGTTCAGCCGTCAGTCGGCGGGTGTGATCACGGAAATTAAGCCGTGCCGGTTCGGCTTTCAGCTGCTCGGCAATCTGTCCGCCCAGCACCTGATCAAGAAGGTCGCGCAGCCAGGTCGAGCAGTTGGCCAGGTAATAGTGATACTGGTAATACTGCGGCTGCGGGAAGATCGCGGCATCCAGCAGCCCGTAAAGCTCGCTGATCTGGGTCGAATCCAGATTCAGACGCTGCAAGGTGATACTGCGATCACGGCCACGGTAAAAGGCAAACTCGCGCTCCGGTGTTGCCACCGCGCCGTAGTACAGCATGATGCCACGGGCGAAATCGGTGTGGAAGCCGGGCCGGTCAAGCTCGAAGTAACCGAAGCTGAAGCTATGATCCAGGCCCGTGGCTTCGTCGCGCAGCCACAGGGCGTTGTGGCCGAAGCGCTCCCAGACATCACTGCCTGGACCATAGGTGATCAGCCAGGCCTCCTGGGCCTGCGAGAGGCTTGCCGGTGCGGCCAGCAGCAGCACCAGCCACAGCCGAAGCATCAGGCTCACGCCCGACTGACCTCCATGGCGTGCAGGCGCCGGTCATCGGCGCTGGTGACCTTGAATGCCCAGTCTCCGATCACTACAGACTCTCCAGCCTCCGGCAGCCGACCGAACTCGGCGACAACGACGCCGCCTATGGTATCGAAGTCATCGTCGCTGAAATCTGTACCCAGGGCATCATTGAAATCATCGACCGCCGTCAAGGCCTGGACCAGGTAGCGGCCATCCTCGATCCGCTGCACATCGGCAATGGCATCGGCGTCGTGCTCGTCATCGATGTCGCCGACGATTTCCTCCAGCACATCCTCGATCGTAACCAGGCCGGACACGCCGCCGTACTCGTCGACCACGATTGCCATGTGGTTCTTGGAAACCCGGAACTCGCGCAGCAACACGTTCAGCCGTTTCGACTCGGGAATGATCACGGCCGGACGCAGCAGTTCTTCCAGACCCGGCTCCTTCTCGGAAGCCACGAGCTGGAGCAGGTCCTTGGCCAGCAGGATGCCGCGTATCTCGTCCTTGTCCTCGCCAACGACGGGGAAACGTGAGTGACCAGACTCGATAATCAAAGGCAGGATATCGGCCAGTTCGAACTGCTCGGGGATAACAACCATCTGCGAGCGCGGCACCATTACATCGCGCACCTGCAACTCGTCGACTTCCAGCGCCCCTTCCATCATGGCCAAGGTATCGCCTTCGATCAGACCAGTCGCAGTGACATCGCGCAGCAATTCCTTGAGATCGTCTCGGGTGCGTGGCTCACCCCCGAAGGCTCGGCCCAGTTTTTCCAGCCAGCTTCGAGAGGACGCACCGTTGCTACTAGGGCCGTCGTCGTTCATTGCGGTTTTCGCCGGCCGGGGGCCGGACATGGATTGTTCATAAAACGGTAGTGTTGCATGACTTGTCAATACGGATCAGAGATGCCCAGAACGGCCAGGAGTTCCACTTCGCGCGCCTCCATGACTTCGGCCTTGGCGCCATCTATATGGTCATAGCCGAGCAGATGCAAGAGCCCGTGGATCAACAGATGGGCCCAATGATGCGAAACTTCCTTGCCCTGTTCAACGGCTTCGCGCTGAATCACCGGAGCGCATAGCACGACATCGCCAAGCACGCGCACACCGTCCACCGGCGGCGCATCCGCTGGAAAGCTGAGAACGTTGGTGGCGCTGTCACGCTGCCGCCACTGCTTGTTCAGCGCCCAGCCTTCAGCCTCGTCGACGATGCGGACGTTGACCATCACCGCGCCCTGCCCGGCCAGCGCAGCCTCAGCCCACCGGCGCAGTTCGTCGTCACCCGGCACGCCGGGATGGTCGACCACGCGCTGGATGTCCAGGTCGATCTCTGCGGGTGTTTCGGTGGCTTGATTCATCGGTCCTGCTCGGTCTGGTCGGCGGCTTCATAAGCCTCGACAATGCGTCTGACGATGGGGTGACGGACCACATCGCGGGAATCGAAAAAAGTCTGGCTGACGCCCTCGACCTCGCGCAGCAGGCCAATAGCCTGGCGCAGTCCGGAGCCAATCTTGGGCGGCAGATCGATCTGGGTCAGATCGCCGGTAATCACCGCCTTGGAGCCGAAACCGATCCGGGTCAGGAACATCTTCATCTGCTCGGAGGTGGTGTTCTGGGCCTCGTCCAGGATCACGAAGGCATCGTTGAGGGTTCGCCCACGCATATAGGCCAGCGGCGCCACTTCGATGACGTTGCGTTCGGTCAGGCGTGCCGCGCGTTCAAAGCCCAGCATTTCATACAGGGCATCATGCAGGGGGCGCAGGTAGGGGTCCACCTTCTGGGCCAGGTCGCCCGGCAAAAAGCCGAGGCGCTCGCCGGCCTCGACCGCCGGGCGCACCAGCACGATGCGCTGCACGCGGTCAGATTCCAAAGCGTCCACCGCGCAAGCCACGGCGAGGAAAGTCTTGCCAGTGCCGGCCGGTCCCACGCCGAAGTTGATGTCATTCTTTGATATGCGCTCGAGGTAGCGCTTCTGATTGGGCCCGCGCCCGCGAATCATGCCGCGCCGGGTACGGATCAGGACTTCGGCATCAGCGTCAACTTCGCCTTCTTCCAGCCCGGACTGCTGCAGCTGCAGATTGACCAGCGCAGGTGTAAGGATCTCCCGCTCGGTCTGGCGATAGAGTTTGCGCAGCACCCGGCGTCCGGCGCTGACCGCATCCTGCTCACCCTCGATGCTGAAGATGTTGCCGCGACCGGCAATCGACAGGCCCAGGCGCTTTTCGATCAGGCGCAGATGATCGTCGAGCTGGCCGCAGAGATTGGCCAGGCGCTCATTGTCGGCCGGTTCCAGTTCCAGGGTCAGCGCCGTGCGCGTATCGCTCATTCAGGCAGCTTCATCACAATGGCTGGCCAGGCGTCCGCGCAGGGAATTGGCCAGTGCAGCAGTAATCGTGACATCGACCATGCGGCCGGCCAGTTCCGCCGGACCAGGGAAGTTGACAACGCGGTTATTCTCTGTGCGCCCGGCCAGCTCCTGGCAGTCTTTCTTGCTCGGACCCTCGACCACTACCCGCTGTACCGTGCCGACCATGGCCTCGGAGATGGCCGAGGCCTGCTGGTTGAGCTGGTCTTGCAGGCGTTTCAGCCGCGCCTTTTTCTCTTCCAGCGTCACGATGTCGGGGAAGGAAGCGGCGGGCGTACCCGGGCGGGCGGAGTAGATGAAGCTGAAGCTCTGGTCGAAATTCAGCGAGGTGACCAGGTCCATGGTCTGCTGGAAATCGTGCTCAGTCTCGCCGGGGAAGCCGACGATGAAATCTGACGACAGGGAAATATCTGGCCGGGCCTCGCGCAGCCTGCGGATCTTCTGCTTGTACTCCAGCACCGTATGGCCGCGCTTCATCAGCGACAGGATACGGTCGGAACCGGCCTGAACCGGCAGGTGCAGGTAGTTGGCGAGCTTCGGCACATCGCGGTAGGCCTCGATCAGGCTGTCGGAGAACTCGACCGGATGCGAGGTGGTGAAGCGAATCCGCTCGATGCCCTCGATATGAGCCACGTAGCGGATCAACAGGGCCAGATCGGCGGTGCCGCCGTCGTGCATGGGGCCGCGGTAGGCATTGACATTCTGGCCCAGCAGATTGATTTCGAGCACACCGCGCTCGGCCAGTTCGGCAACCTCGGCAATGACGTCATCAAGAGGCCGCGAGACTTCTTCGCCACGGGTGTAGGGCACCACGCAGAAAGAGCAATACTTGCTGCAGCCTTCCATGATCGAGACAAAGGCGCTCGCGCCCTGTTTGCCCGGTGGCGGCAAATTATCGAATTTCTCGATTTCCGGAAAACTGATATCGATGGCCGGGCGGCGCTCCTCGCGAACGCTGTCGACCATGGTGGGCAGGCGGTGAATGGTCTGCGGTCCGAACACCAGATCAACGAACGGCGCGCGTCTGAGAATACCCTCGCCTTCCTGGCTGGCCACGCAGCCACCTACACCGATGACCAGGCCCGGTTTCTTTTCCTTCAGCGGACGCCACTGGCCGAGCTGGGAAAAGACCTTTTCCTGGGCCTTCTCGCGTATCGAGCAGGTATTGATCAGGATGACATCAGCCTCGTCCGGGCTGTCGGTCAGCTCCAGGCCATGGGAGGCGGCGAGCACATCGGCCATCTTGTCCGAATCGTACTCGTTCATCTGGCAGCCGTGGGTCTTGATGAAAAGCTTGCCGGGCATGAGAATCACTTAAAAAACACGACCGTACATTCTAAATCAAATAGCCCGGTAACGCACCCGGCGAGTGATGCGGCAAACCAGCTCATACGCAATGGTGTCGGCACAGCGGGCGACCTGCTCCACCGGCAGACCGCGCCCCCAAAGCACCACCGGGTCGCCGATCCGTGCGTCGGGCACATTGCCCAGATCAATCGTGATCATGTCCATCGACACACGTCCCACCAGGCGGCAGTCCCGATCGCCAACCCGTACCGGCGTGCCGTCTACCAGGCTACGCGGGTAACCGTCGCCGTAGCCGATGCCGGCAACGCCAATCCGCATTGACTCAGGCGCAATGAATCGACCGCCGTAGCCGATCCGCTCGCCTTTTGGCACCAGGTTGATCGCGATCAGCTCGGTGGTCAGGGTCATGACCGGCTTCAGCCCCAGCGACTGCCCGGTCCGTTCCGGGTGGGGCGAGATACCGTAGAGCATGATGCCGGCCCGTACCCAGTCAGCCCGGGCCTCGGGGTGGGCCAGGATGGCGGCCGAATTAGCCATGCACAGCTCACCGGACAGGCCCTCGGCGGCGGCGTGAAAGCGCCGGATCTGGTCGCGCGTCATGGCCGGATCATCATCATCGGCGCTGGCAAAATGGGTGATCAGGTTGACCTCCTCGGCCCCGGGCAGGGCCAGCAGCCGGCGATGCGCTTCGCGCCCACCCACCGCATCCATGCCCAGGCGGTGCATGCCGGAATCCAGTTTCAGCCACAGCCGGGGCGTGGGTGCACGACCAAAGCGCGCCAGCGCCTCGACCTGGGCCGGGTGATGAATGGTCAGCTCCAGGGCCAGGTCAGCGGCTACCGACAAGTCACCGTCATGAATCAGGCCTTCCAGCAGAATCACCGGCAACGAGGAGCCCAGGCGACGGATCGCGCGCGCTTCCTCCAGGGTGGCCACAGCCAGCATGTCGGCATCCGCCAGAGCCGGCAGGCACAGGTCCAGGCGATGGCCGTAGGCATCGGCCTTGACCACGGCCATGACCCGGCTGTCGGGGGCTAAAGCCCTGATCCGGGCGAGATTATGGGCAACGGCTTCGATATCGATCCGGGCCAGGGTATTGCGGGCCATAGGCGCTCGCTACTCGCTATTCATCCTGACCGTAGTGGTCGTAGGTGAAGTCGCGGAAACGCAGGAACTCGCCCTGGAAGCTCAGGTTGAAATGGCCGGTGGCACCATTGCGATGCTTGCCGATAATGATCTCGGCCTTGCCCTTGTCGGCCGAATCCTCATTGTAGACCTCGTCGCGATAAATGAACAGGATCAAATCCGCATCCTGCTCGATCGCGCCGGATTCGCGAAGGTCAGCCATCTTCGGCCGTTTGTCCGGGCGCTGTTCCAGGGCCCGGTTGAGCTGCGACAGGGCAATAACCGGAACATTAAGTTCTTTCGCCAAGGCCTTGAGACTACGGGAAATTTCACTGATTTCCTGGGTGCGGTTCTCGCCCAGGCCCGGCACTTTCATCAACTGCAGGTAATCGATCACGATCAGGCCAATGTCGTGGTCGCGCTTCATTCGCCTTGCCCGGGCGCGCAGGTCCGTTGGCGATAGCGATGGAGTCTGGTCGATGAACATCTTCGCGCCCTTGAGCATGGTCATGGCCGAGCGCAGGTTGATCCAGTCGTGATTGTCCAGCTTGCCGGTTCTGAGCTTGTCCTGGCCGATCTGGCCCAGCGATGAGAACAGACGCATGACCAGCTGAGTGTCGGACATTTCCATGGAGAACACGGCCACGGGCACCTTGTAGCGAATCGAGGCCCGCTCGGCAATATTCATTGCCAGGGTTGTTTTTCCCATGGAAGGACGGGCCGCGACAATGATCAGATCGGTGGGCTGGAGGCCGGCAGTGCGCTTGTCCAATTCGGAAAAACCGGTGGCCACGCCGGTCAGGTCGCCCTCGTTTTCCTGCAGGCGGTTGAGCATGTCCATCGCTTCGCCCATGACCTGCTGGACAGAAACGTAGCCGGACTGGCGGTGAGCCCCTTGGTCAGCGATGGCGTAGATCTGCTTCTCGGCTTCCTCCAGCAGCTCCTTGCTGCTGCGACCTGCGGTCTGCAGTGCATCGTCGGCAATCCGGGTGCCGATGTTGATCAGCTGACGCAAAATCGACTTCTCGCGGACGATGTGCGCATAGCCGCCGATGTTTGCCGGCCCCGGCGTTTCGTTCGCCAGCATGGTGACGTACGCCCCACCATCCACACGCTCAAGCATGTCGTGGCGGGAAAACCATTCGGCCACCGTCACCGCGTCGCAGGGCTGGCCCTGCTGGCACAGCTCGGAAATGGCCCGATAAATCAGGCGGTGACTTTCGCGGTAAAAGTCACTTTCATCGATCTGGTCAGCAACCTTGTCCCAGGCATCCACTGCCAACATCAGCGCACCCAGTAGCGACTGCTCCGCCTCGTTCGAGTGCGGTGGTGATTTGACGTTACTGATCGAACTCAGACGGGCTTCGGCCACGGTTTTCGGTTGCCAGATGATGTTTTCGGAAACAGGCCGGTCAGTATACGCGGCATGCGCCCAGATTCAGATACGAAGTTTCAAAAACCCAACAAAACAGGCCCGCCCCGAACCCCGCAGCGCGGAGCCCGGAAAGCGGGCCTGAGAGTCGAGCTCGAAGGGCAGCGATCAGCCTTCTTCGTCGACGATTCTTACCTTGACCTCGGTCTGGACGTCGGCGTGCAGGATCAGGCCGACGGTGTATTCACCCGGTTCCCGGATCGGGCCATCAGGCATGTCGACCTCGGCCTTTTCGACCGCAAAGCCCATTTCAGTGAGCTTGCCGGCAATTTCAGCCGGGTTGATCGAGCCATACAGGCGGCCTTCCGGGCTGACCGCGACGGTGAACAGCACTTCTTCGACACCGTCGATGGCCTCGCGGCGGGCTTCGGCCAGACCCAGCTTCTCGTTAGCCTGGCGCATCAGCTCTTCCTTGCGCGCCTCGAACTTTTCCAGGTTTTCCGGAGTGGCGGGGACAGCCTTGCCCCGCGGCAGCAGAAAGTTACGACCGTAGCCCGGGCGCACATTGACGGTGTCACCCAGATCGCCCAGGTTGTAGACATTCTCGAGCAATATCAATTTCATGTCGGCACCTGCTTAGTGGTTGTCGGAGTACGGCAGCAGTGCCAGGTAGCGGGCGCGCTTGATCGCGGTCGCCAACTGACGCTGGTACTTGGCCTTGGTGCCAGTGATGCGGCTGGGAACAATCTTGCCAGTCTCGCCGATGAAGTCTTTCAGCAGATCGACGTCCTTATAGTCAACCTGCTCGATACCTTCGACGGTGAAACGGCAGTACTTGCGTCTTCTCATGAAACGAGCCATTGCTTAAGCCTCCGTCTTGGTGTCTTCGTCATCGGTGTCGACTTCGTCGTCGTCCGAATCATTATCGTCATCATCATCGTCGTCGTCGCTGTCATCGCTGTCGAACGATGCACGGCGAGCCTTCTCACGCTCGTCCTTGTTTTCCTTGCGCTGGAGCATGATCGACGGCTCGGTTTCGGCCTCGTCCTTGCGAACAACCAGGTGGCGCAGAATGGCGTCGTTGAAGCGGAAAATGCCTTCCAGCTCTTCGAGCGTGGCGGCATCGCATTCGATGTTGAGCATCAGGTAGTGAGCCTTGTGCAGCTTGGCAATGGTGTAGGCCAGCTGCAGGCGACCCCAGTCTTCGGCACGGTGGACCTGGCCACCGTTATTTTCGACCAGGGCGCGGTAGCGTTCCAGCATACCGGGCACCTGCTCACTCTGGTCAGGGTGGACCAGGAGCACGATTTCGTAGTGACGCATTGTCATCTCCTTGTGGTTTCGAAGGCCCGGAACCATTCCGGAACCCACAAAGCCCCCGATCAGACCAGAGCTGGCCTGCCGTGGAGCAAGGTTGCCGACGCACTCACGCGCAAGCAAGCAGAGCATTGTACCAGCAATTTAGCAAGAAGATCTAGCGAAAGACGGAACCGTGGTCTGGGAAACGATACGACCAACTCACATTTCCCGGGCTATCCGACCGTAAAACTCTCTCCGCAACCACACTCACCGGTCACATTGGGGTTTCGGAACCGAAATTCCCGGGTCAAGCCTTCGTGCACGAAATCAACGGTGGTGCCGGCCACCAAACCGATTGCCTTGTCAGATACCACGACTTTCAGGCCCTGGCTTTCAAAGACGCGGTCGTTTTCTTCGGTCTGCCGAGCAATGCCAACGTCGTAGGCCCAACCCGAGCACCCGGTACGGCGCACGTCAACACGCAGGCCGATTCCCCCTTCGCGGGCAATGAACTCACGGACTCGGGCAGCTGCCGGCTCGGTCAGCTCGACGCCAAGAGAATTGGTAACGGTTTCAGTTGTAGCGGCCATGTCCAGTATTATTGCGCCTTCGGCATCACCATTCAATGATCAAGGATCGACATTTTCATGGAGACAGCAAGTGTCCGCCAGGTACTTGGCGGCGAGATTTCACCAGGTACCGAGGTAACTGTGCAGGGCTGGGTGCGAACCCGACGTGACTCCAAGGCCGGTTTCTCCTTTATCCACTTGAACGACGGCTCCTGTTTCGGCAACCTGCAGCTGGTGGCCGGCAAGGAACTGGAGAACTATGACAGCGAAATCCTGCGCCTGACCAGCGGCGCGTCACTGCGCTGCCGCGGCAAGGTGGTTGAGTCGAAAGGTCGGGGCCAGAACCTCGAAATTCAGGCTGAAAAGATTGAGGTGCTGGGACTGGTAGACGACCCGGACACCTATCCCATTCAGCCCAAACAGCACTCATTCGAGTTTTTGCGCACCGTCGCCCATCTGCGCCCGCGTACCAACACCTTCGGCGCCGTGACCCGGGTGAGGCACGTGGCAGCTCGGGCGATCCACGAGTTTTTCGACCACAACGGCTACTTCTGGGTCAACACGCCGATCATCACCGCCTCCGATGCCGAGGGCGCCGGTCAGATGTTCCGGGTCTCGACCCTTGACCTGATGAATCTCCCGCGCACCGAGGCCGGCCAGGTCGATTTCCGCGAAGACTTCTTTGGCCGAGAGACCTTCCTGACCGTATCCGGCCAGCTCAACGTCGAGGCCTTCTGCCTGGCCATGAGCAAGGTCTACACCTTCGGCCCGACCTTCCGCGCAGAGAACTCCAACACCACCCGCCACCTGGCCGAATTCTGGATGGTCGAGCCTGAGCTGGCATTTGCCGATCTCGATGACCTGGCCGGGCTGGCCGAGGACTTTCTGAAATTCGTCTTCGCCCGCGTACTGGAGCGCTGCGGCGAAGATATGGCCTTCTTTGCCGAGCGCATCGAGCCCGAAGCACTTACCCGGCTGGAAAGACTGGTCGACAGCCAGTTCGTCCAAATGGATTACGACGAGGCGGTCAGGATCCTCCAGGCCAGCGGCCAGAAGTTCGAGTACAAGCCCGAGTGGGGCGTGGACCTGCAGACCGAACACGAACGCTACCTGACCGAGAAACACTGCAAGGCACCGGTAGTGGTGAAAAACTACCCGACCGAAATCAAGGCCTTCTACATGCGCCTGAACGATGATGAGAAGACCGTGGCCGCGATGGATGTGCTGGCCCCCGGCATTGGCGAAATCATTGGCGGCAGCCAGCGTGAGGAGCGACTCGACGTGTTGACCCGCCGTATGGCCGAACACGGGCTGGACGCCGAGACCTACAAGTGGTTCATCGATCTGCGCCGCTACGGCAGCGTACCGCACGCCGGCTTCGGCCTGGGATTCGAGCGCCTGCTCAACTACATCACCGGCCTGGGCAACATTCGCGATGTCATCCCCTACCCGCGCACACCGGGCAGCGCACCGTTCTGACCCGGGAGCCGGAAACAGGGAATGCCCTGTTTCCATTCCGGCGCCTGACCCGTGGTCAGATTTCCTTGATCGGTCTGCCGGTTCGGACTAAAGTCCCCCCATGAACATTGATCTCACGGGCAAGCATGCCCTGGTTTGCGGGGCAAGCCGGGGCATTGGCCAGGCCAGCGCCACGCGACTCGCCGAGATGGGCGCAACGGTCACCGTCGTCGCTCGCAGCAAGGAGCGCCTCGAATACGTGCTGGATGCTCTGGACCGCAAAAGAAATCAGCAACATCAGATGGTTGTGTCTGATTTCTCGAAACCGGATGAAGTCAAGAACCGCTTTACTCGATGGCTGGAAGCTACCCCGGTTGAAATCCTGGTCAACAACAGCGGCGGCCCGCCACCGGGTCCGATTGTCGACGCCGACGGCGAGGCATTCCTGGACGGCATGCGCGCGCACCTGTTGTGCAACCAGTACCTGGCCCAGGCCGCCCTGCCCGGCATGCGCGCCGCCGGCTATGGCCGGATCATCAACATCATCTCGACGTCGGTCTACGAGCCCATCCCGGGTCTTGGGGTCTCGAACACGGTGCGCGCTGCCGTGGCCGCCTGGGCCAAGACCCTGGCCGGCGAGCTGGCACCGGAAGGTTTTACCGTCAACAACGTGCTGCCCGGCTTTACAGCCACCGATCGGCTGGCCTCGCTGATCAGCGGCCGGGCCAAAAAATCGGGCCGCAGCGAAGAGGAAGTCGCCGCGGACATGCGCGCATCGGTTCCCATGGGCCGCTTCGGCGAGGCCGGCGAAATTGCCAGCGCCATTGCTTTTCTGGCGTCACCGGCGGCCTCCTACATCACTGGCGTCAGCCTGGCCGTGGATGGAGGGAGGTTGAAGGGCCTGTGAGGCAAGATACGGAAAGAGGTTAGAAGAAAGGTGTGAGAGGACCGGTCGTTGTCTGAGGGTCGTGTAGCGGGGCGAAGAACCCTGAAGAACTGGATCGGAGGGGAGCAGCGGGCGCCTCTCGGCGGGCGCTATCTGGATGATCTTGAGCCGGCAACGGGGGATTTGTTGGCTCGCATTCCGGATTCGGGGGCAGAGGATGTTGATTTGGCCGTCGCAGCTGCCGGCAAAGCATTTCCCGAATGGTCGAGTCTCAGCCTGCAAGAGCGGGCCAGCTGCCTGGTGCGACTGGCGAACCTGGTCGCCGAACACTCAGAAGCGCTGGCGGAGATCGAATCGGCCGATACCGGCAAGCCGCTGGCGCTGGCGAAGCAAATCGATATGGCACGGGTCGAAGCAAATCTTCGTTTTTTTGCCGGGGCGGCACAGCACTGGCCAGCAGATGCGCACGACATGGGACCTGCCGGGTTCAATTACACGCGCCGCGAGCCGTTGGGAGTGGTTGCCCTGATCACGCCCTGGAACTTGCCGCTGTACTTGCTGAGCTGGAAGCTGGCGCCGGCGCTGATGACCGGCAATTGCGTAGTCGCCAAGCCGTCGGAACTGACCCCGCTCAGTGCCGATGCTCTGTGGGCGATGGCCAAGGAAGCCGGCATTCCCCCCGGCGTTATCAACCTTGTTCATGGCAGCGGCGTGCGCTGCGGCCAGGCCCTGGTCGATCATTCTGAGATCAAGGCCATTTCCTTTACCGGCGGCACCCGAACCGGGCGCATGATTGCGGCTGCAGCCGCGCCGCGCCTGGTCAAGACCTCGCTGGAGCTGGGTGGCAAGAACCCTGCCCTGGTCTTTGCTGATGCTGATCTGGATCAAGCTGTTGCCGGCCTGGTTCGAGCCGGCTATACCAATCAGGGCCAGGTCTGCCTGTGCTGTTCGCGAATCCTGGTTCATGAGGACTTGATGGAAGAATTGAGCCTGCGCCTGACTGACGCGGTGGCGAATCTGGCAGTCGGCGACCCCAGTTCGCCGGATACCGACCAGGGCGCGCTGATCTCCGCTGAACACCAACAGAAAGTCCTGGCCTACATTGACCTGGCTCGCGAACAAGGCGGTCGGATTTTATCCGGAGGCAAGGCGCACCACCCGGAAGGCCGCTGCCGGCAGGGCTACTTTGTCGAGCCGACCTTGATCAGCGGCCTACCCGAACACAGCTGCCTGCATCGCGAAGAGATCTTCGGGCCGGTGGTGACCCTGCAGTCATTTGCCAGCGAGGATGAAGCGATCGAACTGGCCAACAGTTCCGATTACGGATTGGCGGCCACGATCTGGACCCGCGACCTGGCCACGGTGCAGCGCACGGCAGCGAGGGTAAAGGCCGGGCTGGTCTGGGTCAACGGCTGGCTGGTTCGCGATTTGCGCACCCCCTTCGGTGGCATGAAGGACTCCGGACTGGGCCGTGAAGGCGGGCGTTGGTCGCTGGAGTTTTTCACCGAGAGCAAGAACATTCATCTGCCCGCCGGGGTCTGAAGATGCGATGAATGCAGACAAGCAGGAAGCTACCGAGCAGATGGCGCGGCTGCTGGAGCTGGCCGAAAGCCAGCAAGAGCTTGAGCTCAGCGCCATCGCCGGCAGCGACCCGGCGTTGGCAAGAACCGTTGCCACCCTGCTCCACCATGCCCGACCGCAGACTGGCAGGGCAAGGCCTGATCAGCCGGGCGACATGACCGGTCGCCGACTCGGGCCCTGGATGCTGGTCAGGGGCATTGGCAGCGGCGGCATGGGCGACGTGTTTCTGGCTGAAAGGGCCGATCGTCGCTTCAGTGGTCAGGCGGCCATCAAGATGCTGCGCTCAGGCCCAGGCAGCGAAACCCTGCTCGAGCGCTTCCATTCCGAGGGCAGCATCCTTGCCCAGCTCGATCATCCGGGCATCGCCCGACTGCTGGATGCCGGCAGCAGTGATGAAGGCTGGCCTTACCTGGTCATGGAATACGTCGACGGCGAGCCCATCGACCGTTTCTGCGAGCGTCATCAACCCGGCATCGACCAGCGACTGCAGCTGTTTCTTCAGGTTTGCGACGCTGTCCAGCACGCCCACCGCGCTTTCGTCATTCACCGCGACCTGAAGCCGGGCAACATACTGGTCAATCGAAATGGTCAGGTCAAGCTGCTGGACTTCGGCATTGCCAAGCTTCTGGAGCGGCGCGGTGATCTGGAACAAAGCAGCGAACTGGCCCTGACCCCGGCTTATGCCGCGCCTGAACAGGTGCTTGGGCAGGCGACGACGGCAACCACCGATGTCCACGCCCTGGGACTGCTGCTGCACGAACTGCTGACCGATGAAAGAGCCTTCGGTGCCAGCGGACAACGCACTTCGGAAGTCATCCAGCAGATCGTCCATGATCTGCCGCCTTCCCCCAGCCAGATAGCGACGCGCCAAGGCAATTCCGGACTGGCGCGCAGACTGCGCGGTAATCTGGATGCCATTGTGCTCAAGGCACTGGCCAAGCAACCTGACGAACGCTACTTGTCGGTCGAGCAACTGGCGACAGACATTCGACGCCACCTTTCCCATCTGCCGGTCAATGCCCGGAGTGCCGGAATCGTTTACAGGGCAGCTTGCCTGATCAGGCGTCAGCCACTGGCCATCCTGCTGACTGTCCTCGTCGCCGCGGCCGTACTGGGCAGCCTGACGGTGGTTTGGCAACAGGCCCGTATCGCCAGCGAGGAACGGCGCCTGGCTGAGCAACGCTTCAATCAAGTGCGTGAGCTCGCCGGCGCGCTGATCTTCGAGATCCATGACAGCATCGAACCGCTACCCGGCAGCATGCCTGCCAGGCAGACCATTGTCAGCAGGGCGATCGACTACCTGCAAGGCCTGGCCCGGGATGCGGTCGACGATACCGGGCTGCTGATTGAAATGGCGGGCGCCTATGATCGTGTCGGAACCCTGCAGGGACATCCCGCGCGCAGCAATCTGGGCGACCTGCGGGGCGCGCTGGACAGTTATCGCGAAGCGCTGGCGCTCAGACAGAGCGCCCTTCAGCAGGTCACAGCCGGTTCGGATCTCGAACGCAAGATCAAGGGTGATATCGCCCATTCTCATGATCTCAAGGGCGATCTGCTCGGCTGGATGGGACAAGCGGATGAGGCGAGAGCGCAATTCCTGGAGGCATATCAGATCCGGCGGGAACTGGCCGCTGAATCCCCCAATGACCTCAGTCTGATTCGGGCAGTGGCGGTATCCGAGTTCAAGCTTGGCGAACATGCGCGGGCCAACGGCGCGCCGGGCCAGGCTCGAGAGCACTTCGGCAGGGCGGTCAGCGCGTTCCGACGCTTGCATCATTTCGACCCGGACAATGCTCGCGAGCTGGAGACGTTGGCCATCACCCTGCAGGCGCTGGGAGACCTTGAAGGGCGAATCAATCCCGACCAGGCGCTGGTGCACTTCCGGGAAGGCTACGATCTGGCCGAGCGCCGTCTCGAATTGACGCCGGATTCCTTCGCTGCCCGGCGCGGCCACATGATAAGCCTATCGCGAATCGGTTCCGCACTGGACTGGCTGGAGCGACACGAACAGGCCATCCCTGTTCACGAGCAGGTTGCTTCGCTGACCCGCCAGCTGCTGGATGAAGATCCTGACAACCGGATGGTCCAGCGTGACATGGCCGTGGCCGACAACAAGCTGGCTGCCAGCTACCAGGCGCTTGGACGCACCGTGCCGGCGGCGCAGTCCAAGTCCCGAGCCATTACCCAGCTGCGCAATCTGGCCGACGGCGATTCAGGCAATGTGCAGCTTAACCTGGAGCTGATCCGGTCCCTGGTCGAGGCTGCAGAACTGGCCTTGAATGCCAGCCTGGCCGACCAGGCCCGTACTTTCGTGGCAGAGGCGCTAGAGCGACTGGACGACCCGGACACCGCGGGCAGCAGCAACGCCCCGCTGCTTCGGCTGCTGGCAACGCAGTTGCGGACGAGAATCGATAGCGTAGAGTAGTCGGCATGGTGAACCCGGCTTACACCCCACCCTGCGCCCCAGCGCTGCGTTTTCTGCCACGTGCGGCAAGCCCGGCTGCGCCTGCAAGGCTGTTCCGGATCAGGCTGCGGTTCGGAGTGATGCCGGACGGCTGATCTATACTATTCTTACAAAGCCTAATCAGAACCGGATAACGAGGAGTCAGGCATGTTGCGATCGGTTGATCTGAGTGATTACCTGCACAAGAATCCAGCCAAGGTATTGGCACACGACCGACTGTTCGATGCTATCGACATCATCACCGACAACCGTCTGACCGGCGTATGCGTCGTTACCGATAGAGACGAACTGGTCGGCATCCTGTCGGAAATGGATTGCTTGCGAGCGGTGATCGCGGCCACCTACAATGAAGCGGCCGATGTCGGGCAGGTTCGGGACTTCATGACCAGCAACGTTCAAACATGCCAGCTGCACGACAATATTGTCGACGTGGCCAACGACATGGTTGCCAAAGGCCACCGTCGCCGTCCGGTGGTTGACGAGTACGGAAAACTGATTGGCCAGATCAGCTGCCGCCAGATCCTGCGCGCGGTTTCGATGTTCAATCGCCGGCGATCTTGATGCGCAGGCCAGTTGCCCTCGGCGCCAGCCTGCTTTATTGGCTTGGTCATCTGTAGCGTTCTGCCCTAGTGGTCCACGCGGCAACACGGTAACGCTCAGCCGTCGCACAAGCGTTGTG
>REEQ01000178.1 GCA_007695005.1 Wenzhouxiangellaceae bacterium | reverse complement strand
CGGTGTTCCGGGCTGCGCGCACGCTGGGCGATGTCTGGCTGCAGCTCAACCAGATAAGCGCCGAGGAGGCGGTCGCCTACTGGATGGCCAAGACACCTTACCTGGATGTGGACGTGGCCCGGGTGGATGCCGAGATCTACCTGCGTCGACCACCGGGCTACGGCCTCGGCTACACCATAGGCAGCTTCCAGATGTACAAGCTGCTCGGCGAGCGCAAGCGCCAGCTCGGTGAGGAATTCGTGCTGCGCGATTTCCATGACCAGTTCATGGCCGCCGGCGGCCTGCCGATCGCCTTGATCCGCTACGACATGACCGGGCTGGACGACGAGGTGCGTCAGTTCTTCGATCGCACGCCGTTGTCGGCCATCATCGGCGATTGACCAGGCCCGGAGATCACACAAGGGTCTGAGCGCGGGATGGTCCGCACAGCTCCAGAAGCAGCCGCTGCTGGCCCGGGCCTGAGCTGATGGCAGCCACTATCGAATCCAGTCCGGGTTTTCTTGGCCAGATCCGCCCCCTGCTGAGCTATGGCCGTCGGGCGCTGGTGCTGGTCTGGCAGACCAGTCCGGCACTGACCATCGCCCTGGCACTGTTAACCTTGCTGGCCGGATTGCTGCCGGCATCGATTGCCTATGCCGGCAAGTGGCTGGTCGACAGCGTGGTGGCCGCCATCCAGGGCGAGGGCAGCAGCCAGGCGGTGTGGTTCTGGCTGTCGATCGAGGCGCTGCTGGTGGCTGCCATGGCCGCGGCCCAGAGCGGGCTGAATATCTGCAACAGCCTGCTGCGTGCCCAGCTCGGCCAGCGGGTCAACGTCATGATCCTGGAAAAGGCGCAGCAGTTCGACCTGGCCCAGCTCGAAGACGCCGAATTCTATGACCGCCTGACCCGAGCCAGGCGCGAAGCCTCGACCCGACCGCTGTCGCTGGTGCAGAAAACCTTTGGCGTGATCCAGAACGGCATCGCCATCATCACCTTCAGCGGCCTGCTGTTTGCCTTCTCGCCCTGGGCCGTGCTGCTGCTGATCATTGGCGGCCTGCCGGCGTTTTTTGCCGAGGCGCGCTTTGCCGGCCAGGCCTACAAGCTGTTTCGCTGGCGCTCGCCCGAGACCCGGGAAATGATGTACCTGGAATCGGTGCTGGCGCGCGAGGACTACACCAAGGAGGTCAAGCTATTCGGTCTGGGGCCGAGACTGCTGGATCGCTACAAGGCCATCTTCGCCAAGATCTTTCGCGAAGACCGCGCCCTGACCATTCGCCGTGGCTGGTGGACTTTTGGCTTGGGCCTGCTCGGCACCGCCGCGCTTTACGGCGCCTTTGCCTGGGTGGTGATGGCCACAGTTGCCGGCCAGCTATCGCTGGGTGAGATGACCATGTACATCATGGTCTTCAAGCAGGGCCAATCAGCGGTCAGCGCCAGCCTGTCGTCGATCAACGGCATGTATGAAGACCACCTCTACCTGAGCAGCCTGTATGAGTTTCTCGAACATCCGATCCGCAGCCACCGTGGCCGCGTGGAGCAAGGCGCTGATCCCGGCAGCGGGCTGGAAATCATCGACCTGTCGTTTCGCTATCCGGGCAGCGATGCCCTGGCTCTGGACGGCATCAACCTGACCCTGCGACCGGGCAGTAGCCTGGCCCTGGTCGGCGAAAACGGCTCCGGCAAGACCACGCTGACCAAGCTGATCAGCGGCCTGTACGAGCTGGACCAGGGCGATATCCGGCTCGACGGCACGTCGCTGCGCCAGTGGCATCCGCGCGCGCTGCAGGATCGCATCGGCGTCATCTTCCAGGACTTTGCCCGCTACCAGTGGCTGGTCGGCCACAACATCGGCGCCGGGGATGTGCGCGCATTCGACAGCGAGGAACAATGGCGCCGCGCGGCGGAAAAGGGCCTGGCCGACGACTTTATCCGGCAGCTACCGGCTGCCTATCAGACCCAGCTCGGGCGCTGGTTCAAGGACGGGCGCGAGCTCTCCGGCGGGCAGTGGCAAAAAATTGCCCTGGCCCGGGCCTTCATGCGCAGCCAGGCCGACATCCTGATCCTCGACGAACCGACCTCGGCGATGGATGCCGGCGCCGAGGCCGAGGTATTCGAATACCTGCAGGGCATGGCCCGCAACCAGATCCTGATCCTGATTTCGCACCGCTTCTCGACCGTGCGCCAGGCCGATCGGATCGCGGTGATGGAAGCCGGTCGCATCATCGAGTTTGGCAGCCATGCCGAGCTGATTGCCCTGAATGGCCGCTACGCCCGGCTGTTCGAACTTCAGGCGGCGGCTTATCGCTGAGCAGACAAGTCGTGTGTCCGGTTGCCATCGACGATGTCGTGGCTGTCACTTCGTGGGGAACTCTTTTGATGAACCAGCGCTTCGATTAGGGATAGCGATCTTTGCGGGACCATGCCCAAACTGCCCCGGGTGGAGAACAAATGGCCTGAGCCCCGCCACTCCTACTCATCAAGGGAGCCTGCCCCGTTCAGACCAGCCAGGAAGTCCGTCACGGCGTCGCCGATGCCATTGAGCACGAATTGAATCGCGATCACGGCCAGGATAAGGCCAAACACCTTGGTCAGGATGCGCCTTCCACTCTGACCCAGCCAGCGGATCACGTGCTTGGAATACACCATCGTGAAATAGCAGGAGATGGTGGTGGTCAGAATCGCCACGTAGACAACAATGGTGTACCAGAAACCGGGCGCTTCGCTGGTGAGGATCATCGCCGTGGCGATGGCACCGGGGCCGCTGATAAAGGGAATTGCCAACGGCACGATGCTGATGTCCTGGGCCAGCAAGGCCTTGGACTTGCGCACATCGGCCTTGTCATGATCCGGCGCCTCGCTCTTGTTGAGCATGCTCATGGCGATACCGAACAGAATCAAGCCACCGGCAATACGAAAAGCGGCCAGGGTGATCCCGAACAATTGAAAGATCAGCGAGCCCAGCAAGGCAAACGCGAACAGCATGGCGCTGGCCGTCATCACCGCCCGACGCGCGACCTGTTCGCGCTCGTCATCTTCTGCATCCGCCGTCAATGAGGCAAACACGAACGCCGTGGTCAAGGGGTTGACGATGACGAACATGCCGACGATCGCTATAAGGAAATATTCGACAAGCGCAGCCATCACTTGAGGGCTAGTATTAGATTAGGGAACCTCTGAACAACTCTGCGCGGAGCGCGTTTTAGTCGGAGAGGCCGCAGATCGGTCACGCGCTTGACGGCACTCCAGCGCACCTTCTTGCCTTCGGCAAGCCGGCACGCTTGCGTTGCCTGCGCTGCGACGCGAGTGACAGTAGCCGTCGCTACGACCGAGCGACGCAACGATCGAGATGCGGCCTCTCCGGCAAAACCCATACGGGACGGGCCTTTGCGGGACCTCCGCCTCGTTTGGACTCGCTCATTTGGAATGACCAAACCACGCTCGCCCAAGCCGAGCCGGAGCCTCCCGCAAAGGCGCCGTCGCGCCCGCGCAGAGTTATTCAGAGGTTCCTTAGGCAACAACATGCCTGCAAAGTCTAACAGCTTGATGAAGCGGTTTCAGACGACATTGGCGCTACAGCCGACAGTCTCCTGACAGCCGCTCCATCGCATAGTGGAGCCGGCGACGGCGGACTCTAACCGCAGATTTCACTATCGGCTATCCTATTGACCCGGCAATACTAACGAGAGCGCCCTGCCCCTCCCTGGAATCGACGCAGGCAGTACCAGCGGTTTCGAACCTGCTGACAAAATGTCAACATGATCAGACTATCTGACCCACGAATACGAACTGAGGGACCCGTTCTTGCTTTCATTTCGCCCAAACCTTCGAACATACGCACTGCTCATTGGCATCACCTTGCCCCTGGCCGGCCACGGCATGGCTGAGCAGCGAGATCTTGCCGAGTCAACGGCGGCTCACTTTGCAAGCCTGGCCCTGGCCTGTGTGGATCGTGAATACCCGAATCAGATTCGGCATGTGATGACCAGCGATGACGATGCAGGTACGCCGCGCCAGCTCACGCCCGCCTTCTACGGATGCTTCGACTGGCATTCAGCGGTGCACGGCCACTGGCTGCTGGTGCGTCTGACCCGATGGTTCCCGGAAGCAGCGTTTGCGGCAGAGGCCAGAAAGAAACTTGCGGCCAACCTGACCCGCGACAAGCTGCTGGCGGAGGCTGCCTACATGGCCCATCCGGAGCGAGCCGGATTTCAGCGCCCGTACGGCCTTGCCTGGCTGTTGCAACTGGTCGCGGAACTTGACGAATGGGACGATCCACAGGGCAATCAATGGCGCGAGTGGCTGCGGACTGCAGAGGCCATAGCCTTACAACGCCTGCATGACTGGATTCCGCTGCTGCACTACCCCATTCGCGACGGCGAGCACTCACAGACAGCCTTTGCCTTCGGTTTGATTCATGACTACGCCGTTCAATCGGGTGACGAGCGAACCTTGGCGGTGCTCGAGGATGCGGCCAGACGCTTTTACCAGAATGATCGCAACTGTCCGCTGGACTGGGAGCCCTCGGGGCATGACTTCCTCTCACCCTGCCTGGCCGAGGCTGATTTCATGCGCCGGGTGCTTGCTCCCGAGGGCTTCGCTGAATGGCTGACCGGGTTCCTGCCGCAGATCGGCCAGCAAGGCTGGCTGGCGGTGGCCAAGGTGACTGACCGCGAGGACGGCAAGCTGGCTCATATCGACGGACTGAACCTGTCCCGCGCCTGGATGCTCAGCGGCATGGCCGATGGACTCCCTGCGAATGACGGCCGCAGGCAAGCCCTGCTGGATGCGGCACGAGCACATGAAGAGTCTGGCCTTGAGGGCGTGACCGACGAGTTCTACGCGGGCAGTCACTGGCTGGCCAGCTTCGCCACCTACCTGACCACTGGTCGCTTTAGACGGTCTAGTGGTCCACGACCAGAGTGAATATTTATTGACCCGACAATCAAACAGATTGCCGGGTCAATAATAAGGATCTATCCAAATCTCGCAACAGACGGGGACCACCGGGGGGGTGAGGTGTACTCCCCTGCTCGTGGCGCATGGTCGCGACTTTAGGGAAAAGAGGTTGGAAG
>REEQ01000183.1 GCA_007695005.1 Wenzhouxiangellaceae bacterium | reverse complement strand
CCAAGCGCGCCGTGGCCATTGCCCTGCGCAACCGCTGGCGGCGCATGCAGGTCGATGAGAAGCTGCGTCCGGAAATCACGCCCAAGAATATTCTCATGATCGGCCCGACCGGGGTCGGCAAGACCGAGATTGCCAGGCGTCTGGCTGCCCTGGCCAAGGCCCCCTTCGTCAAGGTCGAAGCGACCAAGTTCACGGAGGTTGGCTATGTCGGCAAGGATGTCGAGTCGATCATCCGCGACCTGGTCGAAACGGCCGCGAAGATGGCCCGGGAAGAGGCGATGTCCAAGGTTCGCTCCCGGGCCGAGGATGCCGCGATCGAGCGCGTGGTCGACATCATGCTGCCGCGCCGCCAGAGCTCCGGCTTTGCCAACGCACCGGGCGAGCCTGATGAAAGCCAGTCAGAAACCCGGCGCAAGATATTCACCAAGCTGGTCAACGGCGAATTCAACGAACGCGAGATCGAAGTCGATGTGGCCATGAACATCGGCGTCGAGATCATGGCGCCGCCCGGCATGGAAGAAATGACCAGCCAGCTGCAGCAGATGTTTTCGAGCCTGTCGGGGGCCAAGAAGCAGAAACGCAAGATGAAGGTCAAGGACGCCATCCCGGTCCTGATCGAGGAAGAAGCCGGGCGCATGATCAATGACGAGGAAGTCAAGCAGCAAGCGCTGCGCATGGCCGAGGAGAACGGCATTGTCTTCATCGATGAAATCGACAAGGTCGCGCGTCGCGCCGACAGCACCAGCTCGGGGGAGGTTTCTCGCGAGGGAGTGCAGCGCGACCTGCTGCCACTGGTCGAAGGCTGCACGGTCAGCACCCGCTACGGCACGATCAACACTGACCACATCCTGTTCATCGCCTCCGGCGCCTTCCATGTGGCCAAACCGTCGGACCTGGTGCCAGAACTGCAGGGGCGCCTGCCGATCCGGGTGTCGCTGCGCGCATTGTCGGTCGATGACTTCAAGCGCATTCTGACCGAACCGGACGCCTCGCTGACCGAACAGTACCGGGCCCTGCTTGCCACCGAAGGCATCAGCCTCGCGTTCAGCGACAACGCCATCACGCGCCTGGCCGAAATTGCCTTCGCAGTGAATGAATCCACCGAAAACATCGGTGCCCGCCGCCTGCACACGGTGATGGAGCGGCTGCTGGAAGAAATCTCCTTTGCAGCTCCTGATCGTTCCGGTGAGTCGCTGGAAGTCGATGCCGCTTACGTCGACCAGCATCTGTCCGAGATGGCAGGAAATGAAGACCTGAGCCGTTATATTCTCTAGCGTGCCCCGCCTGACTCACACCCAGACCACCCTGGTCTGGGCTAAACTTCCGCCGCTCATGACAGTCTGACCCCTGTCCCATTCGTCCCTGAAGATAACGATGAACGAATCCAGCCCACCAATTCGCCTGCGAAACGTCACCGTCAGGCTGGGTGGCAGGGTGATCCTCGAGGACATGAGCCTGGACATCCCGGCCGGCAAGGTCACTGCGGTCATGGGGCCCAGCGGCGCCGGCAAGACCACGGTCATGCGCCTGATCACCGGCCAGCTCAAGCCCGACACCGGCGAGGTGTGGCTGGGCGATCAGCGCGTCGACCAAATGAACAGCAAGACCCTGAATCGACTGCGGCGCGGCATCGGCGTGCTGCTCCAGAACGGTGCCCTGTTTACCGACCTGACCTGTTTCGACAATGTGGCCCTGCCCCTGCGAGAACATACCGATCTGCCGGAACAGCTGATCCGCCGGCTGGTGTTGCTGAAGCTGCAGGCCGTGGGTCTGCGTGGCGCCGCCGAGCTCTACCCGCGCGAGCTATCGGGCGGCATGAACCGGCGCGTTGCCATGGCCCGCGCCATTGCCCTGGACCCCAGCGTACTGCTCTATGACGAGCCTTTCGCCGGTCTTGACCCGATTTCACTGGGCGTCTCGCTGCGGCTGATTCGCTCGATCACCCGTGCCCTGCACACGACCAGCGTAGTGATCACTCACGACGTGGCTGAAGTCAGAAAACTGGCCGATTTCAGCTGCATCATCGCCGACCGCCGCCTGGTTGCCAGCGGCTCGCCCGACACCCTCAACAATAGCGAGCACCCGCTGGTCCGTCAGTTCCTCGACGGCCAGCCGGACGGCCCGGTGCCTTTTCACTACCCGGCTCCCGAACTCGCTGATCAGCTGCTCGAATCGGAGCGACGCGCATGAACGCCTCTCCCTCCGGTCTTGCACGCCTGCTCAACCCGATTCGCAAATTGGGCGACGTCGGGCTTTTTCTGCTGACCGCCATCTCGCGGATGCGCTTTACCGCGCTGCAAGTGGCAGAAACCCTGCGCCAGGTCTATTTCGCCGGCGTGCGCTCGCTCGTCATCATCGTTACCGGCGGCTTTTTCGTCGGCCTGGTGCTGACTCTGCAGACTTTTGATGCACTGAGCCGTTTCGGTGCTACCGAAGCAGTCAGCACCATTTTGGCCTTATCACTGTTCCGGGAATTGGGGCCTGTGCTGACCACCTTGTTGTTCGCCGGTCGCGCTGGCACTTCGATTACCGCCGAAATCGGCCTGATGCGCGCCACTGAACAGCTGGATGCCTTGGACTTGATGGCCATAGACCCGATGGAGCGCATCGTCCAGCCGCGGCTGATTGCCGGCATCATTGCCGTGCCCGCCCTGGTCCTGATTTTCAACGTTTGCGCCATCCTTGGTGGCCTGATCTATGCCGTGTTCCTGATGGGCTCGGACCCGATTACCTTCTGGGGGAACATGCAAACCATCGTCGAACTGGGTCGTGACTTTGGCCACGGCATGCTCAAGGCGGTCGCCTTCGGACTCATCGCCGGCTGGCTGGCGGTTTACTTCGGCTGGACGGCGCGTCCGACCAGCGAGGGCGTAGCGCTTGCAACCACACAGACCGTCATCGCCACGGCCATCTCCATTCTCGTGCTCAACTTCGTTCTGTCCGCATTCATGCTGTAGGCCCGCCCATGAAATCCTCTCATCAAATCGAATTGACCGCCGGCATTTTTCTGCTGCTGGCCATTGCCGCCCTGATCTTTCTTGCGGTGCAGGCCACCGACCGCGGAGTAGTCTCCGGCGGCGGCTATCTGGTGACGGCCAACTTCACCAACATCGGCGGCCTGAAACCCCGGGCGAAGGTGGCCGTGGGCGGTGTTACCGTCGGTATGGTCGAACGCATCTCGCTGGACCCCGACACCTTCGAAGCTCGGGTGGTGATGCGTATTTCCGACCAGTTCAACGATCTGCCGGAAGACACCTCGGCCTCGATCTTTACCGCCGGCATCCTCGGCGATCAATTTATCGGCCTGGAACCCGGCGGATCACCGGAGCCGTTGCGTGACGGCGACCGCATACTACTGACCAACTCGGCGCTGCAGCTGGAGCAGCTGATCACCCGCTACATGTTCAACACGGAAGGAGACGACTGATCATGCGCACACTGATCCTGGGCCTGGCCCTGCTGCTGGCCACCCCTGCCCTGGCCAGCAATGACCCGGTCGAACTGATTCGCCAGACCACCATCGAGCTGTTCGAACTGGTCGAAGACAACCGCGAGCTCTACCAGCAGCAACCGGAACTCCTGCGCGAGGAACTTGAGAGAATTCTGCGCCCGAACACCGACATGATCCACTCCGCTCGCCTTGTGCTCGGACGCCATGGCCGCGGGCTGGAGCGTGAACAGGTCGAAGCCTTTGCCGATGCCCTGTCAGACCAGCTGATGCGTCGCTACGCCACTGGCCTGCTGGAGTTCCGCTCCCGCGAACAAGTCGAAGTTCTGCCGCTGGCGGGCGAGAACACCGAGCGCATGACCCGCGTCCGAACCCGCATCCGGCTTGACTCCGGTAGTCGCGCGCCGGTCGACTATGTGTTGCGCAAGCGCGATGGCCAATGGATGGTATTCGACGTCATCATCGAAGGTATTTCCTACGTCGCAACTTTTCGCAACCAGATCGGCGAGGAGATTCGACGCCATGGCTTCGACCGCATGCTCGAGCGACTGCAGGCCGGTGAGATCGAAGTCGACGTCGAGATCGACAATGGCAACGCCTGAACAGGCCTTTGCGCTGACCGGCAAGCTCGACCCCGGCGCGGTCGCCGCGGTCTGGCGAGCCAGTCGCGCCGCAGCCGCGGCTGGCAAGCTGCCAGACAGCATTGACCTGGGCAGCATCACTCAATGCGACTCGGCCACCCTGGCCTTGCTGCTGGAGTGGCAGGCCCGGGCACACAGCCAGGGCGGACAGATCGAATTCACTAATCCACCGGAGAGCCTGCTGGTGCTGGCCCGATTGAGCCAGGCGGAACAACTGCTGGGCTGGGGCCCGGCCGAACAATCCCCGAGCGGAGAACAGGCATGAAACGAGCGATCGGCCTGGTCCTGAGCGCGCTGCTGCTCTCGGCCTGCGCGACCACTGCAGCTCCGCCGGAGGATCGTCACCCTGACGATCCCTGGGAACCGTTCAATCGCTCGGTCTACGCCTTCAATTCTGCCGCCGATCGCGCCGTGCTGAGGCCAGTCGCACGTGGCTACGACAAGGTCACCCCGCAGCCGGTCAAGCGCGGTGTCAGCAATTTTTTTCGCAACCTGCGCTCGCCGGTGATCATGGTCAACCTGCTTCTGCAGGGCCGCGGCAGCGATCTGGAAGATGAGTTTCAGCGCTTTCTTACCAACACCATTTACGGTGTCGGCGGCCTGTTCGATGTCGCCAGCGCCGCCGACATCGACAAGCACGAAAGTGACTTCGGCCAGACCCTGGCCAGCTGGGGCTGGCAAGACAGCCGCTTCGTGATGCTGCCGCTACTTGGGCCGTCGACGGTGCGAGACACCTGGGGCAGAGCCGCCGACACCCTCCCCGATCCAGCCTGGGAGGCGGCCTTCCGTCAGGGCTCGTGGGGGCTATTGGGCCTTCGCATCGTCGACCTGCGAGCCGGCCTGCTGCCGCTGGATGCCGAGCTGGCCGCTGCCTTCGACGAATACACCCTGATCCGCGACGGCTGGATGCAGCGCCGCCAGTTCTTCGTCACCGGCGGCGAAGTGGACGTCCCCGACTACGACGCCTGGCTGGACGATGACGACTGGGATGATTGGTAA
>REEQ01000091.1 GCA_007695005.1 Wenzhouxiangellaceae bacterium | reverse complement strand
TCTGACCGCTCAGCGACTCGCTGATTGTGTCGAAATTAATGGGTCACGGTACTAGGGCTCGCTTGGCGCTGTGAAAGCTATAGATGCAGACCGAGCCGATCAGCAGAAACGGCAGGATGCCCCAGGGGCCGGGCCAGTTGCTCAGGTCGTCGCCCGGCAGCATGATCGGCAACATGATCCCTGCGATCAGCAGAAAGAAGTTGATCGCGCTTTCGACCAGGCCGATCAGCGGTGCGGCAGCGGGCCAGCGCCAGGCTATCACTCCCAGTACCGTGCACAGCACATACCAGGACAGGCGAGCCCCCGCCCCATCGAGAAAGGCCGCGCGCAGGTCAAGGCCGAGACCGATATCCAGCAGCCAGAACAGCGGTGTCGCCAGATAATAGGCCCCGATCAGCCTCACAGCGCTGGTTTCTCGCTTAGTCATTGACCGTTTCCGTGACCAGGTGCTGAATGACCAGCTGCAGACTGACCTGGCCTCTCCAGCGGTTGAGTTCCGGACGATAGGTGACGTGCAGCGGGTCAGGCAGCTCCTGGTGACAGATTGCACCGGCCCGAAAGGCAATCGCATCGACGGCGGGACCGCCGTCGGGACTGCGCAGCGTCAGCTTGAGGTGGTCGGCGCCGACCACCCGCCGGGACTCGATTTTGAAACGCCCGTCAAACAGCGGCTCCGGCCAACCCTGTCCCCATGGCCCGACCTTGTCCAGCGCCTCGACGGTGGCTACTGACAGCTCCTCCGGAGCCAGTGCGCCATCGGTCTCGACGCACTCGTCGACAAAGGGGACTCCGGCCAGCAGCTGATCAAAGCAACGGCGAAAGTCATCCAGACCTGTCCGGGCCAGGCTCAACCCGGCTGCCCGGGCATGCCCGCCGAATCGCTCGATTAGCCCCGGGCACTCGCGGTCGATGTCGACCAGCAAGTCGCGCATGTGGATGCCTGCCGGGCTCCTGCCGGATCCTTTCAGCATATCGCTGCCAGGCTCTGCAGGCGCAAATGCGATGACCGGACGCTGCAGACGTTCCATCAGGCGGCCAGCCACCAGGCCGACGACGCCCTGGTGCCAGTCGCCGTCGAACACGCACAAGCCCTGAATCGGCTCCCCGAGGGCGGCACTGACGACATCGGCCTGGTTTTCGGCAAGCTGCTGCATCTCGGCCTGGATGCTGCGGCGTTCGGCGTTGAGCTGATCCAACTGCTCGGCAAGCGCACGCGCTTCGCGCTCGGTATCGGCGAGCAGACAGCGAATGCCAATGCCCATATCATCCAGCCGTCCGGCGGCATTGAGCCGGGGCGCCGCGGCGAAGCCGAGATCGGAAGCGTTCACCCAGGCCAGGTTGCGGCCGGCGACCTCCAGCAGAGCGCGCACACCCATAGTGCAGCGACCAGCACGAACCCTGGCCAGCCCCTGGGCAACCAGGCGCCGATTGTTCTCATCCAGGGGCACCAGGTCCGCCACCGTGCCCAGGGCTACAAGGTCGAGCAAGGCATCCAGGCGCGGCTGCTGGCGCTTGAAGTGGCCCTGCTCGCGCAGTCGCCCGCGCAGGGCCAGCATCAGATAGAAGACCACGCCGACGCCGGCCAGGCAATGCGACGGAAAGGGGTCATCGCGCAGGCAGGGATTGACGATGGCATCTGCCTCCGGAAGGCTGGGACCCGGCAGGTGATGGTCGGTGACAATCACCTTCGCACCCAATGATCTGGCCAGGGCCACGCCGGCCAGCGAGCTGATGCCTTGATCGACGGTCAGAATCACCGCCGGCACATCGTCCTGGACTTCTCTGACCAGCGCCGTGCTCAGGCCGTAACCGTGACGGAAACGATCTGGAACCATCCAGTCGACCCGGCGTGCACCCATGGACCGCAGGGCACGCACGGCCACGGCACAGCCGGTGGCCCCGTCGGCGTCGAAATCGCCGACCACGAGGATGCGCTGATCGGACAACAGCGCCTCGGTGAGAATGCGGCTGGCCTGGTCCAGGCCGCCCAGGGTCGGTGGAAGCATCCCGGCCAGGCCATAGTCCACCGGCTCGGCCTGACCACGGGCCGCCAGCACCCGTGCTGCCACCGGATGAATGCGGGAACTGAATGCGACCTGCGCGGCGCGGCGGCGAATCATGACTCGGCGAATCATGCTGCGAACTCGAAGCGACGCTGCCAGAGACGCCAGCTGCCTGCCGGGCTGAGTCGCCAGCAACGTTCGCGACTGGCCAACTCCAGCGTATCCAGGGAGAAACGGCGCAGGCCATGCCACAGTGGCTGCAGCCAGCGACTTAAGCGCTCGAGATTGTCATCGGCTGTGGCGCCCTGGTCAGCAGGCCACTCGACCAGGCTGCAGTCGGCCACAGCGCTTTTCGGCAGAGCCGGTGAGTGCGACAGCGATAGCCAGCGCGCCAGACCGATCAGTTCCGGGCTGGTGCCGTCGAGGTGACTGATGCGAACCTGTGCCTGCTGGCGAGCAGGCAGACTGCCGGCACCCCAGAACCAAAGGCTGCCGGCATGGCCAGGCTCACCCTGCCCATACTGATGAAGAATGACCTGGGATTCGTTCAGCAGCCGCCCCCAGCGGCCAGCCTCAGCGCCGCTGGGCAGGACGTGATCAAGACTTTGCCCGGACAGCAGCCATGGCGGGTGGAAGCGGCACTCAGGTATTTTTTCCAGTCGGATGTAGCCGCGCCGAGGATCGGGAAAATCCAGCGCCAGGCCTTCACCGGCAAAGGCGCTGATCAGCGCCTCTCGGGCAGCCTGTTTCAAACCGGCACCCGGCTCCAGCCAGACTGCACCAAGATCGGGGCGCAGGCTGACCGGATCAGCCCTCAGCCATACGCTCCCGCCCGTGCCGGCGTCATCCCCACTGTCGGCCATCCGACTGAGCGGGCCAGCGGCCAGATCCAGGCTGCACACCAGTCTGGCCAGGGCTGATTCCGGCTCCAGGCGCGTCCCGGCTGCCCGGGCCAGGAAGCGCTCCAGCAAGGCCGGCAAGTGCCTGGATTCTCGCAACAGCTGCTCCAGTTCGGGCACCCAGACAATGACCATGCCGCTACTCGTAGCGGACCTCGACAATCTCGTAGACGCGAGTGCCGTTGGGTGCCTGGAACTCGACCACATCACCCTCTTCCTTGCCGATCAGAGCACGGGCCAGCGGCGCACTGATCGCCAGGCGCCGCTCGTTGACATCCGCTTCCGGATCGCCAACGATCTGCCAGGTAATCTCGTCCGCGCCTTCGGCTTCCTCGAGCAGGGTGACCGTAGCCCCGAACACGACCTTGGTCCCGGCATTCAGGCTGGAAACGTCGATAATGCGGGCATTGCTCAGGGAGGACTCCAGGTCCTGGATCCGGCCCTCGATGAAACCCTGTTGCTCGCGAGCGGCATGGTACTCGGCGTTTTCCTTGAGGTCTCCATGCGCACGGGCCTCGGCAATCGCCTCGATCACGGCCGGGCGCTCCACTTTTTTCAGGCGCTCAAGCTCGGCCCGCAGGCGCTCGGCACCCTGGCGGGTCAGTGGGATCTGGCTCATGCTTGCTCCTTGAGTCGGTACAGCTCGGCGAGACTGCGCACGCCGCGCTCGTTCCAATGGTCCAGTGCCCGTAGCGTCGCCCGGGCACCAGCGATGGTTGTGGAATAGTTGACCTTGTGCTGCAGGGCCTGGCGCCGAATCGAAAAGGAATCGGAGATGGCCTGACGACCCTCGGTGGTATTGACGATGTAGTCGATTTCGTCATTCTTGATCAGGTCGACGATATGCGGGCGGCCCTGAATCACCTTGTTGACATAGTCGCAGGGGACATCGTTTTCAACCAGGAACTTCCAGGTGCCTTCAGTGGCAACCAGGCTGAAACCACGCTCGGCCAGCTCCCGGGCGACCGGCAGCAGACGATCCTTGTCGGCATCGCGAACGCTCAGGAAAGCCCGCCCGCTGGCGGCAGCATTGATGCCTACCCCTTGCTGAGCGCGGGCAACGGCCGCGCCAAAGCTCAGACCCACGCCCATGGCTTCGCCGGTGGAGCGCATCTCCGGCCCAAGGATCGGGTCTACCCCTGGGAACTTGATGAACGGGTAAATCGGCTCCTTGATCGCGTAAAAGGCAGATTCAAGATCCTTGTCGATTCCCTGCTCCTGCAATGTCTTTCCAACCATGCAGCGCGCTGCCACCCGGGCCAGCGGGATGCCCGTGGCCTTGGCCACGAAAGGCACGGTGCGGGACGCCCTGGGGTTGACCTCGAGGACGAAGATGTCCTCGCCGCGAACCGCAAACTGGACGTTCATCAGGCCGATCACCTGGAGCGCCAATGCCATCTGCCGGGTCTGGCGCGCAATTTCCTCGATAATGGCCGAGTCCAGGGAAAACGGCGGCAGGCTACAGGAGGAATCGCCGGAATGCACACCGGCTTCCTCGATATGCTCCATGATGCCGCCAATGATGACCTGCTTGCCATCGCTGACCGCGTCGACGTCGACTTCGATGGCATGATCAAGAAAGCGGTCCAGAAGCACCGGCGAATCGTTCGAGACCTTGACCGCTTCGCGCATGTAGCGCCTGAGCTCATCCTCACCGTGCACGATATCCATGGCCCGGCCTCCAAGCACGTAGGATGGACGCACGACCAGCGGAAAGCCGACTTCGCGGGCGAGGACGATGGCCTCGTCCGGATCACGCGCGGTGCGGTTGGCAGGTTGGCGCAGCTTCAGTTCCTTGAGCAAGGACTGGAAGCGCTCGCGGTCCTCGGCCAGGTCAATGCAGTCCGGCGTGGTTCCGACGATGGGAGCACCCGCCGCCTCCAGGGCGCGAGCCAGCTTCAGCGGCGTCTGACCGCCGAACTGGATGATGATGCCTTCCGGCTTCTCGGTCTCGATGATCGACAGCACATCCTCCAGGGTGAGAGGTTCGAAGTACAGGCGATCCGAGGTGTCATAGTCGGTCGATACTGTCTCCGGGTTGCAATTGACCATGATGGTCTCGTAACCGAGATCGCGCATTGCCAGAGCGGCATGGACGCAGCAGTAATCGAACTCGATGCCCTGTCCGATGCGGTTCGGGCCACCACCCAGCACCATGATCTTGGGTCGATCCGACACCTCGGCCTCGCAGGCCTCGCCCCAGGTCGAATACAGGTAGGCGGTCGTGGTAGCGAACTCGGCGGCGCAGGTGTCAACCCGACGGTAGGCAGGACGGATGCCGGCACGGGCCCTGAGCTGACGCACCGCGGTCTCGCTGATACCGGCCAGCGTCGCCAGGCGCGCATCGGAAAAACCGTGACGCTTGAGCTCCATCAGGCGCTGATCGGTCAGCGCGGCAACACCGCCCGACTCGACTTCGGCTTCCATCTCCACCAGTTCCGCGATCTGATCCAGGAACCAGGGATCGATCCGACTGAGGCGATGAATCTCGTCAAAGCTCAGCCCCTGGCGAAAGGCATCGGCCACGTGCAGCAGGCGATTCGGACCGGCCTCGCGCAACTCCCGCCGAAGCAGGGTTGGTGCCTGCTCCGGGTCACCCTCGATGTCGACCGGATCAAGCCCGGTCAGGCCGGTCTCCAGGCTGCGCAAGGCCTTCTGCAGGGACTCCTGAAAAGTGCGCCCGATCGCCATGGCTTCTCCCACTGACTTCATCTGGGTGGTGAGGCGATCATTGGCGGCAGGAAACTTTTCGAAAGCAAAGCGCGGAATTTTGGTGACCACGTAGTCGATGGTAGGCTCGAAAGAAGCCGGGGTCGCGCCGCCGGTGATTTCGTTCTTCAACTCATCCAGTGTGTAGCCCACGGCCAGTTTCGCCGCCACCTTCGCGATCGGGAAGCCGGTGGCCTTGGAGGCCAGGGCGGACGAACGCGATACTCGCGGATTCATTTCGATCACCACAACCCGGCCGCTGTTGGGGTCGACCGCAAACTGAACGTTGGAGCCGCCGGTATCGACACCGATCTTGCGCAGCACCGCAATCGCGGCATTGCGCAGCTCCTGGTATTCCTTGTCGGTCAGGGTCAGTGCCGGTGCCACGGTGATCGAGTCACCGGTATGCACACCCATCGGGTCGATATTCTCGATCGAACAGATGATGATGCAGTTATCGGCACGGTCGCGCACGACTTCCAGCTCGAACTCCTTCCAGCCCAGCAAGGACTCGTCGAGCAGGACTTCATTGGTCGGCGACAGGTCCAGGCCATGTTCAACGATTTCGACGAACTCCTGGCGGTTGTAGGCAATTCCGCCACCCGAGCCACCCAGTGTGAATGAAGGACGGATGATGATCGGGAAGCCGATCCGCTGCTGAATCTCCAGTGCTTCGTCGAGACTGTGGGCAATATCGGCCACCGGCATGGCCAGACCGATTTCCTGCATCGCCTTGCGGAACTGGTCGCGGTCTTCGGCCATGTCGATCGCATCCCTCGATGCGCCAATCATCTCGACGCCGAACTCCTCCAGAACGCCGTGGCGCGCCAGGTCCAGGGCGCAGTTGAGCGCCGTCTGTCCGCCCATGGTGGGCAGCAGCGCATCAGGACGCTCCTTGGCAATCACGTCTCTGACCACATCCCAACGGATCGGCTCGATGTAGACCGCATCGGCCACTTCGGGGTCGGTCATGATGGTGGCCGGGTTCGAGTTGACCAGGATGACGCGGTAACCCTCAGCGCGCAGGGCCTTGACCGCCTGAACGCCGGAGTAGTCAAACTCGCAGGCCTGCCCGATAACGATCGGCCCGGCCCCGATGATCAGAATGGATTCAATATCAGTTCTTTTCGGCACGGTTCAACCTGAATGCTTGAGGCATGGGCTTTGGGGAAAAAGACTGGAACCATGAAGCCCACGAAGAGCACAAGGAGTGACGATTTCAAACCTTTGCGCTCTCCGTGTCCTTCGTTGTGAAATGACTTTCATGGCGGTCACGAGCGGCCTTCCTTGGCCGCAGACTCCATCATCTCGACGAAGCGGCTGAACAGCGGTCGCAGGTCATGCGGGCCCGGGCTGGCTTCGGGATGGCCCTGGAATCCCATCGCCGGCTTGCCTTCGATGCGGAAGCCCTGCAGGGTGCCATCGAACAGCGAGTAGTGTGTGGGCACAACGCCGGCGGGCAGACTGGCCTCATCGACGGCAAAACCATGGTTCTGGCTGGTGATCAGTACCTGTCCGCTGCCCAGATCCTTGACTGGATGGTTGGCACCATGGTGACCGAATTTCATCTTTACGGTGCGGGCACCGGCGGCCAGGGCCAGTAGCTGATGGCCAAGACAAATGCCGAACACGGGCAGACCACGCTCCAGCAGCCCCTGGATGGCACGAATGGCATAGTCACAGGGCTCCGGATCGCCGGGGCCATTGGACAGCATGACGCCGTCCGGCTGCAGGGCCAGCACCTGCTCCACGGTGTGTCGGGCCGGCACCACCGTAACCCGGCAACCGGCATCAACCAGCAGACGAAGAATATTGTGCTTGACGCCAAAGTCGTAGCAGACAACGTGGAAGCGTGCGTCGCTGCGAAGGAATTCCCCGCTGGACAGATCAAAGCTGCCCTGCTCCCAGAGATAGGGTTCGGCACAGCAGACCTGGCTGGCCAGATCCTGCCCGGTCATGGGTGCACAAGCCTGCGCCAGAGAGATGGCATGGTCGACATCGACCGACTCACCGGCCAGGATGCAACCATTCTGGGCACCGTGCTCGCGCAGATGGATGGTCAGGCTGCGGGTATCCAGACCGGCAATGCCGCTTATTCCCTGGCTGGCCAGGTACTCGTCCAGCGACTGCTCTGCCCGCCAGGAACTGTGGCGGCGCGGATAATGGCGCACGATCAGTCCGCGCGCATGGATGCCGCCGGACTCGACATCGGCGGCGTTGACGCCGGTGTTGCCGACATGGGACGCGGTCAGGGTGACCAGCTGCCCGGCGTAACTTGGATCTGTAAGAATCTCCTGGTAGCCGGTCATGGCCGTATTGAAAACGACCTCGCCGACAGATGCGCCTGGCGCACCGAAACCGTGGCCGGAAAACGTGCTGCCGTCTTCCAGCGCCAGTATTGCCTGCATTCGGGACAAGATGCTTGACCTCCGGGTATGCGAAAAGGGCCGGAATTGCTGAGTTCCGGCCCGGGAATCGCGTCATCGGGCCCTAGGCCCGCTCCGGGATACCATTGTAACCGAGGCGAGCGCCAACGGCCAGCCCGGACCGACCGCCCAGGAGTTCGCGGGGGGGCTCGCGGCCTGAGTTCTCTCGACTCAGCCAGCTTCCAGCGCGACCAGCGGTGGCAGGCCAGGCGGCGTTTCCTCGACCGGCTTCAAGGTCGCTGCGCTGTGGCCCTGCTCCAGCAAGTAATCCAGCCACTTCAGCAAGGCCCGATTCAGACGCCAGTTGCGCACCACCAGGCCGTGCAGGGGCAGCTCGGGCCCGGCCAGCCGATGGAACCCCTGCTGCGGGCTGAATGCGGTAGCTTCGGCCATGCGCGCGTCGTGGTAGACGCGGATATGCGCGTTCGGATTGTGCTGCTGCTGGTCCCCAATGACGTAGGTCAGGCGCAGAAAAGTCGTGTAATCGTGCCGTTCAATGACTTGCATGTACAGGTCCGGACCATTACCCACACGCGATACCAGACAGTCGCTGCGCCCCAGGCCCTCGGGCATGAGCACGTTCAGCGCCCGGAACACGGAGGTGTGTAACTCCGGCAGACGTCGCGCCAGGACCCTGGCGGGGGGATGCAGATTGCGCACTCTCGTCAGCATGTCGAACCCAAGGCTTGATGGTTGGTGAGTATTCGGAGTGCAGACAGGACATGCGGCCTTTGGTTCCGATCGGATCCGAATCGGATCAGCACTGACACCAAGCCCGCCGTCGTTTGCACTACCGGCCAGCCAATCAGAATACTTCGCGTTGCAGTCCCAATTCAAGCAGAATTCGACTTGCCAGCTCTTCCACCGAAGAGTCGGTGGATGAAAGCATGGGTACTTTCTCCGCCCGGAGCATGGCCTCGGCAGCGTCGACCTCGTAGCGACACTGCTTGACGGAGGCATAACGGCTGCCCGGGCGCCGGTGTTCGCGAATCTGGGCCAGTCGATCAGGATCGATGGTCAGCCCGAACAATTTCTGCCGGTGCTTGCGCAGAAATGCTGGCAGTCGGGGCTGTTCGAGATCCTCTTCGGTCAGCGGGTAGTTGGCAGCCTTGATCCCGTAATGCAGCGCCATGTAGAGGCATGTGGGTGTCTTGCCCGACCGGGACACGCCGATCAGGATGACCTCGGCCTGGTCCATTTTCTTGCTGATGCCGTCATCATGGGCCAGCGCATAGTTGGTTGCCTCCATCCGATCTTCATAGGCGTGCGTGTTGCCCATGCCATGCGCCTGGCCGACGCGGGGCGAGCGCTCAACGCCGAGAATCGACTCCAACGGCTCCATGAAGGTGGCAAACATGTCAAACACATGACCGTCGCAAGCGAACAGCTCACGACCGATGTCAGCATCGACGATAGTGCTGAATACCAGCGGCTTGTGCTGATCCGCTTCTGCGGCCCGGTTGATCAGTGATACCGCATCTCTCGCCTTTTCATGCGTATCGACAAAAGGAAGCCTGATCTGGCGAAAGTCGACGCAGGAAAACTGAGTCAACAGGCTGTGGCCAAAGGTTTCCGCGGTAATGGCCGTGCCGTCGGAGACGAAGAAGGCGGTTCTGCGCATGGGTTCGATAAAATCGCAGCTGGGTTTGGGTACAATACTGCCCTTTGCAGACGCAGCGGCTGAATCCTGGTGACCGAGTATATCCTCTGGCTTGACGAGCTTGGCATGAACGACCTGGAAAAGGTCGGCGGCAAGAATTCCTCCCTGGGCGAGATGATCGCCCACTTGAGCGATCTCGGGGTCAGCGTGCCGGGTGGATTCGCTACCACCGCCCTGGCCTACCGCGACTTTCTGCAGCAGTCCGGCCTGGCCGAACGTATTCGAACAACACTGGAGACGCTGGATGCCGACGATACCCGAGCTCTGGCAGAGACCGGGAAGCAGATTCGGCAGTGGATCATGGAGACACCGCTGCAGGCCGAACTCGAGCAGGCCGTGCGCGCTGCCTGGGGAAGCATGCAGAGCCGCTATGGCGATGATCTCGCCGTTGCCGTTCGCTCCTCGGCAACCGCTGAAGACCTGCCCGATGCTTCATTTGCCGGCCAGCAGGAAACATTCCTGAACGTACGCGGCATTGACCAGGTGGTGACAAAGATCCACGAGGTCTTCGCCAGTCTCTACAACGATCGAGCCATCGCCTATCGGGTCCACCATGGTTTCGAACACCACGAGGTTGCCCTGTCGGCCGGGATACAGCTCATGGTCCGCGCCGGCAGCGGCGCTGCCGGTGTCATGTTCACCCTCGACACCGAGTCCGGCTACCGCAACGTGGTGTTCCTGACCTCAAGCTATGGCCTTGGTGAAAGCGTTGTCCAGGGGGCGGTCAACCCGGACGAATTCTATCTATTCAAGCCCAATCTGGACGCGGGCAGACCAGCCATTCTGAGGCGCTCCCTGGGCAGCAAGGCCACCCGCATGATTTACGGTGAAGGTGGCGGCGTCATCACCGAGGACACTCCGGATGCCGAACGGCAGCGATTCTCGATTTCCGATGACGAGGCAACGGCGCTGGCCAGGATGGCCATGACCATCGAGAAGCACTACGGTCGACCAATGGACATCGAGTGGGGCAAGGACGGTCATACCGGCGAACTTTTCATCCTGCAGGCGCGTCCGGAGACGGTGAAGAGCCGTTCCGGCCAGGCGATGGAGCGATTTCGGCTTGAAGAAAGCGGAGAAGTGCTGTCAGAGGGACGCGCCATTGGTCAGCGCATCGGCCAGGGAATTGCCCGTGTTATCCAGAGCCTCGATCAAATGCACGATGTCGCGGCCGGCGATGTGCTGATTACCGACATGACCGACCCGGACTGGGAGCCGATCATGAAGCGGGCCGCAGCCATCGTCACCAACCGTGGTGGCCGCACCTGTCATGCCGCCATCATCGCCCGCGAGCTTGGCATCCCTGCCGTAGTCGGCTGCGGTGACGCCACCGATCGAATCCCGCACGGCGAGCGGGTCACCGTTGCCTGCTCCGAAGGCGACACCGGCCGCATCTATCGCGGCAAGCTGGCCTTCAGCGTTGCCGAGGACACCCTCGATGACATGCCCGAAGCGCCGCTGAAGATCATGATGAACGTCGCCAACGCCGATCGCGCTTTCGATTTTGCCCAGATCCCCAATCATGGTATTGGCCTTGCCCGCCTTGAGTTCATCATCAATCGGATGATCGGCATACACCCCCGCGCCTTGCTGGAATACGACCGACAGGCTGATGATGTGCGAGCCGAGATCGATCGCCGAATCGCGGGCTACGCTGATCCCGTTTCCTTCTACATCGACAAGCTGGCCGAGGGCATTGCCACCATTGCCGCCCCCTTCGGCCCTAATCCGGTGATCGTGCGGCTGTCCGACTTCAAAAGCAATGAATATGCCAACCTGATCGGCGGCGAGCAGTACGAGCCGGACGAGGAAAACCCCATGATCGGCTGGCGCGGTGCCTCGCGCTATGTGGACGCCAAGTTCAAGGCCGCTTTCGAGCTTGAGTGCAAGGCGTTGAAGAAAGTGCGCGAGGACATGGGCCTGGACCATGTCTGGGCGATGATTCCCTTTGTGCGCACGGTCGACGAAGCGCGCGATGTCGTCAAGGTGCTGGAACAGTTCGGTCTGAAGCGCGGTGAACACGGCCTGAAGCTGATCATGATGTGCGAGCTGCCATCCAATGCGCTGCTGGCCGAGCAGTTCCTTGAGTACTTCGACGGCTTTTCGATCGGCTCCAACGACATGACCCAGCTCACCCTAGGACTGGATCGAGACTCCGCCCTGGTTGCGCACCGGTTTGACGAGCGCGATGGCGCGGTCAAGGCCCTGCTGGCCATGGCGATCAAGACCTGTCGTGAGCAGGGCAAGTACATCGGCATTTGCGGCCAGGGGCCATCAGACTATCCCGACCTGGCCCAGTGGCTGATGGATCAGGGGATCGAGAGCATGTCCTTGAACCCTGATACCGTGGTCGATACCTGGCGTCGTCTCGCTGCGTCTCGCGAAGACTGAGCCTTTGGCAGCGCTCAGCCCTCGAGCCCGGACAAGGCGCCCATGTGGCGCCGGTAGTAGCGCAGTTCGTCAATCGAATCCCTGATGTCTGCCAGGGCCTGGTGGCTGGAGTCCTTGACCAGGCCCTCGGCTATGGCCGGCGCCCATCGTCGCGCCAGTTCCTTGACCGTGCTGACATCCAGGTTACGGTAGTGAAACCAGGCTTCCAGCCCCGGCATCCAGCGCGCCAGAAACCGCCGATCCTGACAGATCGAGTTGCCGCACATCGGCGACACTCCCGCTACCACGTGTTCGCTGAGGAAGGCCAGGGTCTGGCGCTCGGCTTCGGCCAGATCGATCCGGCTTTTCATGCACCGCTCGATCAAGCCAGATTCACCGTGGGTGCGGGTGTTCCACTCATCCATGGCTTGCAACCGCTCCCTGGCGGTGGCTATCGCGATGACTGGCCCCTCGGCCACTTCCTCAAGCTGGGCATCGGTAACGACTGTGGCGATTTCGATGATCGTGTCACGCAGCGGATCAAGGCCGGTCATCTCCAGATCGATCCAGACCAGGTTCTGTTCGTTCATCAAGGCACTCGCGGACAAATTTGCTTCGATGCACTATACCAACGGAGCGTTCCCGAATGAGCGCCCAGGCGCTGGTCGTCGAGGCCCACAGCAACCGCGGCGTCGCCATCGCCACAAGCGGCGAGCTGCAAACCTTTCACTTTCCGCGTCGGCTGGGCCGACCGCTGCCCGGCGATCGTATCGCGCTGGACCCAGCCGGCAGCCTGACTGTCATCGAAGAACGAAAGAACGAGTTCGGTCGTGGTGACCAGCATGGCCGCTTCAAGGCCTTGGCGGCGAACCTGGATCGGGCCCTGATAGTCATCGCTGCAGAACCCGCGCCCAGCCCTGACCTGTTGCACCGCTATGTCGCGGCGGCCCTTATTCGCGACATCCAGCCGGTGATCGTGATCAACAAGTCCGACCTGGCTACGCCCGACCGGCCGCCTTTCAGTGAACTGTCTGACTTCACAGCCCTCGGCATCCGCGTCATTCACTGTCGCTGCCGCCCTGCTGCGGAACTGGGCGAGCTGCCGGCGCTGCTCGCCGACGGCGTCAGTTTGCTGGCCGGGCAGTCCGGCGTCGGCAAGACCTCCCTGCTCAATGCCCTGGTACCCGATCTGGCCCGGCAAACCGGCGCCCTGTCTCGGGTCACGGGCAAGGGAACGCACACGACCACCAGCGCCACCCTGCACCAATTGCCCTCCGGCGCCTGGCTGGTCGACACGCCGGGCGTCTGGGAGTTCGGTCTCTGGACCATGGAAAGTGTCGAGCTCGAGCGCGGCTTTCCTGAATTTGGTCGACTGGAAGCCAGCTGCCGCTTCCGCAATTGCCGCCACCTCACCGAGCCTGGCTGCGCGATTCGCGCGGCCAGCGAAACCGGCCAGATCCCCCCTGCCCGCTACCAGGCCTGGATCCGCCTGCTGCGCGAACAGAAACGCCTCGGGCGATAGGAAAATTACAAAGAAATGAATAGCAACCGCGAAGAGGCGAAGTACACAAAGAACAACAATGCTTTATCTTTGCGATCTTCGCGTCTTGCGGTTGGTTAGCCAGTACTTCTTAGCTCTGCCACCAATAGTCACTCGTTACCAGGGCAGTGCTTCGCCGTTGGCGTGGTGGAAGCTGCCGGTAGTGTCCAGGCTCAGCTCCTCGATCCGGGCAATCAGGCCGGCTGCGGCCTCATCCGGGTCGATATGGCCGGTGTTGCCGGTCATCCCGGTACGCACATAGCCGGGGTGCAGCAGGCCGACTGCTATGCCGCGCTCCTTCAGCTCATGGGCCAGTGAGACTGTGGCCGCATTGACGGCAGCCTTGGACATGCGATATGCCATATGACCGCCGGAAGTATTGTCGGCAATCGAGCCCATGCGAGAAGTAATGACGATGACCTTGGCGCCAGAGCCCAGCTTGTCGGCCAGGGCGCTGGTCACCCGGATTGGCGCCAGTGAATTGACTTCGATCTGGGCGCGCCAGCCGTCGAGCTCATCCTCGATACCTGCCAGGCTGGAGTTGCGCAGCAACCCGGCATTGTTGATCAGCAGGTCCAGGCGAATATCGGCCAGGCGGCCGGTCAGGGCTTTCAGATCCTCGGCACTGGTAATGTCGATGCCACTCTCGATCCGGACCGATGCCTGGTCGAGCTCAGGCGAAGACTCCCGGCATACGGCGATCACCTGATAACCCCGATGCTTGAGCTGGCGGACCAGCTCCAGCCCGATTCCGCGATTGGCGCCTGTGACAAGTGCGGTTTTCATCTCGTTGCGTTCTCCTTGGAAGATTGACAAAGCTGCGTCGTTCAGGACATGCACGCAGACCGGCCCGGTTTCAAGTCCGGCGTGGCCTGCTCGACCGGCAATATGCTAAGCTGCGAGCTCGGATGGGGAATGTCAGGCGGCGGGGCGAATCGGCGGCAGCCGGGCCTTGATGCATGAGCTCTCCAGACCGGAGTCAAGGTCGAAGCTGCCCGTCAGCCAGGCACTTGGTCATCATTCAGATACCCGAAAACGCAAGGAAAGCAACATGGTCAGACAAACCGTTGTGAAGCTGTTCTGGGGGATGGTTCTGCTGGCGCTGGTGGCCCCTGCCACCGCCGACATTCTGTTGATCGAAAAGGTGCGCGAGCGCATGCTCCGCGATCTGCCCGGCAATGGCCTGAGCATGAGCGAAGTCGAAGCACGCTACGGTGCACCGCTGGAACGACATGCCGCGGTCGGCCAGCCGCCGATCACGCGCTGGATATACGCTGATTACAGCGTGTATTTCGAGTATCAGCTGGTCATTGAAAGCGTTCTGCACCATGAAGCCGTGGTGCGTGAGGTTCAGCGCCGCAACAACTGATTGACGATCCATGTCTTTGAAGGATCATCGCCTTCCCGCAGAGTGGGAACGGCAACGCGCTACTTTGCTTGCCTGGCCGCACGGGCACGGTGACTGGGTCGACAACCTGGCCGCGATACGCGCCGAGTACCAGGCGCTGATCGAAGCCGTGCTCGAACGTCAGCCGGTATTTCTGCTGGTTGCGCCGGGCGACAGCAGCGCCCAGGCACAGCTCGGCGAGCAAGCTGGGCTGCATCTGCTGGAGATACCTTTCGATGACACCTGGTGTCGGGATTATGGACCGATCACGCTGGTACATGCCGGCCAGCTTCTGGGCATGGACTTCCTGTTCAATGGCTGGGGAGGCAAGTATCCGGCCGCCAGGGACAACCGGGTCAATACCCATCTGGCGCGGCATGCCCTGTTCCGCGGCCTGCGTTTCCGGCAGTCCCTGTTTGAGCTTGAAGGCGGCGCCATCGACTGCGACGGTGCCGGCCAATTGCTCGTCAACTGGCATTGTCTGCGCACCCGCCACCCGCACTTGAGGCAGGTCGAAATCGAGCGCGAGCTCGAGCTTCTGCTTAGTATCCGACGAGTGCTGGGCATCGACATCGAGCCAACGCCCGGCGACGATACCGATGGCCATATCGATACCCTGGCGCGCTTTCTGCCCGACAACAGGCTGGTTTTTCAAGAGCAGCTTGAACCAACCCGCACCACTCGCTTGCGTGACCAGCTGGAAGCACTCAGGAATCTGACCGGACAGGCTTTCGAGCTGCTCTGCCTGCCTGCTCCACAAGGCGTGGAGAGCGGCTTGCCGGCCAACTACGTCAACTTTCTGTTCGTCAACGATGCTTGCCTGGTTCCCGCTTACGGTCTGCCGGCCGACGAGCCGGCTCGGGCCATCCTGGCCGAGGCCCTGCCGCAGTACGCCGTGGTTTCGGTACCCGCCGCGGCCTTGATCCGTCAGTATGGTGGAATCCACTGTGCCAGCATGCAGATTCCGGAGGCATTGCCATGAAAAGGATAGTCCGCGTTGGCCTCGTTCAACACGCCATGGGTCCGGATGCCGAGGAGAACCGCCAGGCTTCGCTGGCGGGTGTTGCACGCGCAGCCGCCGACGGTGCGGAGCTGGTCCTGCTGCCGGAGCTGCACGCCAGCGAGTACTTTTGCAAGTATCAGGACCCTGTCCTGTTCGATCTTGCCGAGCCAATCGACGGCCCCACCCGGCATGCTCTGTCTGACGCGGCCCGTCAGCATGGCGTAGTGCTGGTTGGCAGCCTGTTCGAGCATCGTGCTCCTGGACTGGCCCACAATACGGCGATCGTCATCGATAACGATGGCTCGCTGGCCGGCATCTATCGGAAAATGCACATCCCGGACGATCCCGGCTACAACGAGAAGTTCTACTTCACCCCCGGCGATCTGGGATTCGAGCCGATTCAAACCTCGATCGGCCGACTGGGAGTTCTGGTGTGCTGGGATCAGTGGTATCCGGAAGCAGCCCGCCTGATGGCCATGGCCGGCGCTGAAATCCTGCTCTATCCCACCGCGATCGGAAAGGACCCGGACGACAGCGAAGACGAGCAGCTTCGTCAACTCGATGCCTGGCGAACCATTCAGCGCGGGCACGCGGTCGCAAACGGCGTGCCAGTGCTCGCCTGCAACCGGGTTGGCTTCGAGCCGGACCGCTCCGGGAACGGCTGCGATGCCGAATTCTGGGGGCACAGTTTCATCTGCGGTCCGCAAGGCGAAATCATCGATGAGGCCGGCACTGAGGCGGAGATCCTGGTCGCCGACCTGGATCTCGGCCGCGGCGAGCAGGTGCGGCGAATCTGGCCGTTTCTACGGGATCGACGGATCGACGCCTACGCCGATCTGCTCAAACGCTGGCGCCGCTGAAACCATCACCCGAGCAATTCATGAAGTTGCGCGTGCCCTCGCTGGTCCATTGACTTCACAGCCGCTTTTCCTCAGTCGGGCGTATGGCCTGAACCAAGGCCCCATCAGAAAATCCACCGTGCGAACAATATCCTGCGCGATCATTGCGCGGATTTTAGGGATTGTTCAGCCTACCTGGCGTCCCGGCCAAGCTTCTCGACGCGCTGCAGCCAACGTTGCCTACCTTTCCCGTCCTTGGCGGCAGCCAGGCCGGCGAAGCAGTGTCGAACAGGTTTGATGCCACAGAAATTCAGGATATTGCGCTTGAAGTACAAATAACCGTGAGCGCCAAAAAACCATCGGTACACCGGCCCTGGCATGCCCATGGTGACCAGGGTCCGCGCACTTTTGCCATGCAGGCGTTTGCCGCCGAAGCCTTCCCGGGCCTGATCATCAAACGCGAACCCTGGTCTCAGAACCTGCTCCAGAAAAGCTTTCAGCAACGCCGGCATCGTGCCCATCCAGAGCGGGAAAACGAATACCAGATGATCGGCAGCGGCAATCGCCTCTTGCGCTCGCTGGATATCCGGCGCCGGTGGTTCATGCCACTCACGTTCGCTGCGCAGCAGTTTGAAATCAAGCTCAGCCACGGTCAGCGTTTCGACTTCGTGACCACCTGACTCGGCGCCGGCCCGATAGGCCGCAGCCAGGGCCTGGCAATAGCGTTCCGGCCTTGGGTCGGGGTGAGCCTGGATGATCAGTATTCGACGTTTCATGTCGGCTATCATAGGGGGTTGTCCTGCCGCCGCTATTGATCTGGAGCAAACCCCGATGGATTTGAATGCATTGACCGCACTGTCGCCGTTGGACGGTCGCTATGGCGCGCGCCTGCAGGGCCTGAAGTCGCTGTGTTCCGAAGCCGGCTTGATCAGTCGTCGGATAGCGGTGGAGGTGGCCTGGTTCAAGGCCCTGGCAGCCCACCCCGACTTCGAGTCGCTGCCACCCTTGAATGCATCTGACCAGGCCTTTCTGGACAAACTGGTGATGGATTTCGGTCCGGCGCAGGCGGCCGAGGTCAAGGCCATCGAAAAGGAGACGAACCACGACGTCAAGGCTGTCGAGTACTGGCTCAAACAGCAAATGTCCCAGCGACCGTCGCTGGCAGCCTGGGCCGAGTTCGTGCACTTCGCCTGTACTTCGGAGGATATCAACAACCTGGCCTGGGCCCTGATCATCCGCTCTGCGATCACTGAGGAACTGGACCCGCTGCTGGGTCAGCTGGATCGGCAGCTGGAAGCGCTTGCGCTGGAAACCGCCGAGCTGCCCATGCTGTCGCGCACGCACGGCCAAACCGCCTCGCCGACCACCCTGGGCAAGGAGCTGGCCAACGTGGTGTTTCGCCTGCGACGCCAGCGCCGGGTTCTTCATCGGGTGGAGATCAGCGGCAAGATCAACGGCGCCGTCGGCAACTTCAATGCGCACATGGTTGCCTGCCCGGGCCTGGACTGGCCAGCGCTGTCGCGTCAGGTCGTCGAAGACCTGGGCCTGATCTGGAACCCCTATACCACCCAGATCGAACCGCACGACATGATCGCCGAGATTGCTCATGCCCTGGTGCGGATCAATACCGTTTTGCTTGATTTCGCCCGTGACGCCTGGGGCTATGTCTCGCTGGGTTACTTTCGACAAAAGCTGGTCGCCGGTGAAGTCGGCTCCTCGACCATGCCACACAAGGTCAATCCGATCGACTTTGAAAACGGCGAAGGCAACCTGGGCCTGGCCAACGCACTGCTCGAACACATGGCGGCCAAGCTGCCGATCTCGCGCTGGCAACGTGACCTGACCGATTCCACCGTCCAGCGCAGCCTCGGTAGCGCCTTCGGCTACTGCGCGCTTGCCTGGGGCTCGATCCTGCGCGGCCTGAATCGCATCGCCGCCGACCCGAAACGCCTGGCCGCCGATCTTGACCAGGCCTGGGAGGTGCTGGCCGAGCCCGTGCAAACGGTGATGCGCCTGCACGGGGTGCCAGAGCCCTACGAAAAACTCAAGGCTCTGACCCGCGGCCAGGGGATTGATCGTGACCGGCTGCTGAACTTCATCGGCAAGCTCGACATTCCCGCCGCCGATCGCGATCGCCTGCTGGCACTGACACCGGCAGATTACACCGGCAACGCCGTGGCCATGGCCCGGGCAATCAGTCGTTACACGTGATTCTGGGACACCTGGATCGCTTCCATCGCGCTCGCTTCCTTGAGGAGTTCTGGCAGCAGCGTCCCTGCCTGATCAGCAACTGGGTGCAGCCCGATCCCCTGCCCCTGGCTCGTCTGCTCGAGCTGGCCGAGGTCAGGGAGCTGCCGGTCCGATTGGTACAGGGCAGCCGTGAGCAGGATCAGTGGCAGCTTCGGCATGGACCGCTGTCAGCCGCCGACTTGCCGCGCTCGGAACGCTGCTGGACCGTGCTCGTGCAGGAAGTTGACAAGGTTGATGATGAGGTCGCGGGACTGCTCGATCAGTTCCGCTTCCTGCCGGACTGGATGCTGGACGACATCATGATCAGCGATGCCGTCGACGGCGGCTCGGTAGGTCCGCATGTCGATGCCTACGATGTTTTCCTCGTCCAGGCTGCCGGCCAGCGTCGCTGGGAGTTGGCCGCAGCCTTCGACGATCGCCGCGACCCCCGTTTCGAGATCGACCTGCTGGCCTCCTGGTCGCAGCAGGCCAGCGCCGTGCTCCGCCCCGGACAGACCTTGTACCTGCCGGCCGGCGTTGCACATCATGGCATTGCGCTGGGTCACTGCCAGACCTGGTCTGTCGGTTTGCGCACGCCCTCGGCTGCCGAGCTCATGTTCGACCTGGCCGAACATCTGGACAGGCATGGCTCGGCAAGTCGTCGCCTGCCGGTCAAAACGGTCGACAGCGAGGCCCCGGCCACGCTGAGCACGGAGCACCTTACAGCGATCCGTCAACTGCTGGACGAGGCCATGGGCATGAACGACGAAGCATTGGCCGACTTCTGCGCGGGCTTTCTGACACGCTGGAGAAGCTGGCCGGAAGCACCCGAGTCGCCGGCGGTCGAAGCCGTGATTGCGGCCATCCGTCAGGGGCGCACACTGCGACTTGCAGCAGCGGCCCGGCTCGCCCTGAGCAATGGTCGTTTGTACGTCAACGGCGAGCATGTCGACTGCCCGCCGGAGCTGGGCAGGCATGTGGCCGTAACGCGTGAATTCAGCGCCGAGTGGCAGCAGCTGGAGCAGGCCCTGATCCAGCTTTGCGAGCTCGATGCGATTGCCCTCGAAGCCCAGCCGCAATGATCATCCTGAAACGCTCAAGCACAGGTGCCTGACGTGCGCAAATTCGCTTATTCCATGCCCATGACGCGGGACGCGAGGCTATAATCACCAGTTGATTTCCGCATGGCCCCCAGCACGGAGCGCCGCAGTTCTATGACCGATTTTCTCCAGGCGCAGTACCAGGCCTCGCACCTGTCCGGCGCCAACGCCGCCTATGTCGAGGAGCTTTATGAAAGCTGGCTCGACGACGCCGACTCGGTGCCGTCGCACTGGCAGCAACTGTTTGCCGACCTCAGCGGCGGTGCCCGGGACGACAGCCGTCATCTGGCCATGCTCGAATACTTTCGCGGCCTCGGGCAGAACGGGCTCTTGCAGTCCGGCATGCCCATGGCCGAAGACTACAAGCAGGCCGGCGTCCTGCGCCTGATCAATGCCTATCGCGTACGCGGTCACCAACGCGCCCGTCTTGATCCGCTGAACCTGAGCGAACGACCGGAGGTGCCGGATCTGGAGCTGGGTTTCCACAGCCTGAGCGAGGCCGATCTCAAGACCAGCTTTCACACCGGCAGCCTGGCAGCGCCGGACCATCTGCCGCTGGCCGAGATCATCGACATCTGCCGGCGTACCTATTGCGGCAGCATCGGCGTTGAATACATGCATATCGCCGACACCACCCAGCGTCGCTGGCTGCAGCAGCGCCTGGAATCGACCCGCGGCAACTACACGCCTTCGCAGGAAGAGCGCCTGCGCCTGCTCGAAAAGCTCACCGCTGCCGAAGGCATGGAGAAATACCTGCATTCCAAGTATGTCGGCCAGAAACGCTTTTCCCTCGAGGGCGGAGAATCGCTGATTCCTCTGTTCGACACCCTGATTCGTCACTGCGGCAGCCAGGGCGTCAAGGAGATGGTCATCGGCATGGCCCACCGCGGCCGTCTCAACGTGCTGGTCAATGTGCTCGGCAAGAGTCCGGGCGAGCTGTTCGCCGAGTTCGAGGGCACCATCGCCAAGGATGATCCAAACCGCTCCGGTGACGTGAAATACCACATGGGATTCAGCTCCGATGTGCGCACGCCCGGCGGCATCATGCACCTGGCGCTGGCCTTCAATCCCTCGCACCTGGAAATCGTCAACCCGGTAGTTGCCGGCTCGGCCCGCGCGCGCCAGACCCGGCTCGGCGATGCTCGCCGCGAGCAGGTACTGCCGGTACTGGTCCACGGCGACGCTGCCATTGCCGGACAGGGCGTGGTGATGGAGCTGCTGAACATGTCTCAGGCCAGGGGCTTTGCAATAGGCGGCACCTTCCACATCGTGGTCAACAACCAGATCGGCTTCACCACTTCCAACCCCCTCGACGCGCGCTCGACCCTGTATTGCACCGAAGTGGCAAAGATGGTTCAGGCGCCGATTCTGCACGTCAATGCCGACGATCCCGAGGCGGTGCTGTACGCTACCCGCCTCGCCGCCGACTTCAGGCGCGAGTTCAAGAAGGATGTGATCATCGACCTGGTGTGTTACCGGCGTCATGGCCATAACGAGGCCGACGAGCCGGCCGCAACCCAGCCGCGCATGTACCAGGTCATTCGCGCCCTTGACCCGATTCGCAAGCAATACGCCGACCTACTGCGCAAGGATGGCCTGCTTGACGATGCCGGCGTCGACCGTATTGCCAGCGAGTATCGGGATCGCCTCGATGCCGGTGAGCCGGTGGTTGAATTGGTGCCTGATGAGGAAGCCCTGGTCACAACGGACTGGACGCCTTTCCTCGAAGCCGACTGGCGCGAGGCGGCCGAGACCCGCCTTTCGACCGAAGAGGTGCGTCGACTCAACGAGGTTCTGACCGAATTGCCCGAGGGCTTCGAACTGCACAAGCAGGTACAGCGGATTGTCGAGGCGCGTCGCAAGATGGCCGCCGGCGAGCAGGCCATGGACTGGGGCTTTGCAGAAACCATGGCATATGCCAGCCTGATCCAGGCAGGGCACGGTCTGCGCCTGGTTGGGCAGGATTCGGGTCGCGGTACCTTTTTTCACCGTCACGCGGTGCTCCACAACCAGGCCGACGGCACGCCTTACCTGTCGCTGAGCCGACTCGCCAAGGATCCTTCACGAGTCACCGTCATCGACTCGCTGCTATCGGAAGAGGCGGTCCTGGGCTTCGAGTATGGCTATGCCACCGCCGACCCCGGTTCACTGGTGATCTGGGAGGCTCAATTCGGCGATTTCGTCAACGGCGCTCAGGTAGTGATCGATCAGTTCATCACCTCGGGCGAGGCGAAGTGGGGGCGTTTGTGTGGGCTGGTCATGTTTCTGCCGCACGGTTATGAGGGCCAGGGGCCCGAGCATTCATCAGCTCGCCTGGAGCGCTTCATGCAGCTGTGTTCCGGCAACAACATCCAGGTCTGTGTCCCGTCGCTGCCGGCGCAGATGTTCCACATGCTGCGACGCCAGATGCTGCGGCCGTTCCGCAAGCCGCTGATCGTTATGACGCCGAAGTCACTGTTGCGGCACAAGGCTTCGACCTCGACCCTGGATGACCTCGCGCGCGGCGAATTCCAGGTGGTCATTGATGATCCGGCCGAACCGAATCCAGACAAGGTTCGTCGGGTTGTGTTCTGCGCAGGCAAGGTCTACTTCGATCTCGACGCCCAGCGTCGGGAAGACAATGTCGACAATGTCGCCATTGTCCGTGTCGAGCAGCTCTATCCTTTCCCGCGTGAGGAAGTTCAGGAAATCATCGCCCTTTACGACCAGGCCGACGAGGTCGTCTGGTGCCAGGAAGAACCTCTCAACCAGGGTGCCTGGTTCCAGATTCGTCATCACCTGCAGGCCTGCGTGCGGGATGAGCAGAAACTGCGCTATGTTGGCCGCGAGGGCTCGGCCTCGCCCGCCGTTGGCTACTACCAGGTTCATTTGGAACAACAGAAACGACTCGTCAGCCAGGCGCTGACGCTTGGTGAAGAAACAGTCTAAGGAATCAAGATGAGTTTAGAAATCAAGGTCCCGAATCTCCCGGAATCGGTCTCCGACGCAACCATAGCCAAATGGCACAAGAAGCCCGGCGATGCGGTTGCCCGGGACGAAAACCTGGTTGACCTGGAAACCGACAAGGTCGTGCTGGAAGTGCCGGCACCGGCTGACGGCGTGCTCAAGGAGATCAAGGCTGAGGAAGGGGACACCGTTACCGAAGGCCAGATTCTCGGCTTGCTGGAAGAAGGTGAAGCCAAAGCTGATGCCGGGCAGGCTGAGGATGATGGCGATAGCGAAACGGCCGAGGCCGAGGACAAGGGCAAGCAGGCTGCAGATTCGAGCGAGGATGAGTCCGGCAAGACTGACTCCGGATCACGTGATTCGGGCAAGCAGGGTCACGCGCCCTCACCCTCTGCACGTCGGGCGGCAGCCGAAGCTGCAGTCGACTTGAAGGAAGTGAGCGGCAGCGGTCGCGGCGGTCGGATCACCAAAGGTGATGTCATTCGCCACGGTCAGGGCGGCGCATCGGGACCGCGTCCGGAAGAGCGGGTCAAGATGTCGCGTCTGCGCTCGCGCATTGCCGAGCGGATGAAGGAGGCGCAGAACACCGCTGCCATTCTTACCTCCTTCAACGAGGTCAACCTGAAGGCGGTGATGGACCTCCGGACGCGCTACAAGGATGACTTCCAGAAACGGCACGGCGTCAAGCTCGGCTTCATGTCCTTCTTCGTCAAGGCCTGCTGCGAGGCCCTGCAGAAACATCCGGTCGTCAACGCCTCGGTCGACGGCGACGAAATCGTGTATCACGGCTTCCAGGACATCGGCGTTGCGGTTTCTACCGATCGCGGCCTGCTGGTTCCGGTGTTGCGCGATGCGCAACGCATGGGGCTGGCAGATATCGAAGCGTCCATCGGCGACTTTGCCGAGCAGGCACGCAAGGGCAGCATTCAGCTCGAGGACCTGCAGGGCGGAACCTTCACCATCACCAATGGCGGGGTTTTCGGATCGCTGCTGTCTACGCCGCTGCTGAACATGCCGCAGAGCGCAATCCTGGGCATGCATACGATCAAGGAGCGCCCGGTTGTCGAAAACGGCGAAATCGTCATCCGGCCGATGATGTACATCGCCCTTTCCTACGACCACCGCATCATCGACGGCAAGGACGCAGTGCAGTTCCTGGTTGCGGTCAAGGAGGCACTGGAAGATCCTGCACGGATGCTCCTGGGCCTTTGATGGGCTGCTTCACTTTCACCACGAAGAGCACACGAAGACAAGACCATTCAAGGATCTTGCCTTCGCGCCCCTGGGGCCTTCGTGCTTATTGACGCGGCAATCCATTTGGTTGCCGCGTTGATAGAACAGTGACAGATTCGCTCGATGGCTTACTGCCAAAATCTCATTGCAAAGGAATGATAAATGGCTGACAAGGAATTCGATCTCGTCGTTATCGGTGGCGGCCCAGGCGGCTATGCCGCTGCTATTCGGGCAGCACAGCTCGATCTGAAGGTCTTGCTGATTGATGATCGCCAGGGCGATGACGGCAAGCCGGCGCCGGGCGGCACCTGCCTGAACGTTGGCTGCGTGCCCTCCAAGGCGCTGCTCGACTCGTCCAAGCACTATCATCACATCCGACACGACTACAGCGAACATGGGATCAACGTTGACGACGTCAGCATGGATGTCGGCAAGATGATCGAGCGCAAGCGCAGTATCGTCAAGCAGCTCAACGGCGGCTTGATGCAGCTGTTCAAGGCCAACAAGATTGAATTCGCGAATGGCCGCGGCAAGCTGCTGGCGGAGCGCCGTGTCGAGGTGAGACCGCATGACGGAGACAGTTTCACTGCTGTCGGCAAGCATGTCATGCTCGCCGCCGGCTCCGTGCCCTTCACCATCCCCAACGTCGAAATCGACGGCAAGTTCATTGTCGACAACGAAGGTGTGCTCGAGTTTGATGCAGTGCCCGCCCGTATGGGCGTGATCGGAGCCGGCGTCATTGGCCTGGAAATGGGCAGCGTGTGGTCCCGACTCGGTGCGGAAGTCGTGCTGCTGGAAGCGATGGATGAGTTGCTCGGCGTGGTTGACCAGGACCTCAGTCGCGCCGCGGCACGCGAGTTCAAGAAGCAGGGCCTTGACATCCGGCTTGGTGCCAAGGTATCGGCGGCCGAAATCAGCGACAACCAGGTCAAGGTGAGTTACACCGACAAAAACGGTGACCACAGCGAAAGCTTTGATCGCCTGCTGGTGGCGGTCGGCCGCAAGGCAGCCAGCAACGGATTGCTGGCCGAGGACAGCGGCGTGGAATTGACCGATCGCGGCCAGGTCAAGGTCGACGAACATTGTCAGACCAGCGTCAAGAACGTCTGGGCCATCGGCGACCTGGTGCGCGGCCCGATGCTGGCGCACAAGGCCTCGGAAGAAGGTATCGCCGTTGTCGAAGCCCTGGCCACCGGCTACGGGCATTTCAATCTCGACACCATCCCCTGGGTGATCTATACCGATCCCGAAATTGCCTGGGTAGGCAAGACCGAAAAGGAACTCAAGGACGAAGGCCGTGAATACCGTTCCGGCAGTTTCCCGTTCGCCGCGACCGGCCGCGGGCTGGCCATGGGCAATGCCACCGGCCACGTCAAGATTCTGGCTGACGCCGAGGATGACAGTCTGCTGGGTGTGCAGATCATCGGTGCCAATGCATCGGAGCTGATTGCCGAGTGCGTGGTTGCAATGGAGTTCCATGGCACCAGCGAAGACCTCGCCCGCATCGTGCACGCCCACCCGACACTCTCGGAGGCGGTCCACGAAGCGGCACTGGCGGTCGACAAGCGCGCCATACACAAGGCCAACTAGCCTGAACAGTTCATGCATTGCTCAGACTGGACTATCGGTCGGAAACGCTTTGCGCTGCGTATCTCCTGCCGGCCAGGACCTGATCCTGAAAAACCGATGACGACGACAAGGACGCCATGACTATCCCTTCGACTTTCAAGGCATTTCGTATCTTTGACGACGAGGACGGCTATCGTGCCAGGGTCGTCGAGCAGAGACTGGATGAGCAGTCCGATGGCGATGTCGTGGTCAAGGTGGCCTACTCCAGCGTCAATTACAAGGACGCCCTGGCCGGCACCGGAAAGGGCAAGATCCTGAGAAACTTCCCCCTCAATGGCGGTATCGATCTGGCTGGTCATGTCGCCCAGTCCGGCTCGGACCGTTTCAAGGAGGGAGATCCGGTGGTGATGACCGGGTGCGGGCTGTCCGAATCGCGTGATGGCGGCTACAGCGAGTACTTGCGCGTCCCCTCGCAATGGCTGGTCCCATTGCCCGACGGCCTGGACTTGCGGGAAGCGATGATTCTGGGCACGGCCGGCTTCACCGCGGCGCTGTCGCTCTACCGGATGGAGGCCAACGGCCAGCGCCCGGAGATGGGGCCGATATGCGTCACCGGCGCCACCGGCGGCGTGGGTTCTATCGCCGTCGACCTGTTCAGCCGGGCCGGATACGAAGTGACAGCGATCAGCGGCAAGCTTGAGGAGTTCGAGTGGCTGCACGAACTCGGTGCCAGCCAGTGTATCTCCCGTCACGAGCTGTACTGGCCTGAGACACCCATGGCTTCGGCCATGTTTGCAGGCGCCCTGGACAATGTCGGCGGCGATACCCTGGCAGGCCTGACCCGGGTCATCAAGCCATGGGGCAGCATTGCCTCCTGCGGTCTGGCCGGTGGCGTCGGCCTGCACACGACAGTGATGCCGTTCATCATTCGCGGCATCAGCCTGCTGGGGATCAACTCCGCCGGCTGCCCCTATCCGCTGCGCCAGGAACTCTGGACGCGCCTGGGCGGCGCATGGAAGCCTGCTCACCTGGACAGCATTGCCGCCAGTCCGGTCACTCTGGAAGGACTTCCAGCTGTGTTTGAGCGCCTGCTGGCTGGCGGTGGTCGCGGTCGAGTACTGGTCGAGGTCCCTCACGAGACCTCCTAGGTCCGACGATTGCCGGTTTGCAGTATCATGGGAACCGGAATGTCTGTGGCATCAAATCAATCAACAAGGGAAACGAGCATGGCCAAAGTATTGATCGTCGATGATTCGGAATCGCAATTGTTCGCACTGACCAAGATAGTCGAGGGCGCGGGTCATCAGGTCGTCACTGCGGTGAACGGCGAGGAAGGTGTTGAAAAGGCCATGGCCGAGCTGCCAGACCTGATTTTGATGGATGTGGTCATGCCGGGTCTGAATGGCTTCCAGGCCACCCGCAAGATCTCCAAGGAAAAGACCACGGCCAATATCCCGGTCATTTTCGTCACCACCAAGGATCAGGAAACCGACAGGATCTGGGGCATGCGCCAGGGGGCTTCTGCGTACATCACCAAACCGGTGGACAAGGCGGCCTTGCTCGCTGCCATGAACAAGGCGCTGGAGGGCTGAAGCGATGACTATTGCTGTTGGAGATCGCATTCCCGAAGCCAGCCTGACCATGATGGGGGCCGAGGGACCGAAACCCGTCAATACCGCCGAGCTTTTCGGTCAGGGACGAACGGTGCTTTTTGCCGTGCCGGGCGCTTTTACGCCGACCTGCTCGGCGAATCACCTGCCAGGTTTTGTCGATCAGGCCGAAGATTTCCGCGCCAAGGGCGTCGATCGCATCGTCTGCATGGCGGTCAATGACGTCTTTGTCATGGACGCCTGGGGCAAGGCCGGCAACGTCGAAGACAGCCTCATCATGGTCGCCGATGGCAATGGCCAGCTTGCCTCAGCGCTGGGTCTGGAAATGGACGCAAGTGCATTCGGTATGGGCAAAAGGAGTCAGCGATTTGCCATGATCATTGACGATGGCAAGGTCTCTAGCCTGTTCGTCGAAGCGCCTGGTGAATTCCGGGTTTCCAGCGCCGAGCACGTACTGTCTCAACTTTAAGACTCGCGCTGATTTTCCATCAGTCCAAGCGCCTCACGGCGCTCGGATCAGCCGCCTTCCCTGCTCGGGTACTGCACGGGATTTACACCTTGAGGCTCTATGATGCCGAAGTGGAATCCACCCCACAGTACCAGGATCAGCCCGACAGACAATCCAACGCGCCAGCTCAGGCGGCGTACGGTGCGATCACTGTCCCCTGAGTCCGTAATCAGAAAATAGAAGCTTGATGCCAGGGTGTAGAGAATGGCAAGGAAAACGCCAATGATCAATAACTTGCTTAACAAGGGAAGGGTCTCTGTTGCGACAGGCCCTCATTATAAAACTGTTCCGTGACGAAGCCCGGCTGAAGCAGACTGATGCTGCGAACCCTCCTGCCTCACCTGGTCGCCGTTCTCGTGCTCACGGCCTGTCTGCGCCTTGCCGGCTGGCAGCTCGATCGAGCTGAAGAAAAGGACCTGCTGGTCGCCCAATGGGCCGAGGCCCCGGCCCTGGCCCTCTCCGATCTGGGAGAATCGCCGCCGCCTTTTGCGCTGGTTGCCGGCAGCGGCCGCTTTGATACCGAACGTCACATCCTCCTTGACAATCAGCTGCTCAACAATCATCCCGGCGTCCATGTCTTCAGCCTTTTCTCGGTGGAAGAAGGCGAGCTCAGGATCCTGGTCAATCGAGGTTGGCAGCCATGGCTGCGTCGCACCGGTGAATGGCCCCGGTTTGAAACGCCAGAGGGCCCGATCGAGCTCAGCGGCCGGCTGAGCCCTCCTCCCCGCGTCGGATTTCAGCTGGGCGAGGCAGAAGATCTGGATTCGGAGTCCTGGCCCAATCTGATGACCTACTTCGATCTCGACAAGATCCGGGCCGTGCTCGGCGCTGATTTGCATGACCAGATCGTGCTGCTGGAACCGGAACATCCGCTGCATTTGTCCTCTGAACCATGGCGCACGGTGATCATGGGCCCGGAGCGACATCGCGCCTATGCTTTTCAGTGGTACAGCATCGCCTTGGCAGTATTTCTTATCTGGTGTTTTCTCGGCTATCGGCAAATCAAGCGCAGATGAACAAAGTCATCATCATCATCGTCTTTCTCCTGTTCGGCGCTCCGGTGCTGATTGCCACTCTGCTGCACAGCGAATGGTTCGATGTCCGTCTGGCTGGAACCCGCAACCACGGTGAGCTGGTGCAGCCAGTCATCCCCCTGCCGGCGCTGAACCTGCGTCAGCCAGACGGTCGCGTGCTCGAACATGCCGATCTGCTTGAGCGTTGGCAGCTCGTGCATTTGCGGGCCGGAGACTGTAAAGAAGCCTGTCTGGAAGATCTTTACTGGTTGCGACAGGTCCGCCGTGCCCAGAATCGGCACCAGCCCGATATTGGTCTGATGCTGATCAGCCTGGCCGACATGGACGAAGACCAGGTGAAGCAAATTCGCGATCTGGCCGATGACTTCGTCATTGTCAGCGGCAGCGATGCTGCCGCGCTCGCCAGCGCTTTTCCAGATGTCCCGGATAACGGTCGTAGCTACATCCTTGACCCCATGGCCAATATAATAATGCGCTACCCCGAAGATGCCGACCCCAACCATGTTCGTCGGGATTTGCGGCGTCTCCTGACCTGGACCCAGCGCAACTGACTTCCGCCCATGACCGCCAAATTCTACAATCGCCTGGCGTTGATTGCCGTCTACCTGACTTTTATCGTCATCGTACTTGGCGCCTGGGTGCGCCTGACCGATGCCGGGCTTGGCTGCCCCGACTGGCCCGGCTGTTACGGGCATCTGACCTGGCCGCAGGACGAAAACGCCCTGGCCCGTGCCGAACAAGTCCGACCAGAGCGCAACGTGGACGTGGGTTCTGCCGTTCGCGAAATGGTCCATCGCTATGCGGCCGGCATCCTGGGCCTGATTGTGCTCGCCCTGGCGGTACTTGCCTGGCGGCGACGTCAGCAGCCCGGACAACCACTGCTGTTGCCGACTGGGCTGCTCGTGTTGATCATTTTCCAGGCCGCGTTGGGTGCCTGGACCGTGACCATGCTACTGAAACCGGCGATTGTTCTCGCCCATCTGGCCGGTGGCATGCTGACGTTCAGTCTGCTGGTGTGGTTGTACCTCAAGACACGAGTGCGACAACCGCGTCCAAACCTGCCGCAACGCCGACTGCGCTGGCCCTTGAGCATTGCCCTGTGCGTGCTCATCGTACAGATCCTGCTCGGTGGCTGGGTCAGCACCAACTACGCCGCCTTGTCCTGCCCCGATTTCCCGACCTGCATGGGCCAATGGTGGCCCGAGGCCGATTTCGGAGAAGGATTTACCTTGTGGCGAGGAGTCGGCGTGGATTATGAAGGTGGCATTCTCGACCACGATGCCCGGGTTGCAATCCACCTGACCCATCGGATCGGTGCCCTGTTCGTGGTCGCCGTGTTTGCCTGGCTACTGTGGCAGCTGTTCCGCACCCCCGGCATGGGCATGCCCGGTGCGGTGTTGACTGTCCTGCTGAGCGTGCAGATCAGCTTCGGCATCCTCAACGTTGTGCTGGGGCTGCCATTGTGGATTGCCGTTGCGCACAACGGCATGGCGGCCTTGTTGCTCGCTTGCATGGTATGGCTGCTGACCCTGACCGGCGAGAGACCGGCACCTTCCGGATGAATGCCGTCTTGACCGGGAGCCGAATCCGGACCTTCCTTGCGCTTTGCAAGCTCAAGGTTGTCAGCCTGATTGTGTTTACTGCCGTAGTCGGCATGTTTTTGTCGGTTCCCGGCATGGTGCCACTGGACGTCCTGGTGTTCGGCTCGCTGGGTATCGGCATGGCTGCCTCCAGCGCGGCCGCCATCAATCACCTGCTGGACGCCAGGGCCGATGAAGTGATGGTGCGCACCCGTAATCGGCCATTGCCCACCGGCCAGCTGGGTCGGCGCCAGGTACTGCTTTTCGCCCTGATCCTGGCCGTCCTGTCAATGATCATTCTGGTCGCGTTCACCAACTCGCTGACCGCGATCCTGACTTTTGCCAGCCTGATCGGTTATGCGATTGTCTACACCGCCTGGCTGAAACGCGCCACGCCGCAGAATATCGTGATAGGCGGCGCCGCTGGCGCGGCCCCGCCGGTGCTTGGCTGGGTTGCGGTTACCGGCGACATCCACGCCCATGCGCTGATCCTGTTCCTGATCATTTTCGTCTGGACACCGCCCCACTTCTGGGCCCTGGCGATCTACCGCAGGCACGACTATGCGGCAGCCGACGTGCCGATGATGCCGGTGACTCACGGCGTTGAATTCACTCGTTGGCAGATCCTGTTCTACAGCATCATTCTGGTCCTGGTCACCCTGCTGCCCTGGCTGACCGGGATGAGCGGCCTGGTCTATCTGGCGGGCGCCAGCGTGCTCAACATCGGATTTCTTGGCTATGCGATCGCCATGCTGAAACCGCGCAACGAGCAGATCGCCATGAAGATGTTCAGCTACTCCGTTCTGTATCTGATGATGCTGTTCGCCTTCTTGCTGCTCGACCATTATCTCCCCCTTTAAGCTCTTGAGAAAAAACACCATGACTCAGACCCACGCGTCATCTCCCCTGCACCAGCTCGAAGCGCATGATGAGTTCATCGGCCGGCATATCGGTCCCAGCAACCAGGAAATCGACGAGATGCTGGCAAGCGTGGGAGCCAGCTCGCTGGACGCGCTGATGACAGAAACCATGCCGGGCAGCATTCTCAGCGAGCAGCCCTTGCAGCTGGCTGCCAGCGACAACGAGGATCGCGTGCTTGAGCAGCTGCGCGAGATGGCTTCGGCCAACTCCGTCAGCCACAGCATGATCGGGCTCGGCTACCACCCGACCATCACTCCGCCCGTGATCCTGCGAAATGTGCTCGAAAATCCGGGCTGGTATACCGCCTACACACCCTACCAGGCCGAGATCGCGCAGGGACGACTGGAGGGGCTGCTGAACTTCCAGCAAGTGGTCATGGACCTGACCGGCATGGAGCTGGCGAACGCGTCACTGCTCGACGAGGCTACAGCCGCGGCCGAAGCAATGGCGATGCTCAAGCGAGTCAACCGCAAGAGCAGCAGCCAGCGTTTCCTGGTCGACGCGCACTGCCTTCCCCAGACCATCGATGTCGTTGGCAATCGCGCCCGGCACCTGGACATAGAAGCCGAGGTTTGCGACGACTTGCGCGAGGCGCTGGACAACGGCGACTGCTTCGGCGTCCTGATCCAGTATCCCGGCGCCAGCGGTGCGGTGATTGACCTCGAACCGATCATTGCCAAGGCCCATGCCCGGGGCGCCCTGGTTGTCGTCGCCGCAGATTTGATGTCTCTGGTACTGCTGAAAGCCCCTGGAGAAGCGGGTGCCGATGCCGTCATCGGCTCAGCTCAGCGCTTTGGGGTACCGATGGCTTACGGTGGCCCGCACGCAGCTTTCCTTGCCACCCGTGAAGACTATCGGCGCAGCGTGCCGGGGCGCATCATCGGGGTATCACGGGATCGCCATGGCAATCCGGCACTCCGCATGGCACTGCAAACGCGCGAGCAGCACATTCGTCGCGAAAAGGCCATGAGCAATATCTGTACCGCACAGGCGCTGCTTGCCGTCATGGCCAGCTTTTATGCAGTCTGGCATGGCCCTGAAGGCCTCAGGAAAATCGCCGGGCGAATACATCGGCACGCCTGCCTGATCGCCCATGCCCTGCGCCAGGCGGGCTTTGAAATCGAGCATGAACATTTTTTCGATACGGTCTCGATCAAGGTCGATGAGCCGCGCCGCCAGGCGCTGCTGCATCGTGCCCAACAAGCCGGACTGAACCTGCGCGCCGATCGCGAGGGCTTCATCGGCATCAGCGTCAATGAATGCACCCGACGTCGTCACAGCGCTGCCCTCCTCGCCCTGTTCGACGGCGTTGCCAGCGATGTCAATGCGCTGGACCAGGAGCTGCCTGCCGTGGCCAGTGCGATTCCCGAGCCGCTCCGTCGCAGCAGCCCATTCATGCAGCACGAGGTCTTCAGCCGCTACCACTCCGAGACCGAGATGCTGCGCTACATCAAGCGCCTGGAAAACCGCGACCTGAGCCTGACGCACGCCATGATTCCGCTGGGATCATGCACCATGAAGCTGAACGCCACCGCAGAAATGATTCCGGTGACCTGGCCAGAGTTTGCCGAGCTGCACCCCTTATGCCCGTGGGACCAGGCTCGCGGCTACCATGCGATGATCGGCGAGCTGGAAGAAATGCTCAAGAGTCTGACCGGATTTGCTGCCGTTTCCCTGCAGCCGAATGCCGGCTCGCAGGGTGAGTATGCGGGCCTGCTCGCCATAAAGGGCTGGCATGAACAGCGCGGCGAATCTCACCGCCGGGTATGCCTGATTCCGGCCTCGGCCCATGGCACCAACCCGGCCAGCGCGCAGATGGTGGGCATGGAGATCGTGGTGGTCGGCTGTGATGCGCGCGGCAATATTGACCTGGCCGACCTCGAGGATAAGGTCCGCAAGCACCAGGACCAGCTGGCAGCGCTGATGATCACTTATCCGTCGACCCATGGGGTGTTCGAGGAAGACGTGGTCACCATCTGCAACAAGGTCCGTGCCGCCGGCGGCCAGGTGTACCTGGACGGTGCCAACATGAACGCGCTGGTAGGCTGGTCCCGAATCGCTGATTTCGCCGACGTTTGCCACCTGAACCTGCACAAGACCTTCTGCATCCCGCACGGCGGCGGCGGGCCCGGGGTCGGGCCGATTGGTGTGCGCGAGCACCTGGCACCGTTTCTGCCTGGCCATGTTAGCGGCCTGCTGGGACCGGAATTCGGTGCCAATGGGGCCATCGCTGCCGCCCCCTGGGGTAGCGCCGGCATTCTTGCCATCTCCTGGGCCTATATTCGCCTGATGGGTCCCGACGGCTTGCGCAAGGCCACCCAGGTTGCCATTCTGAACGCCAATTACATCGCCTGTCGGCTGCAAGGCCATTACGAAATCCTCTACCGTGGCCGCAACGATCGTATTGCCCACGAATGCATCGTCGACCTGCGCCCATTCAAGGAGCTGGCCGGTATCAGCGAGGAAGATGTCGCCAAGCGCCTGATTGACTATGGTTTCCATGCCCCGACCATGTCCTGGCCGGTACCGGGCACGCTGATGATCGAGCCGACCGAAAGCGAGTCCAAGGCCGAGCTGGATCGCTTTATCGAAGCGATGATCTCGATCCGGGGAGAAATCGACCGGGTAGCAGCCGGCCAGTGGCAGCAACAGGACAACCCGCTCAGGAACGCGCCGCACACCATCGCCGAACTGAGCGCTGACGACTGGTCACACGGCTACAGCCGCGAGCAGGCTGGCTGGCCGGTTCGTTCCCTTTACCAGGCGAAATTCTTCCCCAGCGTTGCCCGAGTCGACAATGTCTATGGAGATCGTAACCTGGTTTGCTCCTGCCCGCCGCTCGAGGACTGGCTGGAAGCGAGTTGATCCAAGAGGCTCGGCTTGCGCCGTGGCGCTGGGAGAAGCGAGACGACACAAGAGAAGGCCGGGGAGTTCCCGGCCTTTTTGGTGTCCTTCTCGCCCTAGCTCGCGGTCTTTCAGTCCAGCTTTACCGGGGCTTCGGGACGTGCTGGAAAGCGCGGAGGGTTGGCTTCGATCTGATTCATGACCTCTTCAATCGCTCGCTCCAGCTGTAGATCACGACCGGCAATGACACTGGCTGGATCGTTGTCGACCTCGATGTCCGGACTGACGCCCTCGCCTTCAATCACGTATTCGCCGTCGACGCTTGCAAAGCCGAACTCAGGCACATTGACCACGCCGCCGTCGATCAATGGCCCGTGGTTGGTAATACCGACCACGCCACCCCAGGAGCGCTTGCCGATCAGCGGGCCCAGGCCGGCGTTGCGGAACTGCCAGGGGAAGATATCGCCATCGGAGGCGGAGTTTTCGTCCAGCAAGGCCGCCATGTGGCCGTTGAAGGCCTGATTGGGATAGGTGCTGACATGGGGCATGGTGCGGGAGTAGCCCAGCGACAATGGCCGCCGGGACAAACGCTCGATCAGCATCTGCGAAACATTGCCGCCGCCATTGGAGCGAACATCGATAACCAGCCCATCCTTGCGCAGCTGGCCGTAGAACCACTTGATGAACTCACGGATGCCATCGGGACCCATGTCCGGCACGTGCAGATAGCCGATCCGGCCATCGCTCGCCTCGGTCACCCGGCGATGGTTGTCCCGCACCCAGGCCAGGTAATGGAGCGAGGATTCGTTGTTGATCGGACGCACGATAGCCGTGCGCGGATTGCGCCCATCGGCGCGCTCGCTGACTGTCAGGACCACGGCTTCGCCGAGCGGCAGATGCAACCGTCGATAAATGTTTTCCGATGCGTACAATGCTCTGCCGTTGATCGCCAGGATGTAGTCGCCCTCGCGTACTTCCACACCGACTTCGGTCAGCGGCGAGCGGTAGCGGGGCTCATCATTCTGGCCTTCGAATATCCGGCTGATGCGGTAACGATCGCGGTCGGTCTCGAAGCGCGCACCCAGCAGGGCCACCGGGTGGCGCGGCGGCAGACCCTCGTCACCACCGCTGACATAGGCGTGGCTGACATTGAGCTCGGCGATCATTTCACCCATCAGATAGTTCAGGTCACTGCGATGGGCGACATGCTCAAGCCATGGCCGATACTGCTCGCGCAGGGCCTCCCAGTCATAGCCGTGCATGTTGTCGACATAGAAGTGATCGCGAAAACGTCGCCAGACTTCCTCGAAGGCGGTGGCCCACTCGGCAACCGGGTCGATCGTAGCGCGCAGGCCGGAGGTCACGACCGATTCCGGTTCCCTGCCTTCACGCGAGATTTCAAAGACCTGCCAGTTGCTGCCTTGACGAGTCAGCAATCTCCGACCGTCGGCGCTGACATCGACAGCTTGCAGGCCGTCGGGGAAGGTGATGACTTCACGGTCCTGGAAACGGAGGAAGCGAATCCGCGGCTGCCGCTCAGGCGCGCGGCCGTAGAAGAAGGGGTCGGTCTCTACGTAGAGCACGCCGCCCTCGACGGCGCTCACACTGCTGATGTTGGTGTTGTCCACATCCAGGCGGATGACCCTGCTCCAGAGGCCGTCGAGCTCGATCTCGGTACGCGTGGGTCTGTCCTTGTTCTTGTCGTTGGATTTGTCGTCCGGCTCCGCATTCAGGCCGCGCTCCTCGGCATCGCGCGGGGCGAAGGGATTAGGTGCCGATCTGGTCAGGCCAAGAGCAAAAATGCCAGTGATCCGGTTGACCGCAAAGTTCCATTCGCGCTGGGAAATCTGCGGCGCAAATTCGCGATCGCCCAAAAAGAACAGGTGCTTGCCATCGACCGAGAACGACGGAGCATACTCCGAAAACAAGCCATCGGAGATTCGATGACTGCGGTTGTCGGTGACACTGTACAGGTAGAGAGCCCGAAGCCCACTTTCCTGTGTCTGGCTGAAGGCCAGCCAGTCGCCGGCCGGTGACCAGGCATAATCGCGGTTGCGCCAGCCCGGATCGCGCCCAGCCTCGCGCAAGTCGCCACGGCCATCGCTGCGAATCACCAGGATACGCCCGTCCTTGTCCGATACCGCGACGTGATCACCGGAGGGTGAGAAACGCGGCTGGTAGAAGCGGGTCTGATTACCGTCGGTGAGCTGGCGCGGTTGCCCGCTGCCATCGGCACGAGCAATATACAGCTCTTCCTCACCACTGCTGTCGGAGACAAACACTAGGTATTGGCCGTCCGGCGACCAGCTCATTTCGCGATCATGGGCTGTGGACCGATGCGTGACCATGCGAGTAACGCCATCGTCCACGGGCGCATTGAACAGGTTGCCGCGCGCCGAAAACAGCACCCGGCGACCGGTTGGGCTCAAGCGTGCGCCTGTGATCTGGTCAGCCACCGCCAGATTGCGCTGACGTCGATTGACACCGTCATCCGGCACCCGGATGGCCAGACCCCGATCACTGTGGTCGCGCGTGTTGAAAATCCGCAGCCGTCCGTCCAGCTCATAAATGATCCGACCATCGGCAGCTGCGCTGGCCCAGCGCACATCCCAGTCACGGTGAAATGTCAGCTGCGTCACCTCCAGGCCATCCGGATCCACCCGATAAATATTGAGCTTGCCATCACGATCGGAGACGAAATAGCCCAGACCATCAATCCACATTGGATCACGGTCGGTACGCGGGTGATCGGTGATCTGTCGGGCATTCTTTGCTTCCAGATCGAACAGCCACAGACTCTGCGCCCAACCACCCTGGTAGCGTTTCCAGGTGCGAAAGTCACGAAACAATGGGGAGTAAAACAGCTTGCGACCATCGTCGGTAAAGGTGCCTGCACCGGAGACCGGCATGGGCATCTGTTCCGGCAAGCCACCCTGGCGCGAGACGGTATAGAGCGTAGCCGTGCTTGAACCCCAGGCATCGCGTTGCGAGCGAAACAGAATGCGCTCACCGTCAGGTGTCCAGCCATACACCTGGTTGTCGTACCCCCAACGGGCAGGCAGCGGCCCGGCAGCCGGATACCAGGTCAACTGCACAGGTTCGCCACCCGCACTCGGGATCAGATAGACCTGTTCGTCCCCGCCGTATTGGCCGGTAAAGGCAATGTAGCGGCCGTCCGGAGAGAAACGCGGGAACAGTTCCTTGCCTGGATGGCTGGTCAGGCGCGAAGCGACCCCGCCCTGGTCAGAAACGGTCCACAAATCGCCGCCATAGCTGAAGACAACCAGGTTGTCATGCAGGTGAGGAAATCGAAGAAGACGGGTATCAGCCTGAGCCAGGCTGGAAGTCAGGAAGCCGATAAGCAACAGGCACAGCCCGGCACGAACTCGAATGAACATGGGTGGATCCTGGGCGCAGCGTAAACAAGTGCAACAGTATAACGTTCACTGCAACCCCAAAGCCATGCCGAAAGCCCCGTCCACGCAAGCGGTGAACAGGGCTTTTCCGTCAGACCTCCTGCTCGCCGTCTTCCTCGTCTTCAGAGGCGGCCACCCGGGCCATGCCAATGACTTGCTCGCCCTCGCCGAGGCGAATCAGGGTGACTCCCTGGGTGTTGCGACTGAGACGGGAAATCTCGCCAGCCGAAGTGCGCACCAGGGTCCCGCCATTGGAGGTCAGCATGACATCATCCTCATCAGCAACGGCCAGCGCTGCAACCAGGGCACCGTTGCGCTCGGAGACCTGGATGCCAATCACGCCCTGGCCGCCGCGCTTGTAGACCGGAAAGTCGCTCAGGGCGGTACGCTTGCCGTAGCCGTTCGCGGTGGCCAGGAGAATGTCGCCACTGTCCTCACCGCTGACCAGCATGGACACTACGCGCTGCTCCGGCTTGAGGCGAATACCGACCACGCCGCGCGTCTGACGCCCCATGGGCCGGGCATCATCTTCATGGAAACGGATGGTCTTGCCGGCTGAGGAAAACAACAGGATGTCGCGCTTGCCGTCGGTAAAAGCGACATCGACCAGTTCGTCGTCCTCTTCCAGCAGGATCGCCCAGATGCCATTTGAACGGATATTGGCAAAGTCCGACAACGGAGTCTTCTTGACCCGCCCAGCGCGCGTGGCAAAGAACACGAACCAGTCGTCCGGAAATTCTCGGGTCGGCAACACGGCATTGATGCGTTCTCCTTCCTCAAGCGGCAACAGGTTGACCATCGGGCGGCCACGGCTGTTGTGTCCGGCCTGCGGCAGCTCGTAAACCTTGGTCTTGTAAACCTTGCCGGCGCTGGTGAACACCAGCAGCGTGTCATGGGTATTGGTTACCCAGAAACGCTCAACGAAATCTTCATCCTTGGTCCGGGTTGCCGTTCTACCGCGGCCGCCACGACGCTGCGCGCGGTAGCGGTCGAGCGGCTGATACTTGGCGTAGCCGGCATGGGACAAGGTGACCACGACATCTTCTGGCGTGATCAGGTCTTCCATGGTCAGGTTGAGATGGTCGCGCACAATTTCGGAACGACGCTCGTCCACGTACTGGTCCTTGAGCGCCTCGAGCTCATCCCGGATGACCTGCATCAAGGCATCCGGCTCGGACAGGATGCGCATCAGCTCCTTGATCTGGTCGAGGATGGTCTGGTATTCCTCGGCCAGTTTTTCCTGTTCCAGCCCGGTCAGCTTCTGCAGGCGAAGATCAAGAATGGCCTGGGCCTGGGCCGGAGACAGCTGATAGCCGTCCTCTGCCAGACCGTATTCCGGCAACAAATCCTCGGGACGCGACAACTCGGCACCGGCCTGACCGAGAAGGGCCTTGACCATACCCGCATCCCAACGCCGGCCCTGCAATCGCTCGCGCGCTTCAGCCGGGGTTGGCGAGGCCTTGATCAACTCGATCACCTCGTCAAGATTGGCCAGGGCGACGGTCAGACCTTCCAGGATGTGGGCGCGTTCGCGCGCCTTGCGCAACTCGAACAGGCTGCGACGGGTGACGACCTCGCGACGGTGAGCAAGAAAGGCCATCAGCATGTCACGGATATTGAGCAGCTTGGGCTGGCCGTCCACCAGGGCAACCATGTTGATGCCGAAAACCGTCTGCAGAGCAGTCAGTTGATACAGATTGTTTAGAACAACCTCCGGCACTTCGCCCCGTTTCAACTCGACGACCATGCGCATGCCGTCCTTGTCCGACTCATCGCGCAGTTCGGAGATACCCTCCAGGCGCTTGATCTTGACCAGTTCGGCGATCTTCTCCAGCAATCTGGCCTTGTTGACCTGGTACGGTAGCTCGGTCACAACGATTCGGGCGCGCCCGCTATCGTCATCGATCTCGACGTGGGAACGGGCACGCAGATAAATCCGCCCGCGCCCCGTGCGGTAGGCCTGATCGATGCCATCGGCCCCGTTGATGATTGCCGCTGTAGGAAAATCAGGACCCGGCAAGTGGGTCATGATCTGGTCGATCGACAGCTCCGGTTGCTCGATCAGGGCCAGCAGCGCGCTGATCACCTCACCCAGGTTGTGCGGCGGGATATTGGTTGCCATGCCCACGGCAATGCCGGCGGCACCGTTGACCAGCAGATTCGGCACACGGGTCGGCATGACCGTGGGCTCATGCTCGGACTCATCGTAGTTCGGAACGAAGTTGACCGTCTCCTTGTCGATGTCGGCAAGGATTTCGTGAGCCAGGCGGGCCATTCGCACCTCGGTATAGCGCATGGCGGCTGGCGAATCGCCATCCACCGACCCGAAGTTGCCCTGACCATCGACCAGCATGTATCGCATCGAGAATGGCTGGGCCATGCGCACGATGGTGTCGTATACCGCAGTGTCACCGTGCGGATGGTACTTACCGATCACGTCACCGACCACGCGGGCGGACTTCTTGTACGGCTTGTTGAAGTCATTGCCCAGTTCATGCATCGCAAACAACACGCGCCGATGAACAGGTTTGAGACCATCTCGCACATCCGGCAGCGCTCGTCCGACGATCACGCTCATGGCGTAATCGAGATACGACTGCCGCATTTCATCTTCCAGGTTGACCTGGAGAACTTCTCGTGCCAGTTCCGCCATCAGAACAGTTCCGAATTCAGTTGAGAATTTTAACCCAAGCCCCTGATTTATTGAGGTTTTAGAAAAACCTTTCCGGCTGGGTCAAGGCAGGCAAAAACCTGCGCAACAAGACCGAAATGATACCATATGACGTCTCTGAGCTGGCCCGGGCAACGATCTCGGAGCCAGGCCTCCCCAGCGGTCATACAAGGTTGCCGATGAGCCTGCTTCTGAGCCTTCCCCTGATGCTGTTACTGATCCTGGCCACCGCCTGGGTCATCTGGCGCCAGCGCACGCGTCGGGCCTGGCGCAGAGAGAGCAGGCTGGACTTCGAGACCGTTTCCACACCGAAAACCTTGATTGCCCATGCCTGCGGCGGCAGCGCCATCGGCAGCTATCCGAACGCGCTGGAAAGCCTGGACCAATGGCACGCGATGGGTGTTCGTTATTTCGAGTTTGACCTGCAGCCTACGCCCGACGGCAGCTGGATCGGTCTGCATGACTGGGGCCCCACCCTGATGCGCTGGTTCGACCTGTCTGGCCTGCCGCTGAAAGAACAGATGCTGGCGGCGCTGCAACCACGGCGCGCACTGAGCTCAGGCCTGATGACCTCACTGCGCATGCGCGGCGACTTGACGGTGATCACCCTGCGGCGCCTGCGTGCCTGGCTGCAGGTTCACCCCGAGGCCTGGCTGGTCACCGACATCAAGCAGGACAACGCTGCCGGACTGCAGGACCTGGCCAGAGCGCTGGGCCCGCTGGTGCAGCGTGTTGTTGCCCAGGTGTTTACCATCGAGGAGATCGGCCTGGCCCGCCGCCTCGGCTATGGCCGGGTGGCATGGGCCAACTATGTCCCTCGATGGCCACTGAATGCCCTGCCGGCAGGCCTTGCCGGACAGCATCTCGACCTGGTCGTGCTCGACCAACGCCGATTGCGGTCCGGAACCGATGAGCCCCATTTGCAGGCCCTGATCAACCAGGGCTTTGCGATCTGGGTGTTCACCGTCAACGACAGGCAGCGCATGGAAGCACTGCCTGAATGCGTCACTGGCGTGATCACAGACTGCCTGGTGCCTGGGCCTGACGGCCACTGATCCTGTCAGTCAATCGTCGCAGCGCCAGGAAAGGCCTCAACGCAAGCAGCAAGGACAGCAGCCCGGATGTCGCGACGCAGCGCCCAGTCGGATCGTAGTTCGAGCTCAACGGTCAGCAGGCGATTATCATCCAGCCACTTTCTGTGCTGCTGACCAAGCCCGTTCGCTGTTCCCCGATACGGCTGGTTGCGCCGAACCCTGCAGTTGGGCAGATGCTTATTCAAGCAGCTGGCCAGCAGCTCGCACCAGCGTCGTTCGCGGTCTCTCGCCGGGTCATACAACAAGCCGATGTCCACCGGTCGCTCGCGCCCGTCCATGATCGGTGCGAAGCTGTGGCAGGCCAGATGCACGATGCGGCCAGGCAAAGACGTCAGCGCATCGGCATAGGCCTGCCAGTGCGGTAGCCAGTAGCATTCCATCAGGGCCTGTTGCTCGCGCCGCTCCAGACGCCGGCTGAACTCACTGAACTGCGCCGGGTGACCCCGAGATCGATTCAGGTCGACCAGCAGCCGCGTTACCCGACCGCGCAGCAGAGGCGCCTGCAGCGAATCTGAGAGCGCCCGTGCCAGCATGTCGGTGCCCGGGTCCCAGGCCCGATGACTGGACAGCACTGCCGGCTGTTCGGCAAAAAGCCCACGCCAGCGCGCCGGCACCCGGCGGCTGGCATGCTCGGCCGTGATCAGCCCCGATAGGCGCGGTTGTCGGCCAGACATTCGATCAAGTCCCGGTATACACGCTCGATGGCGGCCTGATCAGGCGCATCACCCAGGGTGCGGACGATGCGCTCGGCCAGACTGCCCTGGCTCAGGATCAGCTCCAGGCGACCGGCGGCTTCAGGGCTGGTTTTCAGAGGGCCGGCAAGCAGGCTGGACCAGACCTCGGACAATTTCAACCCGGCAGACAAGTCCATCAGCGCGGCCAGACCTGGTGCCTCCAGAACCGCCTGCCCGCCGGCGGCAGCCGCTGCCCACAGCTGGTCGGCCAATGCTTCGGTGGCAATGGTCTGCTGGGCGTCGAAGCTGCCCAGTCGCTCCTCATACAGGGCCTGAACCAGCGCCACCACAGCCTCGGCGATGGCCAGGTCCATGGCCGGACACTCCTGCAGATCGATGATCCGTATTTCTATGGTCTGGCGCTCGAATCGGGCGATGGCGGCACGTGAATTGAGCCAGTCATCCGCCAGGATGCTGTCCGGATCATGAGGGCCGATGGCCCGGTACATCGGCGCGAGTATGCGCTCATGATAGTCATTGATATCGGTGACCGCCTCCGGTACTACCAGCCCGGAAATCTCGGGAATGGCACGCTGGTTGTTGCGGTAGTAGGCCAGGCGCCCGTTCAGCCATGCCGAACGCCGTCCCTCCTCCAGCGGCGAGGCGGCCGACAGGGCCGGAATCAGCGGCAAGGCGACCCGAATCGCGGCGTGCAGGCGGCGAAACTCATCGTCATCATGGAACGGCAGGTTGATATGCATGGACTGCAGGTTGGACCAGCCATGGCCGCGGCAATCAAAAATCCGGTCGTAGGCCGCGTAGATTTCGTTCTGGCCGTACTGCCACAGTCGGGTTTCCAGACCGGGGTTGAACATCGGGTGCATCGCGGTCGGCATCAGGCAGGCCTGGAACTCGGCAAGGCGGCGATTGATATCCACAATATCGCGATGAAAGCGCTCTGCCAGGGGCGGCAGCGAGTCGGCCGGACCATTGGTCTTGAGCTCGATGACATGAGCTACCAGCTCGTTGGACCAGGCCAGTTCGCCGTGCGCCAGTTCGTTGACCACCTGCCCCTGGCTATCGACAAGCAGCCGATCCGCCAGCGCCCGGACCTTGAGGCTTTTGGCATCGACAACCATGTATTCAAGCTCGATGCCATAGCCGGTAAAGGCATGCAGCGGAGACGGAACAACCAAGGGCTCTAGGCTGGGCATGGTCCATTCATTCCAGGTTGAAGATGATCAGCCAGGGGCAAGTTTGCGGGCCATCACCCGCTTGAACATGACGCCCATGATTTCTCTGTAGAGTGCGCCCTTGAGGACGGCATCCTCGACGCCGGCGTCGATCGAGGGGTTGTCATTGACTTCTATGACCACAACACGGCCATCGACTTCCTTCAGGTCGACGCCGTACAGGCCCTGCCCGATCAGGGCGGCTGCCTTGACCGCGGTGGCGACGACGGCTTCCGGTGCTTCACCAACGCTGAGACAGTCGGCCTCACCTTCCCGGCTGGCCTCTCCGTCGCGCTGGATGATCTGCCAATGGCCGCGGGCCATGTGATAGCGGCACACATACAGCGGCCTGCCATCGATCAAGCCTACGCGCCAGTCAAAGTCAGTCGGCAGATATTCCTGAGCCACGACAAGATCCGAGCGCTTGAGCAAGGCGTTGACGCTGTTTTTCAGCTGGTCCCGATCATGCACCTTGATCACGCCCAGGGAAAAGGCGCTGTCAGGCTGCTTGAGCACTACCGGCAGACCGAGCCTGGCCTCGATCTGGTCGGCGTTGTCGCGATGCACCAGCAAGGTGCGCGGCGCCGGCACGCCATGGCGTTCCAGCAGCTCGGCCAGGTAGACCTTGTTGGTACAGCGCAGGATCGATTCGGGATCGTCAATCACTACCAGGCCCTCGGCCGCAGCTCGGCGCGCAATGCGAAAGCTGTGATGATTGACCGCCGTCGTTTCACGGATAAACAGCGCATCGAATTCTGCCAGGCGACCGATTTCATCCGGTCCAATGCGCTCGACGTTGAAGCCCACCGCCTCACCGGCCTGTTCGAAGCGGATAATGGCCTTTTCATCCGATGGTGGGTTGGGCTCGGCCGGATTGACCAGGATCGCCAGATCGAAGCGACTGTTGCGCTTGGTTCGCGTGCGCGGCCGTTTGCCAGAGAAGTACAGGGTTGCGGCTTCGGCGGCAAACTCGTGGTGCTGCTCGGGTATGTCACTGTAGCCAATGGGCGAGAGGCGCGACAACAGCCACTGCTCGTCGCTGCGCTGGAATTCGGCGCGCAGCAAGGGTGCGGGAAACAGGTTGAACAGGGCCGTGGCCAGACGCTGATGGCGTTGGGCCAGATTGCGGCCAAAGTAAATGCTCAAGGTGAAGTGGGTCGACTGCAGGGGGCGCAGGCTGATCTCGATCAGGCGGGCCAGGTCGGCTGAGACGATTCTGACCACATTACTGGACTTGAAATCCTGGATGGTGCCGATTGTTGGCAGCGGCTTGTGGCCGCGCGCTGCGGCCAGCAGCGAGACGTAGTAACCGTTGGCCTGATAGCGATAAGAACGACACAGGTTGTATATGCGCGCGGACTTCAACGTCGACCATTCCGGCCTGGTCAGGTAATCGCGAGCGGTCACAATCTCCACGCCGGGCACATCCAGCGGCCAGTCTTCACGACGACTGACAATGATCAGTTGGCGCATGGCTTGAGCACCAGCAGGTTGGCGTCGTAGGTCAGCGCGCCCAGCAGGATGGCACCAATTACCCGATCGATATGCACCCAGTAATGGCGACTGCCCTGAGGGTTGGGGTCGGTGGGATCGGCAACGCCGACCTCACGGCTGCCGCGATTGTAGCCTTGCAGGACGACAAAATGGCCGACTGGTTCGCCGCGCACATCGTCATCGACATCATCCGGGCCCCACTCACGGGCCGAACGATACAGATAGGTTGCGCTGAGCCCGGTCAGCACGGGCTGGTTACTGGACAGCAGGCGCCTGAGCAGGGCGCGATTGAGGTCGGCATAGCGAATGCGACCGCCGGCAGCCAGGTAATCCAGGTAGCCCCTGGTAGCGATTCGCAGCTTTTCACGGCGTTTGAAGCGAGCCTGCTCCTTGAGCTTTGCGGCCAGATCCAGGCCAGGCGATCGAAACCAGGTTGGATCGAAAACCTTGAGATTATACGTCCATAGAGTGGCCTTGAATCCTCGGGCCAGCGCATGGTTGGCGAGAAAAACGTCCAGCGTGCCGCCATGATCCAGACGGTGGATTTCTTCGATGATGCTGGCCAGCGCCAACGGTCGGCCAAAGTGCCGGTAGACCGCATGCAGGCAGGTCGGTCCGCAGGTGGTCGAGTCAGGCTGCGGTTCGATTGCCAGCACACGGCCGGCATGGTTCGGGTCAATCAAGTGTTTGCTCCCCGGAAGTGCCTGCTTTGAACGCGGCCACGCACTTTGGTTCACCGCTGCGGCCCCATGCAGACAGGCCGGTATCGCCTGACATAGCTGCTAAACTTGCCGCTCGATTTTTCAGGCCGAGACCTCATGCAGTCGGAACTGAACACCTTATTTGCCGATGAGCCGGTCAGGCAACTCAGCGTCGACGGTGTCGAATATACCTTGCTGGGCACGGCGCACGTGTCTCGCACCAGCGCCGAAGCCGTCGAGCGGCTGCTCTCCAGCGGTCACTATGACGCCGTGGCCATCGAGCTGTGTGCATCGCGCCACCAGGCACTGACTGACCGCTCGGCCTGGCACAACCTGAATGTCTTCTCGATACTGCGCGAGGGCAAGGCCGGCATGATGATGGCGTCGCTGGCGCTGTCAGCCTATCAGCGTCGGATCGCCGATCAGTTCGGTATCGAGCCTGGTGCCGAAATGAAAACCGCAATTGAGGCGGCAGACCGGGCCGGTTTGCCGCTGCAACTAATTGACCGCGAGATCGGCATCACCCTTCGTCGCGCCAGCCGACGCCTTGCGCCCTGGAAGCGCTGGGTGATGGTCAACGGCTTGATCCTGTCTCTGTTCTCGCGCGAGGAGATCGCCGAGGAAGACATCGAACGCCTGAAACAAGGCGACCTGCTGACCGAAACCTTCACCGAATTCTCGGACAGCTCCCCTGAACTGTACGAATCGCTGATCGCCGAGCGGGATCGCTTCATGGCCGCACGCCTGCTGGAAGAAAACAAGGGCCAATCCGGACGCCGGGTGCTGGCAGTGCTCGGCGCCGGCCACCTGGATGGCACGGCCCGGGCACTGGCCGAAGAGCAGAATACGACGGAGCGACTGGACGAGCTCAACCGCATGCCGCCCCCGTCGCGGCTGCTGAAGGCGATTCCCTGGCTGATTCTGGTTGCCGTGCTGACCGGCTTTGGCTTCGGCTTCGCGCGCTCACCGGAGCTGGGTTTTGCTTTGGTGCTGACCTGGGTGGTGATCAATGGCGGTCTGTCAGCGTTGGGCGCACTGATCGCCCGGGCTCACCCCTTGACCGTACTGACCGCCTTGCTGGCCGCCCCGTTGACCTCGCTGAACCCGACCATCGGCGCCGGCATGGTCACCGGCGCCGTCGAGGCCTGGCTGCGCAAGCCACGCGTGGCCGATTTCGAAACCTTGCGTGATGATGTCACCCGACTGTCCGGCTGGTTCCGGAACCGGGTCTCGCATGTCTTTGTGGTGTTTTTCCTGTCCAACCTCGGGTCGGCAGCCGGCACCTGGATTGCCGGTTTCCGCATGGTTCAGCAGCTGACCAGCAACTGATCAGCCGTTGACGCAGCGCAGCAAGGCTGGCTGTGGGGTTTCGCTTTCGAGGAGGCGGTCCAGGCCCATGGCGAATGGCCGCTTCCATTCGTCCATGCTGGCCGCAAACACCCGGTCCCGGCCAGCGGACTTGGCTTCTGAGAGGGCCTGGTCGGCGCGCAGAACCGCCTCGTCCCAGTTTTCTTCCGCCATTCTCACCTCAGCCACGCCGATGCTGATCGTCACTTCGATTGGCTGAGCTGACGGACTGGCGAAGCGCTGGCGTGAGATGCGCTCGCGCAAACGTTCGGCAACCAGCGCGCCATCCTTGAGTGCGGCGAAAGGCAGCAGAACCAGGAACTCTTCGCCGCCAATGCGAAAGACGAAGTCGGTAGAGCGCAACTCGTCGGTCAATTCATCCGAGACAGCCTTCAGTAAAAGGTCCCCGGCAGCAAAACCGTATCGACTATTGATCCGGGCGAAGTGATCAATGTCGATGGCCAGCACCGACAGCGAGGCCTGATAGCGCTGTGCGAAATCCAGTTCGCGCCGTGCATGATCGTCCAGCGACATGCGGTTTCTCAATCCGGTGAGGGGATCACGCCCGACCGCCGAATCGCCCTTCGTCCGACTTCCTCGCGCAAGCGTCCAGATCAGCATGATGGCCATTCCCAGAACCAGCCCGCCGAGTCCAGACAGCAAGGCGAGCGTTCTTGCATCTATCAGCTCAAGTCCCATTTCAATCTGCTCCGCCATGTCACAAGAAAAACCTGCTACATCGGTATGCAAGATTAGTGCCAGACGAAAACGTCGAGGGCCCGAGCGTCAACAACACATTTCAAGCCACTGATTTTCAAGCATCGGGCGAAGCTGGCCTGAAATCAGCAAGGAGCCATCTGTGACCAAATCTGGCTGACCAGCGACCGCGACGGTCAGGATGCGGGTCGGTTCGGCATCAATGCCAGGGTGATGCGGTAGCCAGCCGCCACTCCGCCCAGCCAGCCGAGCAGCGACAGGAAAAGGTAGATCGCGAGCATCTGCCACTGGCCCTGGTGCACCAGCTGCGCCGACTCCAGACCGACGAAGGAAAAAGTGGTCAGGCCACCGCAGAATCCGACCATCAGGAACATCATGATGGAGGCGCCAAATTCGATGTGCTGCCGCATCGACAGCGCGGCGAAGACTCCAATCAAAACCGAACCTGCCACGTTGACCGCCAGGGTGGCAAGCGGCAGGCTGTCAACATCGGTCAGTGGCCAGGCCATGGCACAGACAAAGCGCAGGCCAGTGCCCAGCGCGCCACCCAGACCTACCCACAGGCAGTCTCGCAAACCCGGCATGAACTTCATGACAGCTGAGCAGCCACCAGCAGACCTGAAAGCGCCAGCATCACCCCGCCGCAAAGGCTCAGTGCAAGGTAGGCCCAGGCCGCCCGTCCACGGCCATCGCGCAGCAACAGCAACCACTCCAGACTCAGACTCGAGACCGTCGTGTAGCTGCCGAGAAAACCGTAAACCAGGATGTTCCAGCCGCCGGATCCTGGCTCCAGCCCCAGCCAGGCGGACAGGCCGCCGGCCAGCAGACCGGCCAGCAATGCGCCGCTGAAGTTGACCGCCAGGGTGCCCCAGGGAAAGCCTTGTCCCAACAAGGCCACTCCAAGACGCGTCACGGACAGGCGAGCCACGGCGCCGGCACTGCCGGCCAGCATGACCAGCAAAAGGGTGGTGAACGCCGGCATCAAGCGCCGCGCACGGAAAACTCCAGTACCGGCAGACCGCTGATTCGGGCAAGCACCCGGTCATCGACCTTCAGGGGACCTACCCCGGCCGGCGTGCCCGTCATCAGCACATCACCGGCATGCAGGGTCAGATTCTGCGACAGCCGCTCCAACAGCTTGGGCACACTCCAGATCATTTCGCCTAGCGTCGCCTGCTGGCGCAGTATGCCGTTGACCTGCAGCTCTATGCCTGCCTCTGGATCCGGGCTCCAGTCGCTTGCCCTGACAATGACACCGACCGGGGCCGCCTGGTCAAAGCCCTTGCTCAGCTCCCAGGGTTGGCCGGCCTTTTTGAAGCGTGCCTGCACATCGCGGCGGGTCAAATCAACACCGACAGCGAACCCGAAAATTCGCCCGGCCCACTGCTCGGCGCCGAGATTGCGACCACCTTCTGCCAGACAGACCACCAACTCGACCTCGTGGTGCAGCTCCTCGGTGGCCGCCGGATACTGCACCCGCTGCTGTTGGTGCGCGCTGGCAGCCGGCTTGGAAAAGAACACCGGATCGGACTTGTCAGGGTCCACGCCCATCTCACGGGCATGCTCGGCATAATTCCGGCCTACGCACCAGACATGGCGCACGGGGAAGTCACCACCGCCGGCCACAGCCAGATGTGGCGGCTGCCAGCTGATCTCGTCAGCGCTCATCGAAGCGGCCGGATGCCGACGGCGTCACGCAGTCGGTCCATGAAAGGACGGCTCAAGCTGCGCGCGCGCTCGGCCCCCGTCTCAAGCTCGCGCTCGACCCGCCGCGGATCATTGATCAGGGCCTCATAAACCTCTCGCGGGCCCTGCAATTCGCGATTGATCAGCTCGAACAGCTGCTGCTTGACCTCTCCCCAGGCAACACCTTCGGCGAAGGCCTTGCGCATTGCCTCGCGCTCGGCCTGGCTGGCAAAAGCGGCATAGACCGTGTAGACCGCGGCGGTGTCCGGATCCTTCGGCTCGCCCGGCTCCTGCGAGTTCGTCTTGATCTTCATGATTGCCTTGCGCAGCTGCTTTTCCGGCAGCCACAAGGGAATGGTGTTGTCGTAGCTTTTCGACATCTTGCGACCATCTGTGCCGGGCAGCGTGGCTACATGCTCGTCAACCTCGGCCTCCGGCAGCACGAAATGCTCGCCAAAGCGATGATTGAAGCGCTGGGCAATATCGCGCGCCATTTCCAGATGCTGGACCTGATCCTTGCCGACCGGCACCCGGTGGGCATTGAACATCAGGATGTCGGCCGCCATCAGCACCGGGTAGCAGTACAGGCCCATGTTGATGCTGTAATCCGGATCTTCCTCGGCCTTCAGGTTGGCATCCACCGCCGCCTTGTAGGCATGGGCCCGGTTCATCAGGCCCTTGGCCGTCACGCAGGTCAGCAGCCATGTCAGCTCCGGGATCTCGGAAATGTCCGACTGCCGATAGAACACCGAGCGCGAGGTATCCAGGCCCAGGGCCAGCCAGGTAGCGGCAATCTCAAGGGTCGAGCGCTGAACCCGCTCCGGCTCCTCGCACTTGACCAGTGCGTGATAGTCGGCGAGAAAGTAAAAGGACTCGGCAGCTTCATGCCGGCTGGCGGCAATGGCGGGCTTGATCGCGCCGACATAATTGCCCAGGTGCGGTGTGCCGGTCGTGGTGATTCCGGTCAGAACCCGCTGCTTGCTAGTCATCCCATGGTTTCCAGTCTTGGTCGATGGCTTGCTATTCTACTAGTACATGCATAAGTGCTTGGCACCCACGGAGCCGCCGCGACTTGTTGCCCCGAGCCATGTCCCATATCGAAGTCGTCTACCAGGCCTCCTGCCCCGAAACTGATCCGGAAGCGCTGGCTGAAGCCATTGCCCGCGAGCAAAGCCTGGAGATCCTGCCCGAGCTGATTCCGGCTGATATCGCTCGCGACTTCCTGGGCCAGGTGATTGATGTCCGACAACTGGACGCACGGCGCTGGTCCCTGACGATCGCGTACCCCGATCACCTCGCCAGCGCTCAGCTGGGCCAGCTGCTACACCTGCTCTACGGCAACGTCTCCTTCTATCCACGCATTCGCCTGGTTGACCTCAAGCTGCCCGACTCGCTGCTGGACCAGTTTCCCGGCCCGCTCGGCGGCATCCCGGCGGTCCGGTCACACGTCGGCATAGATGATCGAGCCCTGCTGCTGAGCGTGCTGAAGCCGCGCGGATCCACACCGGAGTTTCTGGCAGAACTGGCGTTTCGATTTGCCAGCGGCGGCGGCGACATTCTCAAGGATGATCAGAATCTGGTCGAAAGCGACTTGCGGGCATTCAAAACCCGGGTTCAGGCCTGCGCCGAAGCCGTCGACAGGGCTGCCCAGGCCAGCGGCAGGCGCTGCCTTTATCTGCCGCACGTGGCCGGCAGCGGCAGCCATCTGCAGCGGCAATTGGATGCGGTGCGCCGGATGGAGCTGGCCGGTGTGGTGTTCTGTCCCTGGGTAATGGGGCTGGAACTCACTGCCACGGCAGCCCGCCAGCATGAACTGATGTGGCTGGCCCATCCGGCGATGGCCGGTGCCCTGACCCAGCCAGGCGAGACCGGGATAGCGCCGGAACTGATCTTCGGCACCCTGTCCCGTCTGGCCGGCGCTGACCTGGTGATTTATCCAGGCTGCGGTGGCCGCATCAGCACTGGTGGCGCGAAAACGGCCGAGCACATCCATCACGCGCTCTTGATCGAGCAGGCAAGGCATCGCGCCTCCCTGCCCTGCAGCGGCGGTGGCAAGACCCTGTCCGATCTGGCGTCCATCCAGGCCCGTCATGGCCGCGACTGCGCCATCGTCGTCGGCGGTGATCTGCTGCGTCATGGGCCGGCGATTCCCGAACAGGTGCGCCAGGCCATCAAGGGCCTGGCCGAACTGAATACCGAACAAACGGGTCTGTCTCGCTAATGCTCATGTTACCCTTCCCGGTTCATTTATCCAGAACGAAGGATCATTGATGCAGATTTCCGAAAACAGCGTTGTCAGCTTCGACTACACCCTGACCGATGAATCCGGCCAGGTTATTGACAGCTCAGATGGGCGCGAGCCGCTGGTCTACCTGCACGGCCATCACAACATCATCCCTGGCCTGGAAAAGGCGATGGAAGGCCAGCAGGCCGGTGAGGAAATGAAGGTACAGGTTGCTCCCGAAGAAGGCTACGGCCCCTATCGCGAAGAACTGGTCCAGGAAGTACCGAAATCAGCCTTTGCCGGCGTTGACAAGGTCGAGCCTGGCATGAGCTTCCGGGCCGAGTCCAATGCCGGTCCGATGACCGTCACCGTGCGCGCCGTGGGTGCCGATACGGTAACGGTCGATGGCAATCATGCCCTCGCGGGCAAGGTTCTCAATTTCCAGGTGGCCATCAAGAGTGTTCGAGCAGCCACCGAACAGGAAATTGATCAAGGCGTTGCCGAAGCCGCCTGATCCAATCGCGCAAACGCGCCACGGGGCCGCACTGCCGGCCTCGTACCACTTATCTGGCCACTACCTGACGATCAGCATCCGCTAAAATACGTTCTGGCGATTCTGCGAGCTCTTAGATGCCCGACAAGCCGGTCCCTTGGCATGCCTTAGACATTGAATCCCTGCGATCCGAGCTGGCCATAGACAGCAATGGGCTGGATGAACAGGAGGTCAGCCGTCGTCTTGATGCTCACGGCGCGAACGCTTTGCCGAAGCCACCCAAGCGCCCGGCCCTGCTGCGCTTCCTTGCACAGTTCCATAACGTTCTGATTTATGTGCTGATGGCCGCCGGGGTGTTCGCGGCACTGCTCGGCGAGTGGATTGATACGGCGGTAATCCTCGCCGTGGTCCTGATCAATGCTGCCATCGGCTTTGTTCAGGAAGGCAAGGCCGAACGCGCCATGGAAGCGATTGGTGACATGCTCGCGCCAAAGGCTCGGGTCAAACGCGCAGGTCGCTGGCAAGATATCGATGCCGACCAGCTGGTACCCGGCGACCTGGTCAAGGTCAAGGCCGGGGACCGTGTGCCGGCGGACATTCGCCTGCTGGAAGCGCATGATTTGCGTGTTGACCAGGCCGCACTGACCGGCGAGTCCCTGCCGGTCAAGAAAACTCCGGCGGCGGTTGAGGAGGGCACAGATCTGGCCGATCGCGACTGCATGATCTACTCCGGATCGATGACCACCAACGGCCAGGCCACAGGCGTGGTTGCCGTCACCGGCAGCGAGACCGAACTGGGCCGAATCAGCGGCATGCTCAGCGAGGTCGAGACCCTGACCACGCCACTGCTGCAACGGATCAACCGTTTTGCCAAGGCCTTGACCATTGTCATCGTCCTGTTTGCCGTGCTGGCAGTCGGCGCCGGCGCCCTGATCCACAACCTGGCTCTGTCCGAGGGGTTGTTGGCCGGCATTGCACTGGCGGTTGCCGCCATTCCCGAAGGTCTGCCGGCGATCATCACCATCACCCTCGCCATTGGCGTGCAACGGATGGCTACCCGCCAGGCCATCATCCGGCGTCTTCCAGCGGTGGAAACCCTGGGTTCGGTCAGCATTATCTGCTCTGACAAGACCGGCACCCTGACCCGCAATGAACTCAAGGCGCGACGAATTGCCCTGCATGAGGGCGAGGTCAATCCCGACCAGCAGCGTCTGGACAATCCGGCCGCCCAGGCCCTGCTGCGCGCCGGCGTACTATGCAACGATCACGAGCCCGGTCACGACGGCGGTGATCCGCTGGAGCGCGCGCTGATTGAACTGGCCGAAGCCCACGACTGCGACGTGAACGGCCTGCGCCGCGACCATGAGCGCATTGCCCTGATTCCCTTTTCCTCCGACCATAAGTATATGGCCAGTCTCAGTCGCGGGCTGATCACGATCAAGGGCGCGCCTGAGGCCATCCTTGATCGCTGCGTGGACCAGTTTGATGGCAGCCAGGGTACCCAGCTCGATCTGGACGCCTGGCAAAAACGCCTGGACGAGATGGCTGCACAGGGGTTGCGCGTTCTGGCCTTTGCCGAAAAGCAGGTCGACGAGTCTCAGTCCAGCATCGACTCCAACCGCGACATGCGCAAGCTGAGGCTGCTCGGCCTGGTTGGATTTGCCGACCCGCCCCGTCCGGAAGTTCCCGATGCCATTGCTGCCTGCCAGAGTGCCGGGGTCAAGGTCAAGATGATCACTGGTGATCATGCCATCACGGCCCTTGCCATTGCGCGCGAACTCGGCCTGACCGACGCCGATGGCAAGGCCATGTCAGGACGCGAGATCGATGCCATGGATGATCGCGCGCTGGAACAGGCCAGTCTCCAATCCGAGGTCTTCGCCCGGGCAACGCCCGAGCACAAGCTGCGTCTGGTCAAGGCCTTGCAGGCGCACGGCGAGGTCGTTGCCATGACTGGCGACGGCGCCAACGACGCGCCGGCCCTGAAGCGCGCCGATATCGGTGTAGCCATGGGCATCAAGGGTACGGAAGCCTCGCGCCAGGCCTCGGAAATGGTGCTGGCCGATGACAATTTCGCCACCATCGTCAACGGTGTCGAAGAAGGACGCGGCGTCTACGACAACATCCGCAAGGCCGTGCTGTTCGTGCTGCCGACCAATGCCGCGCAGGCAGCTGTCATCCTGTTGGCCGTGCTGGCCGGGCTGACTCTTCCGATCACGCCGGTTCAGATCCTCTGGGTCAACATGGCGATCGCCATCACCCTGGCCCTGTCGCTGGCCTTCGAGCCGCTGGAGGACGACATCATGCAGCGCCAACCGCGCCCGCTGGACCAGGGCCTGATCAGCTCATTCATCCTGACTCGCATCTTGTGGGTAGGCGGGGTACTGACAGCCGGGACATTCATCGCTTACAACCATATCCTGAGCACCCTGGATGACATCGACCTTGCCCGCACGCTTGCGGTCAATATTCTGGTTGCCGGTCAGATCACCTATCTGTTCAACTGCCGGCGCTGGCAGCAACCCAGCTACACGTTATCAGCCCTGCTGGCCAATGGCTGGGCGTGGGCATCGGTGGCGCTGCTGCTGGTCATGCAGCTGGCCTTTACCTATCTTCCCTGGTTCCAGACCGTGTTCGCCACCACCTATCTGCCACCGAACTATTGGCTGGTCGTGGTCGCTTTCGGTTTGCTGGTGTTCGCTTTGGTCGAGATCGAGAAGCTGCTGACCCGCGTGCTCAAACTACGCTGGGCAGCTCCGGACGGCCGCTGATGCTGCTCTCGCTGCGCCAACTCGATTTCAGCATCGGCGGGCCGCTGCTGCTGGAGCAGGTCAACCTGGACATTGGATCCGACGAGCGCATCGCCCTGGTCGGGCGCAACGGCGCCGGCAAGTCTACGCTACTGAAGCTGATGGCCGGCGAAATCCAGCCGGACGACGGTCAGGTCATTCGCGGCCCCGGCGTGCGCCTGGCCTGTCTGCAGCAGGATGTCCCGGACGCCGGCAGCGGCACCGTGTTCGACGTGGTCGCCGGTGGTCTCGGTGAGCTGGGAAGCTGGCTGGCCGAGTTTCACCAGCTCAGCCAGTCCGGAGCACAGACGGATCGCCTCGCCGATATCCAGAGCCGCATCGAGGCCGTCGAAGGCTGGGATCTGGATCTGCGGGTGGCGACCGTGCTCGAGCAGCTGTCGCTGGAAGGCGAGCTGCTGTTCGAACAGCTTTCCGGCGGCCTCAAGCGCCGCGTGCTGCTGGGCCGGGCACTGGTCCAGCGGCCCGATGTCCTGCTTCTGGACGAGCCGACCAATCATCTGGATATTGCCGCCATCGAGTGGCTGGAGTCCTTTCTCAAAAACTTTTCCGGCAGCCTGGTGTTCGTGACCCACGATCGCCGTTTCCTGAAGAGCCTGGCCACCCGCATTGTCGAGATCGACCGCGGCCAGGTCACTTCCTGGCCAGGGGACTGGGGCAACTACCAGCGCCGCGTCGATGAGAGACTGCATGCCGAGAGCCTGGAGCATGCGCGCATGGACAAGAAGCTGGCCGAGGAGGAAGTCTGGATACGCCAGGGCATCAAGGCGCGGCGCACGCGCAATGAAGGCCGCGTGCGGGCGCTGAAGCGACTGCGCGCCGAGCGCGCCCAGCGCCGGGAGCGCCAGGGCCAGGTCCAGCTGCAGGTGGCCCACGCCGGCCAGTCAGGTCGCAAAGTCATCGAGGCCATCGGCATCAGTCACGGCTGGTCAGGACAACCCCTGGTCCGCGACTTTTCCACCGTGATCATGCGCGGCGACCGGATTGGCCTGATCGGACCCAATGGCTCCGGGAAAACCACCCTGATTCAGCTGTTGCTGGGCCAGGTCCAGCCCGAGGCCGGTGAGGTGCGCCTGGGAACCGGGCTGGAGATCGCCTACTACGACCAGCATCGGGCCGTGCTCAGGGACGACTGGTCAGCTGCCGAAAACGTGGCCGAAGGACGGGACTTCGTCGAAATCGACGGCAAACGCAAGCACATCATCGGCTATCTGCAGGACTTTCTGTTTCCGCCGGAGCGCGCACGCGCCCCGATTTCCAAGCTCTCCGGCGGCGAGCGCAACCGCCTGCTGCTGGCCCGTCTGTTTGCCCGCCCCTCCAACTTCCTGGTCATGGACGAGCCAACCAACGACCTCGACGCCGAAACCCTGGAGCTGCTGGAAGAGCGCCTGGCTGACTATCCCGGCACCTTGCTGCTGGTCAGCCACGATCGCGAATTTCTCGACAACGTTGTCACCAGCACCCTGGTGTTCGAAGGACAAGGCCATGTCAGCGAATACGTCGGCGGCTACAGCGACTGGCTACGCCAGCGCCCAGGCGACAGCGATCAACTGCAAGCTGATCCGGTCTCAAGCCCTTCTGTGAGGCCGGCCAATGCCCCGGCACCGAAACCGCGCCCGGCCAAACTCAGCTACAAACTCGCCCGGGAACTGGAGCAGCTGCCCGGCCAGGTCGAGTCCATGGAAGCGGAAATCGAACGCATCGGCGCATTGATGAATGATCCGGCCTTCTACCAACGCCCCTCCGAGGAAATTGCCAGGGTCAGTGCCGAGATCCAGCAGCTACAGCAGCAGCTGGATCTGGCCTACCAGCGTTGGGAAGCGCTGGAGTCTGCTGGCGACTGAACTGCCCTGTGCAAGCAGACCATCAGCGCAACTCCGGCCGCAAAACCCCAGCAATGGAGCCGGCCGCCAGCAAGGCTCCGGAATCGCGGATCCGGCTCAGCATCATCGTGCCCATGGCGGTTGACGAAAGCTTGCCGGAAGCCCTGCTGTCGACGCTTGGCGATCCAGCTGCGCAGATTGAGCGGATTCTGGCCGTCGCCGGCGCGGCGGTTGACCGCCCGTCCGGGGATGTGCGCATGGTCAACGCTCCGCTCGGGCGCGGCTCTCAGCAAAACGCCGGCGCTGCCCTTGCCAACGGCGATTGGCTCTGGTTTCTGCATGCCGACTCGATCCTGCCGCATGGTGCGCTGTCTCGGGTGATGGACTTCATCATGGGAGAAGCAGCCCTCGGCTACTGTCGCCTGCGTTTTGCCGACGACGGCCCTTGCTTGAGCCGGCTGAACGCAATCGGCGCCAACCTGCGCAGCCGCTGGCTGGGGCTGCCCTACGGCGACCAGGGCCTGTGCCTGCCCGCGCGGTGGTTCAGGAGTCTGGGCGGCTTTCGCGAGGATCTGGAACGGGGCGAAGACCTTGATCTGGTCGTGCGCGCCGGTCGCGCCGGGCTGCCAATCCGTTGCATGGGCCCGAGGCTGACCAGCAGCGCCCGTCGCTATGCACAACAGGGCTGGTTCAAGACCACGCTCAACCACCAGCGACAGGCCTGGCGCCTGATACGCGAGGCGCGCCGTCGATGACCGCTGCCGCCATTTTCGTCAAGACCCCGGGACTGTCACCACTCAAAACCCGACTGGCCAGGGATATTGGCCAGGCCAAAGCTGAGCGCTGGTATCTGCAGGCCGCAGCAGCGGTTGCGGAGCTGGCCCAGGCCGCCGGGCTGGACGCCGTGTACTGGGCCGTTGCCGAAGCCAATGGGCAATCCTATCCGGCCTGGACCGGCCTGCCCTGCCTCCCGCAAGGAAACGGCAAGCTGGGGGCGCGCATGGCAAGGGTCCACAATACGCTGGTCGCCCGACACGGTGCCTCCCTGCTCCTCGGCGCCGATGCGCCACAGATCGATCACGAATGGCTGCGCGGCGCTTCGCAATGGTTGGACAAGCCGGAGGCACGCTTGTGTCTGGGACCGGCGCGTGATGGCGGCTTTTGGACCTTTGGCGCCAATCTTGTCATCGACCAGGTTCGCTGGTGTTCGGTGAACTACAGTCGGGCCGATACCTGCAGTGCCTTCAAGCGAGCCATGAGCGGTCTCGGTGTTTGGCAGATACTGCCCGCACTGACCGATGTCGACGAGGCCGGCGATCTGACCGCGATGGCCGCGGAACTGACCAACCTGACTTCCCCCCTGCCGCGGCAACGACAGTTGCTGACAGCGCAAAGGGAATCACAGGCTGAAGACTGATGACTTTTCTTGATCCCATGTCAACGTCTTCGCCCCGCGACTGCTAGGCTCTGCAAGATGGATCTGATTGCCCACGAACCGACCCTGCGACTAAGCGCTTTTTTGGGCGTGTTCTTGCTTGTGGTCCTGGCTCAGCGCTTGTGGCCTGCGCGCGGAGACGGGCGCTGGTCTAAGCGGCAAGCGGTCAATCTTGGTCTGGTCGTCGGCAACACGCTGATGCTCAGGCTACTGTTCCCGCTGCTCGCGGTCGGACTGGCCGTGATTGTTCATGAAGACAGCGGCGGCCTGTTTGGCTGGCTGGACTGGCCGCTCTGGATCAGCATTCCGCTGGCCATCATTCTGCTGGATGCGGCCATCTATTGGCAGCATCGACTGATGCACGAGCTGCCGTTGCTATGGCGACTACATCGCGTCCACCACGCTGATACGGGCTTCGATGTCACTACCGGGGTGCGTTTTCATCCGCTGGAAATCGCCTTGTCCATGCTGATCAAGCTTGCGCTGATCTGGCTGCTGGGTCCCCATCCGCTGGCCGTGCTGATCTTCGAAGTCCTGCTTGCCGCCGGCGCCCTGTTCACCCATGCTGATTTTGCCCTGCCAAAGAATCTGGACAGGCGCCTGCGCTGGTTTATCGTCACGCCGTCCATGCATCGAATTCATCACTCCACCTGGCAACCTGAAACGGACAGCAACTACGGCTTCCACCTGTCGATCTGGGATCGTTTGTTCGGCAGCTACACGGTTGATCCGCGCTCGGATGAGCGCAGCATGCCGGTGGGCCTGGAATCGTTTCGCGACGACCGAGATCAGGGCCTGTTTGCCTTGCTCGTCAACCCTTTCCGCAAGCCGGTCAAGCAAGACCGCTGCAGTTCATAAGCAAGCCCTACCGAAATAGCCCGATGCGAGATACCTGGCCACTTCTGAAAGACCATGACTTCCCGACCATCCGCCGTGATCGGGTCAACACCCTGCAGCTCAACCTCGGTTATCTGTGCAACATTGCCTGTCTGCACTGTCATGTCGCCGCCGGCCCAAACCGCAAGGAGTTGATGGATCTTGACACCATGCAGGTTGCCCTGCAGTTTGCAGAGCATTTCGGTGTCCGCACGCTGGACCTGACCGGCGGATCGCCCGAAATGAACCCGCATTTTCGCTGTCTGGTCGAGCAGGCGCGAAAGCTTGGCATGCATGTGATGGACCGTCTCAATCCAACCATCATGGAAGAGCCCGGCTATGAGTGGGTCGGTGAGTTTCTCGCCAGCCACCGGATTGAAGCCGTCGCCTCACTGCCCTGTTATTCCAGGGACAATGTCGATGCCCAGCGCGGCAACGGGGTGTTCGAAGCGTCGATCAAGGCATTGCAAAGGCTCAATGAGCTGGGCTACGGCGCCCCCGACAGCGGTCTGGTTCTGAATCTGGTCTACAACCCGCTGGGACCAGCTCTGCCGCCGCCGCAGCAGGCCCTTGAAGCAGACTACAAGCGCTTTCTGTTCGAGCAGTTCGGGATTCGCTTCAACAGCCTCTACACGATCACCAACATGCCCATCAAGCGCTTCGGCGCGGTGTTGCTGGCCAAGGGGGAGTTCGAGGACTACATGAGGCTGCTGAAGGATGCCTATCAGGCGGCCAATCTGAAATCAGTGATGTGCCGCGACCTGATCAGCGTCGACTATCAGGGTTATGTCTACGACTGCGACTTCAACCAGATGCTGGGCTTGCCGCAGGGCGGCGAACGCCGTCATCTGCGCGAGCTGCTTGATCAAGACCAGGTGCCGAAGCGCATCGCGGTGGCCGGACATTGCTACGGCTGCACGGCCGGCCAGGGATCAAGCTGCGGCGGCGCCCTGCAGGAATGAGGCGGCTGATCAGGAAGCCTTGCGCTTCGTCGTGAATCGCTCTGTAGTGACCGGTCGGCGCTGCGAACGCGGCAGCACGATGTTGCCGATGACTTGCTGCGAGCGCTGGTCGATCCAGTCTGGCTCGAAGCCATCCATGCGTTCGACGACATAAAGGGGACGGTTCTTGGTCTCGATGAATACACGCGCCAGATACTCACCGAGAATGCCGATGCTGATCAGCTGCAGGCCGCTGAAGAACAGCAGCAAGGTCGCCAGTGACGCATAGCCGGGAACATCCACGCCATGGATCAGGGTTCTGAGCACGATCCAGGCCGCATACCCCAGGCCAATGGCAGCGAACAGAAAACCGAGATAGCCCCAGGCGCGAAGTGGCGCGGTACTGAAGGAGGTAATGCCTTCCAGGGCCAGATTCCACAGCCGCCAGACGCTCCATCGACTGCTGCCACTGTGGCGTCCGGGCCGCTCGTACTCGAGACTGTCAGTGGAAAAGCCGACATAATTCATCAAGCCTTTCATGAACCGGGTCTTTTCGGGCAGATGCAGCAGGGCATCGACCACTCGCCTGTCCATCAGACGGAAGTCACCGACGTTTGACGGCACGGCATTACCGGCAAGCAGACTCATGACGCGGTAGAAGCCGGCAGCAGTGAAACGCTTGAACCAGCCGTCTCCTCTGCGCAAGGCGCGATGTGCAAGCACGATATCGGCGCCTCCGCGCCAGCGCCGGAGCATTTCCGGGATCAGCTCCGGCGGGTCCTGAAGATCGGCATCAAGTATCACCACGCACTGTCCTTGGGCAAAGTGCAGGCCGCAGCTCATGGCTGCTTCCTTGCCGAAATTTCGGGCCAGGCGAATGCAATGGATGCGCGGATTGCGCTCCCGCCAGGTATCGATATGGGCGCCGGTATCGTCGCGACTGCCGTCGTCGACCATCAGCACTTCGTAATTCGCTTCCTCGACAGCATCAAGTACCGGCTCCAGCGCCGCAGCCAGGGCATCGATTCCATCAGCCTCGTTGAAGCAGGGGATGATTACGCTGAGCACGGGTTTTGCTGCGGGGCTGTTCATGCGCAAGGCCTGAGGCATTGAGTCGGAAGCACGGCTGCGAGTATAACCAATGCAGCAGGCTCGCCGGCACCATCACCAGCGAGCGCTCAGCGGCGCCCTGCTTTCGAATCCTGCCAGTCATCGCCCAGGCGAATGCCAAGGCGCGGCAATAGCAGACGATGAACGAGCACGATCAAGGCCGCAGCCAACAGGGCCAGTGCAAAAACAGCCAGGGTGAGACCGACATCCTGCATGGCATCCGGCGCCAGCAGCAGCATCAGGGCCAGGACGAGCATGATCAGCCCACCAATCAGCTTGAGCACACGGCCATGTCTTTCCTCGAAACGATCGACCCGGAAGCTGATCAGGGCAATCGCGAAAATGACCAGCTCGATGCCAAGGTAGATCAGGATATACAGCGCCAGCAGCACGGCAAAATAGGCCCAGTCAATATCGTGAGCTGCAACCAGCCCGCTCCAGATCACTGGAAAGCCAGCCGTGCAAGGCAGCTCGATCAAGGAAATGCCAGCCGCCATGAATACCGTAGCGCCAATCAGCGCCGGCCACGATCGCCCCTCGCTGATCAAGCCGCGAATGCGCCGGAAAATGCCTGGCTTGTGGCGATCATCGATGGTGAAAGAAAAACCGCGCTTGAACCAGAAATAATCCTTGATGTTGACGATGGCAAAAACCAAGGCAAAGGCAGCGACCAGCCAATAAACCCAGCGCAGATAGGCAAGGTAGCTGAGCACACCGAAAACGCCGGTAATGAAAAACCCATAGATGGCGGCAGTGATCATGAGATAGGTCAGGCCTACCACCAGCACCCGGGCCCTTGAGCCGGAGTGAATGACCAGGGCCAGGAGTATCGTCAACACCCACAGCGAACAGGGGTTGAAGCCGTCTATGAAGGCAATCAGTGCAGTCGCAAGGAGCAGTGAATGGCTGGCCAGATCGATCTCGCCAACAAAGGGTATTGAGACCAGTCCTTCAGCCGTTGCCGGCGCCACCGGTTCCCCGGGCTGCAGCAACATGTTCCGGGAGTCCGGACAGGACCGCTCGAGACAGCTTGCTACATGCCTGGCAATGGATTGCCGGACAGCAGCACTGTCACCAACCCAGGCGCGACCGCCGACAAAAACCGCCGGCACCGAGCCTGCATCCACGCCGTGAGCCTCGGCCATTTCGCGAAACAGCTCGTGATACACCCGCGTTGCCCTGACTTCCAGTCGCTGGAAAACAAGGTCCTCATGGGCGTCGCTCAGCGCCTGCAGGAACGGCTCCTGGGCCTGGCAATGCGGGCAGCGATCACTGGAAAACATGTATATGACCAGAGCTGCATCGTCATCGACCAGCGCATGGGCAAGGGGCCACGAAAGTAGCGCGAGAATGAAGCCAAGCGGTTTCATGCCAGGGGCGATCGATGGCGGCAGACGGAGCGTGACATGGTATCGGATCAGGCCTTCGGCGAGGCAGCCAGGCGATGCTTGGCCCAAACGCCGAGCAGCAGCAGTGCACTGAGCACCAGCAAGGGGACGATGGTCGAAAGCTGCACTGCCTGACCACTTTCCACCGCGTCAGCCAGACCATGAACTGCCGACGCATACACCGCCCACTTGACGGTCAGACCAATCAGCGCCGACAGCGTGAAGGCCAGCAAGGGCAACAGTAACAGGCCACCGGCAAAGTTGATCACCGAGTGCGGAAAGCCGGGCAGGATACGCAGCGCCGTCTGGGTCATGATACCGCCGCGCTTTTCCAGAAGACTGACAATCCGACCGGAGAATCCCTCGGGCTGCCAGTTGCCTGCCATCCGACGACTGATGGCGTAGGCACCCAGTGCCCCGAGTACGCTACCGGTGACCAGCAGGCCGGTGGCGATCAGCGGCGGCTGGAAGGGGGCAATCAGCCACAGTCCAATGCTGCCCGGCAGCCCGAAAGCAAACAAGACAACCATCGCCAGTACGATGGCAGTGAGAAACAGCGGCTGGCCGGATGCCGCCCTGCCCCACTCCAGCAGCACGGACAGCTCAACAGGCTGCCACATGGCCACCAGCAAGCCAAGCCCGATCAGGGCAGGCAGTACCCATAGTCTGGCTGGCAGACCGCTACGTGAAGGCGCTGTACTTGACATGCTGGTTCCTGTGAGGACTGCTTGCCGGAATAGTTTAATCGTTCGGAAATATAGCGTATCCCAGGCCACAGCCCGTGAGCTGCTGCCTGAACAAGCTGTATGGGGCTCAAGGAAGCGGCGGCATCAGCTTCAACCAGGCCTGGTAGCGCTGTTCGAGGCTGCTATCTGACGCTGTCGGAACGCGGACAAAGGCGCTACCCGGCACCGCCCTGCCTTGCAACGCCGCCCAAAGCCCGAGCGCCGTGCCCTCACCACTGCGCAAGCGCAGCAGATCGGTTCCAAGCAGACTTGCAAGCAGGCCACAGAGCTGCTCGCTCCTGCTCAGGCCACCGCTGACGCGCACCCGCTCAGGCCTTCCTGCCAGGGCAGTCATCGCATCGACGTTGGCCCGAATCAGAAAGGCCATGCTCTCCAGCACTGCGGCGAGCTCCGCGGCAGAATCCTCGACCGTCCCTACAAACGCCGGCTCCGGGCCAGTCTGCCACCAGGGCGATCCCAGGCCGTCAATGGTATTCAAAAACAAGGGTGGCGTCCCGGCCTTGGCCGCGATCGCATCAATGTCCTCAGCCGGGATGCCTTCACCCCGCTTCTGCTCAAGCCACTCCAGGGCGGAGGCCGCACCATGCACGCTGGCCTCAAGGGCATAGACACCGGACCCGGTACGATCCAGGATACTGAGCTGAAACCGGCTGGCGAGACGCTGATCAGACATAGGGCGCAGCAAGAACGCCCCGGTCCCGAGATTTATCGACAGACAGGCCGGGTCCGGTCTGCCGTCCAGGTACGGCAGTACATTCTGGTCCCCCATCAGTAGCCGCAGCGGCACACTTTGGCGCTCCATCCTGATCTCGCCAAAGTCCGATCGGCTGGCGCGGACCGGCGGCAGCAGTTGACGCGGAACAGCAAATACGCGACAGAGCTCTTCATCCCAGTCAAACCGCGCTCGCGACCAGAGCAGGCTGCGCTGGGCCAGGCTGTCATCAACCGCTGCGGACCCGCCACAAAGCTGCTTGACCAGCCAGGCACCCAGCGGCCCGCAGCAGAGGCTGCCCCGGTCCCGCGCTGCCTGCACCGTCTGTATCTGCTCCAGGCACCAGGCCAGCTTGGCAGCCCCCGCATATGGTGACACACGCAAACCGTTTGCCGCCTGTATTTGACGGCACATTTCACGATCAGGCGCGAAATGGCTTGATCGTCGACGATCTCTCCACGATATGACCGGGCTTAGGGCGTCGCCACTGTGTTTGTCCCAGCACAGCACATTGCCGCGCTGCACGGCCAGCCCCGCCACCGCAATCGATCGACAAGCTGCGTCGACGAGCTCGGCAATGACAGCTCGCATGGCCTCGAGAATTTCATTGGCGTCCTGCTCTACCCGGACACCGTCAACGCGGCTTGCAACGGGGCGAAAGGCTTCCGCCACGATTTCGGCATCATCGTCGATCAGCAGCGCCTGACAACCGTGACCGCCGCAATCCAGGGTCAGGGTCAGGCTCATGAAATTGACGAGGGCATGTTCAAGAAGAAGGGAAGAGGCAAGAACGGATTGATGTTGACACTGCAGGACCTGCTCAGGCAATGGTGCCATGTGCCAACTTAGCACTTTCCTCCATTTTTGAGGAAGAATGGGACAGTGGGCCCAGGAAGCGGTCGAGGGCACTGTCGCAGACGCGCTCCCAGGGGTAGCCGGCAGCGTTGAGGAAGTCGCTGAAGGCGGTCTGGTCGCCGTCGGGGACCAAGAAGCCGGCCAGCACGCGGCCGTAAGCGGCGCCGTGGTTGCGGTAGTGGAACAGGCTGATCGACCAGCGGCCCTTGAGCTGGGTGAGGAACTCCTCCAGTGCGCCGGGGCGTTCGGGGAAGCGGAAGCGGTAAAGTTGTTCCTGCCCAGGTACCGGGCAGCGGCCGCCGACCATGTGGCGCAGGTGGTCGCGGGCCAGTTCGTTGTCGGTCAGATCCAGCACTTCGAAACCGGCGGCATTCAGGCGCTGGTACAGCTCCCGGCGATGGCTGCGGCCTTTTTCCATTCTCAAGCCGACGAAGACGTGGGCCTGGTCCAACGATGCAAAGCGATAGTTGAATTCGGTCAGTTCCTGGCGCCCCAGGGTACGGCAGAAGCGCAGGAAGCTGCCTGGCTGCTCCGGGATGGTGGCGGTGAACAGGATCTCGCGACCCGCGCCGATCTCGGCCCGCTCGATCACATGGGCCATGCGCTCGAGGCTGATATTGGCCCCGGAGTTGATCGCGACCAGGTGTTGGCCGCTGCCGCCGGCATCCAGATAGCGGCGAATGCCGGCCACGGCCAGGGCGCCGGCCGGCTCGATCAGGGCGCGGGTGTCAAGAAACACATCGTGCACGGCCGCGCAGATTTCATCCACGGTGACGGTGATCATGTCATCGACCAGGCCGGCAGCGATGCGAACCGGCCACTCGCCGACCTTGCGCACGGCCACGCCGTCGGCAAACAGGTTGACCGGGCCGATATCAACCGGCTTGCCGGCCCGGAGTGCAGCGGCAAAGCTGGCCGCCCCAACCGGCTCGACGCCAATGACCTTGGTCGCCGGCGAGATCGACTTGACCGCAGCAGCAATACCGGCCAGCAGGCCGCCGCCGCCCACCGGCACGAACACCGCAGCGGGCGTGACAGTCATCTGGCGCAGAAGCTCCAGGGCGACCGTGCCCTGACCAGCGATCACGTCTGGATCATCGAAGGGATGAATGAAGGTCGCGCCCAGATCGCCACACTCGGCATGGGCACGGGCCTGGGCTGCATCGTAGCCGTCGCCGTGCAGGATCACCGACGCACCCAGCCGGCGCACGGCTTCGACCTTGATCGCCGGCGTGGTCCGCGGCATGACGACGCGAGCACTCAGACCCAGCCGGGACGCGGCCAGGGCCACCCCCTGGGCATGGTTGCCGGCACTGGCCGCGACCACGCCGGCGGCCTTTTCGGACTCCGACAAGCGCACCATGCGCGCATAGGCACCGCGCAGCTTGAAGGAAAATACCGGCTGCAAATCCTCGCGCTTGAGCCAGATCGAACGGCCGAGCTTTTCCGACAGCAGCGCAGCCCGCTCCACCGGCGTCTCGCGCGCCACCGCCTGCACCGGGGCGGCAACGATACGCTTGAGGATTTCCAGGTGGTCCATCAGGCCACCGAATACACCGGCGTTGTGGCGTGGGTTTCCTTCGACGCTGCCGGTTTTCGATCCTGGCTGCCGACCGTGGCACTGCGCAAACGCGAGCGAACGGCTGCCGCCGCCTCGACCGTGCCCAGTCGGCCACCCAGGTCGGCCGTGGTTTCGCTGGCAGCAATGCAGTCGCTGACTGCGCGCTCGACCAGGCGGGCCTCTTCGACCAGCCCAAGGGAGTGCTCCAGCATCATCGCAACCGATAGCAGCATGGCAAAAGGGTTGGCCTTGTCCTGGCCGGCCAGGTCGGGTGCCGAGCCGTGGATGGGCTCATACAGGCCCGGCCCGGAATTGCCCAGCGAAGCAGAGGGCAGCAGGCCCATGGAACCTGCCAGCATGGCCGCCTCGTCGGTGAGAATGTCGCCGAACAGGTTTTCGGTGACGATGACATCGAACTCGGCCGGCCTTGACAGCAGATGCATGGCGGCGGCATCGACCAGCAGGATTTCCAGCGCAATGTCGGGAAACTCGCGTTGGACCAGCTCCTTAGTCACCCGCCGCCACAGGCGCGAGGTCGCCAGCACGTTGGCCTTGTCAACCAGGGTCAGGCGGCGGCGCCGGGTGCGGGCCAGCGCAGCGGCCCTTCGCACTACCCGCTCGATTTCCTCGCGGCTGTAGCGGCACACGTCTTCGGCCATGTCGGCCAGGGCCAGCTTGCGGCCGAAGTACAGCCCGCCGGTGAGCTCACGAACCACGACCAGGTCGACGCCAGCCAGGCGCTCGGGCCTGATCGGGCTGGCATGAATCATGGCCGGATGCGGCTTGACCGGGCGCAGGTTGGCAAACAGACCGAGCTGTTCCCGAAGCTGCAGCAGGCCCTGCTCGGGGCGGATGCTGGCCTCCGGATCATCCCACTTCGGCCCACCGACGGCGCCCAGCAGAACCGCGTCGGACTGGCGGCATGCAGCCAGGGTGTTGCCGGGCAAGGCCTGGCCGACCGCGTCGATGGCAGCACCGCCAATCAGGCGGCGATGAGTCTGGAAGGAATGCCCGGTCAGTGCGCCCAACTCGGTCAGCAGCTGCTCGGCCTGGGCCATGACTTCCGGGCCGATGCCGTCACCGGGCAACAGGGTAATGGTGGCTTGCATCAGGCCGCCTCCCGCCGCTGTTCAAATTCAGCAATGGCATCGGACTGGGCCAGCAGGTAACCCAGCGCATCGACGCCTTCGAGCAGGCATGTGCGGGCAAAAGGATCCAGCTCGAAAGTCACCGACCAAAGTTCCGTACCCGCGCCATTGCCGGGCAAGTCGAGGCGGCATTCGGTCACATCAATATTCAGCTCCGCGCCGGGGTGAGCCAGCAGCCAGCGCTGGGTGTCGCGATCGACCTCGATGGCCAGCAGGCCGTTCTTGAGCGCGTTGGCCCGAAAAATATCGGCGATCTTCGCGCTGATCACGACCCGAAAGCCGAACTGCATCAGCGCCCAGACGGCGTGTTCGCGCGAGGAGCCGCAGCCGAAGTTGTCGCCGGCGACCAGGATTTCGCAGGTTTGAGCGGTCGGCGCGTTCAGCGGTGAGTCGGCCTTCGGCCTGCCTTGCTCATCGAAGCGCCAGTCGGCAAAAGCGGCAGCGGCCAGGCCGTCGCGGCTGGTGGTGGTCAGAAACCGGGCCGGGATGATCTGGTCGGTGTCGATATTGTCCTGGTCCAGAACCAGGGTTTTCGAACTCAACTGTCGCAGCGGCTTCATGGCCGGGCCTCCATGTGGCGCGGGGCCGGGAAGTGGATATGAACCTCGGGCTCACCGTCGAGCCGGCGCGGATCGGCGATGTGACCGGCCACCGCGCAGGCAGCCGCAGTGGCCGGGCTGGCCAGAAAGGTTCGGCTGCCCGGCCCCTGGCGGCCTTCGAAATTGCGGTTCGAGGTGCTGACCGCAGTCTGTCCGGGTGCCACCCGGTCACCGTTCATGGCAATGCACATCGAACAACCGGGCTCGCGCCATTCTGCACCCGCATCCCGAAAGACCTGGTCCAGGCCTTCGGCTTCGGCCGCCTTGCGGACCTGCTCCGAACCCGGCACGACAAGCATGCGCACGCCTTGAGCCACGCGCCGACCGCGCATGATCTCGGCCGCTGAGCGCAAATCACCCAGGCGCGCATTGGTGCAGGAGCCGACAAAGACCACGTCGATCTTGCGACCCAGCAGGGGCTTGCCGGGCTCGACCTGCATGTAGTCCAGGGCCCGGGCGGCGGTAGCATCGGCCGCGTGCGGCACGGCCTGGTCAATGGCCACGACCATGCCTGGGTGGGTGCCGTAGGTGATGCTCGGCGCAATCTCGTCGGCCTCGACCAGCACATCGCGATCGAAGCGGGCATCGGTATCGCTGGCCAGAGCCAGCCATTCGACTGCCGCACGCTCGAAGGCCTCGCCCTGTGGACAGTGTGCCCGACCGCGCAGCCAGTCCACCGTGGTCTGGTCCGGTGCGATCAGGCCGGCCCGGGCGCCGGCCTCGATGGCCATATTGCACACCGTCATCCGTCCTTCCATGTCCAGGGCGCGGATGGCGCTGCCGGCAAACTCGATCACATGACCGGTGCCGGCATCGACACCGACCTTGCCGATCACGTGCAGAACCAGATCCTTGGCCGTCACGCCTGGCCCCAGCTCGCCCTCGACGCGAATACGCATGGTTTTCGGTTTGCGCTGCAGCAGGCACTGGCTGGCCAGCACATGACCCACTTCGCTGGTGCCGATACCGAAGGCCAAAGCGCCGAATGCGCCGTGGGTGGAGGTGTGCGAGTCACCGCAGACGATGGTCATGCCCGGCCGGGTCAGGCCCAGCTCGGGCGCCATGACGTGGACCACGCCGCGGTTGGGACTGTCCCAGTCATGCAGGGTAATGCCGTGGCGGTCGCAGTTTTCCATCAGCGTGCGGACCTGCTCCCAGGCCTGCTCGCTGGCATAGCGGCGCTGGCCTTGCAGGTCGGCCGCCCAGGTCGGAGTGGAGTGATCCATGGTCGCCACCGTGCGCTCGGGACAGCGTACTTTCAGACCGCGCGCGGCCAGCTCGGCAAAGGCCTGCGGGCTGGTGACCTCGTGAATCAGGTGCAGATCGACATACAGCAGCGCCGGCGCCTGCTCTGTTTCGGCCTGGACGATGTGGGCATTCCACAGCTTGTCAAACAGCGTTTGCGACATGGGGCAATTCCTGGTGAGTGGTTGAAACGGGGGCAAAGTGGGTCAGCCAGCCATGCCGGTCGGGCTGGCTGCCGTCGAACAGGCCGAAGAAGCGCGCCTGCAATTGATGCGTGATCGGGCCACGGCCGCCCGCGCGCACGACAATGCCGTCGACCGAGCGCACCGGCGTGATTTCAGCAGCCGTGCCGGTAAAGAAGATTTCATCAGCCAGATAGAGCATTTCCCGCGGCATGGGCTGCTCGCGCACCTCGAAGCCAAGATCGGCGGCCATGCGAATGACTGAGTCACGGGTAATGCCACCGAGGATGGAAGCGGCCACCGGCGGGGTGTAAATGATCCCGTCGCGGACCAGGAACAGGTTTTCCCCTGCCCCTTCGCTGATCAGGCCATCGTGCGACAGGGCTATGCCCTCGCCGTAGCCGTGGCGCTTGGCCTCACTGCTGATCAGCGAGCCAGACAGGTAATTGCCGCCGGCCTTGGCCAGGGCCGGCACCGTGTTCGGCGCCGGACGCTGCCATGATGTAACCGCGGCATCGACGCCCTGCTCCATCGCTTCCTCGCCCAGGTAGCGACCCCAGGACACGGCCGCGACCACCACTTCGGTTTCAACATCCTCGCTGGCAACCAGCCCGAGGCTGCCGTATCCGCGAAACACGATCGGTCTCAGGTAAGCCGATTCCAGGGCGTTGTCGACCACCACCGAGCGGCAGGCGGCCAGCAGGGTATCGCGCT
>REEQ01000053.1 GCA_007695005.1 Wenzhouxiangellaceae bacterium | reverse complement strand
GAAATTGCTGCTGGATTCGCTAAATTCGATCAGCAGCGAGTTGAGAAGGGTCTGGGATCGCAGGCGCTTGCGTTTCAGGGCAGAACAGCGACACTATCCTCGGCGCCCGGCTCAGTCGCTACCACCACGCGGTTGCGTCCCTCCCTCTTGGCCATATACAGGGCCTGGTCGGCACGGGCCGTCATGGTCGCAACCGTATCCTTGCCTGGTCGCCAGCGACTCAGGCCGAGGCTGGCCTTGAGATGAACCGTGGCATTATCGGTAACGAGCGGGGTGGTTTCTATGCGCTGACGAATGCTTTCGGCCAGCGCCCTGGCACCGGTGGTATCCAGTCCGGGCAACACCACCAAAAACTCTTCGCCGCCGTAGCGGGCCACCGGGTCGTTGGCGCGCACCATCGAGCTTATCAAACGCCCAAGATGGCGAAGGCAGTCGTCGCCGATGGCATGCCCATGAGAGTCGTTGATCTGTTTGAAATGATCCAGGTCGAGAAACAAGAGCGTCAGCGGCTCCCCGGTCTGGTCGGCAGCGGCACTCAACTCTTGCAGGCGCCGATCCAGGGCGCGGCGGTTAAGCAGGCCAGTCAAGGGGTCGAGATTGGCCTTGCTTTCTGCCAGGTCACGCTCACGGCGCAAGCGGTAGCCCGCTTCGGCCAGGCCCAGGCTGAGCACCGCCACCTGCAGCACCATACCGATGCTCACCAGGGGCAACAGATCCACCTGTGAGTGGAGCCAGCCTTGCAGAATGGCGATCCAGAGGCAGAGTGTCAGCAGACTGGGCGTCCAGGCCAGCAAAACGAACAGTCCGGACTTGATACCATCGCGCAGTGCCTTGAGTGCCTCGATAAAGACAACCGGAATGGCAAGCAGAACGAGAACATTGCCAGCAAGGGCAGCGGCTGGATGCGGGCTCTGAGGCTGAATCCAGTTGCTGACGACCACGAGCAGCTGGGCCCAGACCAGGACCAGCAGCAGGCGTTGTGCTCGCGGCCGACGCTGCTCAAGTTGCAGGAAGCGATTGATGAAAAGCAGGCTGAAAATGAGGGACAGGCCGGCGCTGCTGCGCTCGAAGGCTGTACCCACAGAAATGAATGAATAGCCGCCGGGCAGAAGCAGGTATAGCTCGCCGCTCATGCTGATGACGTAGGCCGCGCTGGCTGCGGCGAAAAAGGCCAGGTAACCGTAGGAGCGGTCATCGAAGCCGCGTTGAAATCCAAACGACAGCAGCGCCATGATCAACAGCGCGCTGGCACAAGCGACGAAGATCGCCTTGAGTCGTGCCGAATTCTGCAGATAACTGTCCAGCCCCGCAAGTTTCGGCACGATGCGGCGATTCGAAACATCGCTGAAATGCAGCAGCATGCGGCCACCGCCATCAAGCTCCGGCGGCAGCAGCACCGGCAGATCCATATGCACCCCCCAGGCCGGGCCAGGTGCCTTGATGCGTTGGCGCCAGACCAGTTCCTCCTGAGTGGGCAACAGGAGGCCTATGCGGGCAGTATGCGCTTGCTGAAAGTAGAGCACACGACCGCCCGTGCTCTCTTCGGTAGCCGGTGGCAAGGTCAACAACCACCAGCCGCCTTCGCTGCTATCGACCAGGTATTCCTGTGCGGTCGAAGGCTCCGTGTCCGTCGTCAAGTCAGGAATTTGATCGGCCGCCTGAGCAACCACAAAGCGCAAAGTCAGACGCTCCTCGACCGCAGCTGCCGAGTTTGCGGTCTGGCCGAGGAACATCAGGACCCACACCAGTTTGCGCAGCCGACGCGAGAATCGATCAGACTTGCCGCCACGAGTCGCTTCGCGCCGCAAGTCGCCTTGGGAATAGACGTTAAGTGGTCGGATCATTGGCTGAAGATCAAGCCCGCAACTGTCATTATTGACCCGGCAATCCATTGGATTGCCGCGCTAATGACCAGCAGGTTGCAGCAAGCCAGCGGGCGCCTCGGCACGGAGACGGTCAGCCTGCTGTTGCCGACGCTCTCGGGAACGAGCAATGATGCTGGCACCGACCGGCATGGCGGCAAGCTCGGCAAACAGCGGGTCAATGGCGAGTAGAAATTCCAGGAAAGACAAATTCGATTGAGGCGCTGCCTCCAGCAGCTGACTGGCCGAATCGAAGTCCCGGCGCAGGATCGCTATATAGAGGTCGGGGATGACAAAATCCCCAAAAATGCCGAGCCCTCGAACCTCTTCGACCTTGTCGGCAAACAACTGGGTAGCCCGCTCGGCCAGCTCATCGAAACCAGCCTGGCGAGCTAGAATAGCGCCTTCAATCAGCACGCCATAGTCATCAAGGCTGGCGTCACCGGCTTCCAGTCTTGGCTCCAACTCTGCAAAACGGACTTTAAAGAGTTCGAAAGCCTCTTCCCGCTTGTCGTTGAACCTCAGGCTTTGCAGCAGGTTGGCGAGCTGAAAATTTCCTTGAAGCTCATACAGCTCACGACTGCGTGAAAGATGCTCCTCGGGATCCCTCCTCAGCAAGGTATAGCCGACCCATTCATCGCGATCGGCCCTCAGCTCCCTGGCTTGCTGCCCCCAATACTCGGCAGCGACCTCAAACTCAAGGGAGATCAGATTCATCGACATCCAGGCAGGAAAATGTCCATTATCTGGAAAACGCTGGTGAGCCTCGTAGGCAAGCAGGATGAGCTCGTCGGGACGATCCTGGTTGGACATGAGATTGATCAGACCGAACCAGCTTGAGGGATCATCCGGAAACAGGCGAACAGTATCCCTGGCAACTCTCTCGATGCGAGGGTCCTGACTGTTCAGGTTGCCCAAGACGTTGATATAACGGCGACGAACAAAACCGTTGAGAGGATCCAGCTCCAGTGCGCGCTCAAAGCGGCGGGCAGCCTCGGCGAAACGGGATTGTTCAAAGAAGCGATTGCCGGTCCAGATTTGGATGTTCGCGTTGCCGGGATCCAACTGCTCGGCCCTGAGAAACGCATCTAGCGCCGGCTCAGGCATTTCCAATTGTTCAAGCAGGTGTCCGCGCACCGCCCAGGCCAGCGCGTTGTCTCGATCCAGCGTCAGGGCGCGGTCTATATGACGCTCGACGCTGCTGCGAACTTTGTCCAGCTCGACCTCGGCATAGAAGACGCTGAACATCAGGGCCGTCGCCAACTCGGCATGGGCGGGCGCATAGTTGGGATCAGCCGCGACCGCCCGCTCCAGACGATCAACGGCCAGGCGAACGGATCCCGCCGTACGTTCCTGCCAGAGCTGGCGACCTTCCAGATACAAGTCATAGACTTCGGCCGCAGTGCGTGCGGTAGCCGCCGGCGCCGGCCCAGTCGAGCCCAGCAGTGCCTCGGTCACGGCCGCAGCAATCTCGTCCTGAATGGCAAAAATGTCGTCAAGCTCGCGCTCGAATGTGCGCGAAAAAAGCTGCGCCTGGGTATCGGTGCGAACCAGCTGGGCGGAAACACGCAGGCGCTGACCAAATCGCTGGACGCTGCCTTCCAGGACGGTAGCCACGCCCAACTCGCGTCCGATCGTGGCGACATCGGCCTGGCGTTCGCGGTAGGCAAAAGAGGATGAGCGGGCGCTGACGCGCAGATCGTCGACCTGGGCCAGGGCATTAAGCAATGTATCGGCAATGCCCTCACCGAGCCAGGTCTGATCACGCTCCGGACTGAAGTCGGCGAAGGGCAGCACGGCGATCGAGTCCAGCTGCCAGTCCCGCTCGTCCTCGGTGGCCACCGGCACCGGCGAGGTCGATGGAAGCAGATAACGATCGCCCAGAATCAGGCCAATGGCCAGCAGCAGCAGAATGATGACAGCAACGTCCAGGCGCTTGGCGGTATAGCGACTGACCGTATCCCTGTCCACCAGATCTCGCTCGCGTCTGATGCCTTCAGGGGTCAGCTCGAAGGCCCAGGCAACCACCACGGCCGGCAGAAAACCGATGATCAGTGCGGTAATGATCATCTGCATGACCCAGGGCGGGGCGACAAAGGCATCTGCGGCAAGACCGGCCACCTGGGCCACGATCCAGGCGGCAACCGCGTAAGTAACCGCCACCCGGAACACGTTGCGCCGCTTCAGTTCGCCATAGACTCCCTTCATGGCGCGAGTATAGCAATCGCCGAGACCGCCGGAGCTTCGCTATCGCTGCAAGCCGCTATCCCAACGCACCTTGCCCGCGCTGATCGTCGTGGCCAGCGCCAGCGACCCCTGTTCAACCAGCACGAGATCAGCTTTGCTCCCTTTGCTGATCCGCCCCCTGTCCTCAAGCCCGAATATCCGGGCGGGATTTCGCGTCACTGTCGCCAGGGCCGTGACCAGCGGTACGGCATGTTCATGAACTGCCGAGCGCACGGCCTGCCAGAGGCTTCCAATATCGGCCACCTGAACATCGAGCAATTGCTGCTCCTCGCCGAAAGCCGGCAGGCTGGCCTGGGCATCCGAACTCAGGCTCAAGCTGTGCGGCTGGACACCCGCATCAAGGGCCTGGGCGATCGCCTCACCTGCCGGGATTTCGCCAGCGTCGAGAAAGGCCTGGGTCGTGCTGGTGGTGAAGTCGAGGTTGCCCCCGGCTCGGCCAAACGCGCAGGCCGCTGCAAAAGTGTGTGGCGAGCGATTGCAGTGAGTTGGCAAAAACTGATTGCGCGGAATCTCGGTACGCGCCAGCACCTCCTCGACCAGCACCAGCGGATTCTCACCATCGCCCAGGTGCAGCAGCACGGTGCCGCGCTTGCCCGCCAACATCCCGCCGCGGCGACTTTCGGAAGCAGCAGCGGCCAGCTCACGCCAGCCGGGCTGGGACCCACGATGATCAGCCAGCGCCAACTCACCGAGGCCGATGATCTCCGGAATCAGGACCAGGTCGCGCTCGATGCTGCCGGTCAGAGTCGGCGGCGGCAAGGAATAGGAGCCGGTCAGACAGAGCGCGTCCAGCCCCTGCGCTGCCAGCGCCCGCGCCGTTGCCAGCAGATCGCTATGACTGCGAGTAACGGCATCCGTCCCCAGGCAGCCGATCACCGTCGTGACGCCGGCTGCCAGCGCAGCCTCGGCTGGCAGTGGCAGGGTTCGACCGGCGAATCCGCCTTCCCCACCGCCGCCGGAAATATGGACCAGGCCATCGACCAGGCCCGGCACCAGAAAGTGCCCGCGACCATCGATCAGCTGAAGGTCAACACCCGGCACCCGGGGTGGCGGTATGTCGCCGGCAATGGCGAAGACACGCTGACCGGCGATCAGCACATCGAGGGTACCGCGGTCCTCGGGATCGAGGACGCGGACTTGCTTGATCAGGATCACGATGACTCCTTACTGAAAGCGCTGGGTGTAGCGGAGGAGGTAGTAGCGACCCATGGTGTTGTGGTTGATGAAGTCCACGCCGGCGGCCGAACCAAACACCGATGGCGGCGATCGATCAAGCACGTTGTCGATATTCAGGCTCAACCAGGCATCCGGAGTAATGTCGTAGGACAGGTTGAGATTGAAGGTCAGCCAGGAACCGACATTGATCCGATCATCCGGCGACAATCCGAACTCGTCCAGCGTGTCCTGGCGCAGACCTTCAAGCTCATCTTTGTACTTGCCGGTATAGCGCGCCGCTATCCGGGCTCCCCAGGCGTCCCGCCGCCAGCGCAGCGACAAATCAGCCAACCAGCGCGGATAGCGCCATTCCCCGGCCAGGGACTCCGATCCCGAGGTTGGCGAGAACTGGCGGTCGAAGCGGTTCAGGTAGGTCGCATCGGCGGTCAGGCGTAGCAGACCCAGATCTCCGAGATTGAAGCGGTGGCTGTAGGAAAAGTCGACGCCATCGGTGGTCTGGAAACCAAAGTTCTGCAGCGGCACATTGGCCTGCACTACCGAGCCGCCCTCCACGATCAGGCCTGGCATGCCCATGGTCAGCGGCGCGTCCCCGGCATCGAGGTCTGCCACCGCGAATTCGCCGGCAAAAGCTCGCCGCATGAAATCCAGCTCATCCAGACCAACTAGATTTCTATGTTTGATATACCAGTAGTCAACGGTGAGATCGGAATTGCGACTGATCTGCCAAAGAAAACCCAGACCGACGTTGCGCGCAGTTTCCGGCTCCAGATCCGGATTACCCAGCAGCTCGGTGTCGACCACGTTGGCGCCACTGGTGGTGCCGCCACAGGCTAGCGGCACCTGGTCGCAGGGAATCGAGAAAGACGACAGGGTAACGCCCGCTCCTGACTGGGCCAGCGAAGGTGCCCGAAACGAAGTTGACCAGGAACCGCGAAAAACCAATTGATCCAGCGGCTGGTAACGGAAGGCGATCTTCGGATTGAAGTCAGAGCCGAAGTCATCGTAATGATCAAAGCGACTGGCCAGCTGCAGCTCGAAGTTGTCGGCCAGAGGGACATAGAACTCTGCGTAGGCACTGTTCTGACGGCGGTTTGCTTCTGCCTCGGTAAAGCTGAATCGCAGCGTCGGTTCCGGGTTGTCGGGCGTTGACCGCGCCTCGGGGCTGGGATCGTCAACAATATCCTCGTATCGATGCTCGTAGCCAAAGGCCGCCTTGACCCAGCGCCCGCGCAGCTGGAACAGGTCACCGCTGGTGCGCAGATCAAACGAAACCATTTCCGACTCGCCGTTGCGCTGGGCGCGCGTGCGCAGCAGATCATTGATCAGGGGATCCTGATCCGCCTGGCCGAAAAACGGGTTGTAGAGCACAGTCCTGCGGCCGAGATCCTCGCAGCTTGCCCCGCCAATGAAACGGGGACTTCGAGACAGTACGCGATCCCAGCGTTGGGCAAAACTGCCGTCATCGCAGAGATTGCCGAGCATGGCCTGGGTAAACTCGAGGGTACGATACAGACCGGCTATCCCGTTCTGGGTCGATTCGCTTCTGCCATAGCTCAGACCCCCTTCCCAGTCCCAGTCACCCAGCTCGCCGCGCAGGCCGGTGGTCAGGCGAAAGTTGTCAGTTCGAACCTCGACCTGCCGCGGATCAGGGAAAGCGCCCCATGCGAAGATCGGGAAGCCGAAGAACTCCGAGAAATCATCTACGCCACCTTCGGCATTGATGTCACGCACCAGGCCGACAGGCCAGTCGGGACGTGAGGGGTCGACAGGCACTCGCGAAAATGGCGCCGGGGAACTGGTACCTCGCGACTCGACCCGGGCAAAGGACAACTCATTGAACCATTCCAGGCGTTCGCTGATATCAACAGCGAACAGGCCGGTGGCTGACCAGGACTCGAATTTGTCGCGCGTGGTGACGATGGCGCCGCGATTGAGCTCGCAGTATTCTCCAAAGACGCCATCGGCAACAAACTGATCGGCAGGACAGCCGCCATCCTCAGGCTTTTCAGTGATGTCGTCCCACATCAGGAACAAATCATTGAAGCTGGGGAAGATACCCTGCTGTGCCGGACGGATTTCATTGCGTGTCTGGCGGCGATCTCGATCAAACAGCGGCTCGCGCTTGAACCAGTCGAGAATCAGCGTCGTACGGCTGCGCTGACCCTGGAAACCGCCGGCAATATTGATGTTGTAGCGCCCATCATTGCTGGATGCCTGAGAGTTTCCGTAGCTGGCCGACAGCTCGAGGCCTTCAAGATCATTGCGCAGAATGATGTTGACCACGCCGGCAACGGCATCGGCACCATAAATCGCCGAGGCACCGCTGGGCAGTATCTCGACTCTGTCCACGGCAGCCAGGGGAATTGTGTTGATGTCGACAAAGCTGACCTGGCGGTTGGCAAAAGAGGCGACGGCGACGCGGCGACCATTGATCAGTGTCAGGGTCGAGGCCGTGCCGAGCCCGCGCAGGGAGACCCCGGCCGAACCCACCGGTGAACTGCCGGACAGAGCTCCCGCCGTGCGGGTAGAGAAAGTACCTTCACCGCCACCGGTCGCAGTCAGGGTTTCGAACAAGTCGATGAGGTTATCAGCGCCAGAGCTCTCGATATCCTCGCGGGAAATGACGATCAGCGGTTGCGAGCCCTCCACGTCGATGCCGGTGATGCGGGTGCCGGTCACCGTGATGGTGTCCAGCGGTCGGTCGCCCTCGTCTTCCAAGGGCTGCTGAGCCAGCGCTGCGCCGACAGCCAGGGTGAGCGGCAGAATGCCGCACTTCAAAACAGTATTCATTGCCAAATCTCCCCGCATGGGTGCGATGGACCCATGCCAAAAAGTCTAGTGACGTTTCACGATCAGGAATGCCCGCTTCATGGCCGGGCTGACCGGGGGACTGGCTATTCGTCAAACCACTCGCTAAGGTAAAAGCACCTGATGCGGTACTCGGTCGGCACGTAAGGCTTGAGCTCGGCGACCAGAATTGCGGCTTGCGATGTAGTCATAAGGTGTGCCGCGTGCGAGTTTCGCAAATCAACTTGAATACTGGCAAAGACTACATTACGGTTACACGCCCTGTCAATCGGGCTCCAACTGACCAACATGCGCTACTGTCTGTATCTGATCTGCGGAGCGATCCTCATCTGTCTGGCCACTACGACACCCGCAACGGCAGCTGTGATGCTGGCCGGCGGTCACCTGCCAGTGTGCTCGTCGATGGCGCCGGCACAGTGCAGCGGCTCAACGGACTGGACCGAACAGGCACTGGATGAGCATCGCTTTCGGATCGACACCGAGGCATTGAGGCGCTGGACCGAAGCAGTCGACCAGAGCGCTGACCAGTCCATGGCGCGGGATTGGCTGCAGCTTCTGGTCCATCTGCGCGATGACGATGGCCGATGGCAAACGCGCGCGGAACTGGCTGCCCTGATCCGGAGCACCCGACTCAGTTTCCCCGACCAGGCTGACCGGGAAGACATTCTCGGCGAAGCGCTCTACCAGACGGCCGATCATCAGCAATGGATGCGTCTGCTCGACCACTTCCAGCAGCCAGTCGGAGATCGTCGCGAGCAGGTCAAGCTCGCCCACAGTCGCAACAGCGCCTCGGTTGAAGTATTCGAGCGCTTCGTGGCCATGGCCGCGGCCCTCAGCGAGCGACCGCGGCCGTTGATCGCGGTTTCCACGGCATCCTCCCGCGACCCTTACGATGCACTGGATTTCTACCTGCAGGTATTTGAGCAGGCTGGCGCCGAGGTCATCTGGCTACCGCTGGACGCCGCTGTGCATCGTGCCCGTGAGCTTGGTCAATGCGAGCAGCTGGCCGAGTTCCAGGCCAGTGAGCTCGGCAGCCATGATCGGCAGCGGGTCTGGCCCCGGCAATACGAACAGCAAGTTCGCTTCTGCTCGGAAAGCGAGGCCGGAATCAAGCTGGTCGACAAAATCGACGGCCTGTTTCTCAACGGTGGTGACCAGTGGCTGACCCTGCATGCCTTTCGTGCAGCCGATGGCGCGCCCACGCCCGAGCTCGAGCGAGTGCTGCTGCGGCTTGAAAGCGGCAAACTGGCCCTGGGCGGCACCAGTGCCGGTGCTGCCGTGCAATCGGGTGCCGCCATGATCAGCAATGGTGGCAATCAGGCCGCGCTGTTGTATGGAGCAAAAGCATCGCCACCCCCGCCTCCCGGCTGCCAGCGTTCAGGTCGCTGCCCGCAGGGGCTGGACGGTGACAGCCTGACCTATCATCTTCCCGGCGGACTGGGCAGCGTGCCGTTCGCCATCGTCGACACCCACTTCTCCGAACGCCAGCGCCAGATCAGACTGCTGCGCCTGCTCACTGACAGCCAGCAGCGACTTGGCATTGGCGTGGACGAAACCACGGCGCTGATCATCAAGCCCCTGCCGGGGTCAAGTTTCAGACTCGAAGCCATCGGTGCATCCTCGGCCTGGGTGTTTGAAAGAACACACCACGACACAGCAAAGCTACACCGCCTGACATCCGGTGCAAAGCTGACGATGGACCTTGCTGCCGCCGCGCCGACATTTCCGGAAAACACCGCTGCAGATCCTGCGTGCCGCCCGTTCGACTGGTCAAAGTCATTCAATGAGCTGCTCGCCAGCGCGGGCAGCAAGGGACATTCGCGATGGTGCCTGGAACCAGGTCGGAACCGGCGCTTTGCACTCAGCCTTGAGCAACTGTCCGCCCCTGGGGCTGGCGTCCAAGGCTTTGTAATGCGGCTGGAAGCACTGGAGCATGAGGCGCACTGAAAGTCCGGAGAAGACCGAACTCAATCCTCGCGACCGCTGCGCCAGATCGAAAGCAACAGCCAGATACCGCCGAGGGCGGCGCCAATGAAGCCCAACAGGCCGAACATCGGCACGCCGGTCTCCGAGGTGTCGACATTCATCGCAATCGCCGAGCCGATGATCAGGGCGGCGGTAACGATGCCCAGGGTCAACCGACTGACCGCCTTGTCGAGGCGCGAACTGACTTCCTTGAGGGAATTGACCTCGACGTGAACCTCTATCCGCCCGCGCCGGGCGGCACGCAACAGGCGGCTGAGGTCATCCGGCAGATTGCCAAGCACGCGCAAGGTCTGGACCAGGTTCTTCTGCACCCGGCGCGCCATGCCCAGCGGTGAATAGTGTTTCTTCAGAACCCCTTCAACCACCGGTGCGGCCTCCGACGCCATGTCGAATTCGGGATCCAGCGAGCGACCCATGCCTTCCAGGGTAATGAAGGCCTTGAGCATCAACACCAGATCGGCCGGCAGCACCAGGTGATGCTGGCGCAAGACTGCCGTCATGTCAGCAATCATCGCCGACATATCCAATTGCTCCAGGGCAACACCGTGATACTGATCAATGAACTGCGCTATGTCTTCCTCCAGCTGGTCCTGGCTGGTTTGGCTGTCAGCGCTCCAGTCCAGCAGAATGCGTGACACCTGCTCGGCATCACGTTCGACCAGGCCGTAGAGCAGTTCTGCCACCTCCTGACGCCGATCCGCAGTCAGTCGCCCGACCATGCCGAAGTCAAGCAGACCGATCTGGTTGCCCGGCAAATAACGGATATTGCCGGGATGCGGGTCGGCATGGAAAAAGCCATCTTCCAGAATCATGCCGAGAATCGCACGGGTACCGCGTTGGGCGAGCACGTGGGTATCCAGGCCGGCCCGGCGCACCGCTTCGTAATCGCGACCGGGAATACCATCAATGAACTGCTGCACATTGAGGCGCTCGCCGGTCCACTCCCAGTGCACCACTGGCACGACAATGCCGGAATCCTCAGCCAAGGCCTCGGCAATGCGCTCGGCGTTACGGCACTCGGCGGCAAAGTCCAGTTCACGCCTGAGCGAACGGGAGAACTGACTGACCAGCGCCTTCGGGCGGTACTGCTTCAGATCCGGCGCCTCGGATTCAATGATATCGGCCAGGCGCTTGAGCAGTCGCAGATCTGCCTCTATGACCGTGCGGATGCCGGGCCGCCGGACCTTGAGCACTACCTCGGTACCATCTTCCAGCTGGGCCCGGTGCACCTGGCCCAGTGAGGCCGAAGCCAGCGGCTGATGCTCCACCGCCTTGAACAAGGCATCCGGCGGCTGACCCAGATCTTCGCGCAGCTGGGCTTCGATGTCCTCCCATGCAAGCTCCGTAGCCTTGTCCTGAAGCTTGGCAAATTCGGCCAACCAGTCCGCGGGGAACAAATCGACACGCGTTGCCAGCACCTGCCCCAGCTTGACAAAGGTCGGGCCCAATTCTTCCATCACCCGGCGCGCCCGCTCTGGCGGCTTCAGCCTGGCCAGTTCCTCACCCTTTTTCCAGTGCAGGGCCTTGCCCGCCTTTTCCAGCGCCCCGGACATGCCGATGCGCTGCACCAGATCGCCGAATCCGTAGCGGATCAGCACTGCGGCTATGTCTTGCACTCGCCCCAGGTCACGCGCTGCGCTCAAAGCCTGCCAGAGCATGGAATGATCCTTTCTGATCGCCTTGCCAGACTCTAACCGATCCTGCTCGAGCTGTTTGGCTCAGCCGCTTCGGCCCAGGGTCAGGAGACCTGCCCCGACAAGGCGGTTGCCGTGGCCGGAAAGCAGAAGCAATCCAGGACAGGCTCGATCCGACAGCGCAGGTCTGTGTGCACTACAATCCTGCCGATGAACCGGCGAATGATACTGATCGCATTGCTGAGCATCCTGATCTGCGCAGGCTGCGCCACGCGACCGCCGCAGGATCAGGACAATCTGTGCAACATCTTTGCCGAGAACCCGCGATGGTATGACCATGCCCGGGCATCGGAAAGGCGCTGGGGCACGCCAATTGCCATCCAGATGGCCTTTGTGCAGCAGGAGAGCTCATTTCGCGCCCGCGTCAGGCCAGAACGCCGGCGCCATCTCGGCGTGATTCCGGGCCGACGACCATCCTCGGCCCGTGGCTATGCCCAGGCACAGGATCCGGCCTGGTCGGATTATCAGCAAGCCACGGGCAATCGCCGTGCGCGACGCAGCAACATGGCCGATGCCCTGGACTTCATCGGCTGGTACAACGATGTCAGCCACCGCCGCCTGGGCCTGGCCAAGAACGATGCCTACCATCTTTATCTCGCCTATCACGAAGGCCATACCGGTTTTCAGCGCGGCGCCTGGCGCAACAACCGCCAGCTCCAGTCAATCGCCAGCCGGGTCGATGCCCGCGCGCTTGCCTACCAGCGCCAGCTCAACGGCTGCGAACAACGATTCCGCTGCCGCCGCTGGTACCAGGTACGGCCGTTTTGTCAGTGAGGTGTTTTGCGGCCGCGAAGACGCGAAGCACAGGCAGGGAAAACAGTGGGTGATTGTTTCTTTCCATGGGCGCGTAATGGAACGGTGGCAATGGGTTCCATAGGTACCCCGGCCACGTTGGGCCAGGCTAGGGAGCCTCGTTGGACCGATTCACGAACTTTTCATCGCGACCTTCGCGTCTTCGCGGCTAGTCATTGAGAAGGTTGATCGCGTCTAACGGGCAGTAATGCGGGCGTGGAGCCAGGCGCCCAGGGCGCCGAACAAAGCCAGGACCAGCATGCCGAAGCCCGAGCGTGCCGCGCTTATGGCGGTGACTGGGAGCATCGCGGACATGATCAGCAATGCTGCCATGACGGCGGTGAAACCAGCTGCCGGATAGAGCAACGGGCGATACGACTTGAACGGGCCTGACAGCAGTCCGGCAACTGCAAACGCGATCAGGAAGCCTGCTGCGATGACGATCGCGTAAATCGGTGCAAAGTGAATCAGATCCTGCACCATCGTCGTTAGCCGAAGGCTGAGGGGCACGGGCTCGCTCAGGGCGGCGATGCGGGACAGGTTGTACTGGGTCTGGAAACCGCTGCCCAAAGCAGCCGCGACTACTACCCCGGCAAAAAAGCCGCCTAACCAACGAATTGTCTGCATGCAGGATCATCCTTTGCCGGATACTCGCGATCAGCTTACCTGCTTTGGGTTATCGTGTTGGTATATCTCGCTGACTGGGAGCTCTCCACATGACTGCACTGTGCCGATTACTGATCCTGCTGCTGGCTGCCGGGTTTTGGCACTCCGTCCATGCCTTCCAGATCGAAACCATCGCTGAAGGCCTGGAGCACCCCTGGTCGATTGCTTTCTTGCCCGATGGCCGCATGCTGGTCACCGAGCGGGCTGGCCGGCTACGGATCATCGCCGACGGGGAGCTGATGGCCGACGCGGTTACGGATATACCCGAGGCCTACGTGGCCGCCCAGGGCGGACTGATGGAAGTTGCGCTCGACCCGAATTACACCGACAACGGGTGGATCTATCTGACCCTGGCCTACGGTGATCGCCGAGGCAGCGCTACCCGGCTGGTCCGAGGGCGCCTGCAGGGCATGCGCTGGGTCGACAACCAGGTGCTCTTCACCGCCGAACCCGCCCGCAATCGGCCCGTTCACTACGGTGCCAGGCTGGCCTTTCTGGGCGATGGAACCCTGCTGCTGACCCTGGGTGATGCCTTTGACTATCGCGAGCAGGCCCAGAAGCTGGACAGCCATACCGGCAGCATCGTGCGCCTGAATACCGACGGCAGCGTGCCTGTGGATAACCCTTTTGTTGGGCAGCGCGGAGCCCTGCCCGAGATCTTCAGCTACGGCCACCGAAATCCACAAGGGATCGTCGTCGACCTGGAAAGCGGCTTGATCTGGTCGCACGAACACGGCCCGCGCGGCGGTGATGAACTTAATCTGATCGAGGCCGGTCAGAATTACGGTTGGCCGGTCGCCACCCACGGCGTCGACTATTCCGGGGCCAGGATCAGCCCATACAGCAGCCGACCGGGCATGGTTGATCCGAAAATAGATTGGACACCTTCAATTGCCCCAGCCGGCATGACTCAATACCGTGGGCGGCTGTTCGACGGCTGGGACGGAGACCTGCTGGTCGCCAGCCTGGTCGAGCGCTCCATCCGCCGCATCCGACTGGACGGCCGCGAGGTACTGTCAGACGAAAAGCTGATTTTACCGATCAACAGGCGCTTGCGTGACGTCAGGGTGAGCCCGGATGGCGCCCTCTACATTCTTACCGACCACCGCGATGGCGAGGTGCTGCGGGTAAGCCCCTGAGTCGGCTCGGACCGTCTGCCAGCAGGAAACTGCCGGGCTTCCCTTTCATTAACCGGGCAGGCATATAGATCACATTCAGGATCTATATACTTGCCGGGCTAACAGCGACAACCTGATTTGGGGAACCGCTGAACAATCATGCAAGGGCGCAACGGGCCTATGCATAATCATTCAGAGACACTTTGGTTCTCCTGCTCATCACGCGGGGCCCCGATATGCTTCAGACGCACTTCCTGGGCGGTGACGCGGGGCATGCGCTCACGCACAGTCTCCTTGTCGACAAGACGATCCGCCCCCTCGCTGAGGTGATCAAAGACGGCCTTGTAGCTGTCGGTCAGGCGGTTGATCAATTCGGCGGTCTGGACGAAGTGCTCATTGACTTCTTCCCGAAAGCGCGCATTTTCCTTCTGCAAGGCCTCAACCGAGCCACCGCCACTGCTGCGACCGCGCAGCCAGATCCAGACTCCAACCCCGCCAATCAGCAAACCAATCAAAACTGCAATCAATTCAGACCACATACGAGCACAAGCCTCTCATCCAAACCTGCAATCATGATAACAGGCCAAACGTTCATCCTGGGTTATCCCATCCCATCGCGGGCATGCCCTGGCAGCAAGGCTGCGTTGAACCGTAGCGTTCTGCACCAGCTGCCAACGGCTCACTTCTGCCGCCAGCGCAACTCGAACAAATCGAGGCGACGGTCCTTCAGGTTGCGTACCGAGCCGTGCGAGCGAATCTCGCGCAAATTGTCGAGATCGAGATCCGCGATCAACATGGTCTCGGTGTTTGGAGTGGCTTCATGGGCGATGGCGTCATGCGGAAAGGCAAAATCGGAGGGGGTGAAGACGGCGGCCTGCGAGTATTGCATATCCATGTTCTCGACCCGCGGCAGGTTGCCGACAGAGCCGGTGATAACGACATAGCATTCATTCTCGATCGCCCGTGCCTGGGCACACCGACGCACACGCAGATAGGCATTCTTGGTGTCAGTCCAATACGGTACAAACAGGATGTGCATGCCCTCTTCGGCCATCAGTCGCGGCAATTCGGGAAATTCGACGTCGTAGCAGATCAGGATGCCGATCTTGCCGAAATCGGTGTCGAAAACCTTGACCTTGTCACCACCGGTCAGGCCCCAGTAGCTGACCTCGTCGGGCGTCACATGCACCTTGTACTGTCGATCCCAACTACCGTCGCGGCGCAGCAGGTAGCAAACGTTGCGCAGCTTGTCGCCATCGTATTCAGGCATGGAACCGGCAATGATGTTGATGTTGTAGCTGACCGCGTACTTGAGCATCTCATCGCGAATGGTCTCGGTATAGCCGGCCAGCTGCCGAACCGCTTCGGCCGGCCCCTGGTCGTTCCAGGGCGCCATCAAAGGTCCGTTGAAGAACTCGGGAAACAGCACGACGTCAGCCTGGTAGCCTGACACCGCGTCGACAAAATACTCGATCTGGTTGAAAAGATCCTCCAGCGAGCGCGTGGGCCGCATCTGCCACTGTACGGCGCCGATTCGAACATCTGAGGGGCGCCCGCCAATCGCGCCTGCGCTGGACTCCTCGTAATAGATGTTGATCCACTCCAGCAGAACCGCGAAACCGGCCGATGGTTTATCGTCCGGCAGGTAGCCGCGCACGATGCGCCGAACCTGAAAGTCATTGGCCAGTTGGAAGGTCAGAATCGGATCGCGAAGTTCGCGCGACTGCACCCTTGCTACATATTGCTGAGGGGTCATGTCGTCAGCATGGGCATGGTAGCCCGGAATGCGTCCGCCGACCACGATACCGCGCAGATTCATGTGCTCGCACAGCTCCTTGCGCGCATCGTACAAGCGCCGGCCGAGGCGCAGGTCGCGGTAGTCCGGATGAACGAAGACGTCAACCCCGTACAGCACATCTCCCTTGGGATCGTGCGTGGTCAGGTAGCCGTTACCGACAATATCCCAGTAGCGATGATCCTGACCCCAGCGGCTGTACTTGACGATCAGCGAAATCGCGGCCGCCACGACCTTGCCGTTGTCTTCGATACAGATCTGACCTTCCGGGAATCTCAGAATCTGGGACTCGAACTGGGCCTCAGTCCAGGAGCCATCCAGGCCACCAGGATAGACACGGTTCATGATCTCGGCTATGTCATGGTAATCCTCAATGCGGGTTTGCCGCAGGACCAGGCGATGACTGTCAGGTGCTTCTGGAGTATCACTCATTGTCGGTTTGAAAAAAGCGCTGATAGAGCTGAAAGCATAGCGCACCGGCAAGCAACGGGGTTGTCATCGCTGCGTCAGCGGTCTTACATGAGCCTGTCACGCAGGTGCTCCAGACTTCTCAGAGCTGCAATCCAATGACAGGCACGCCCATGAAAATCCTGCTGGTCACCGACGCCTGGGCTCCCCAGGTCAATGGCGTGGTCCGAACGCTGGAGAAGACCCGTGAAACGCTTGCTGGCATGGGTCACGAAGTCACTGTACTTTCACCCGCGGGACATGCAACGCTGCCCTGCCCCAGCTACCCGGAAATTCGTCTGACCTTGCGTCCCGGCCGGGCTGCCCGGCAGGTGTTGCAGAACGGCTGTTTTGACGCGATTCACATTGCCACCGAAGGCCCATTGGGTCTGGCGGCCAGGCGCTGGTGTCGTCGTCACGGACTGGCCTTCACCACTTCCTATCACACCCGGTTCCCCGAGTATCTGCGCCTTCGTGCACCCATTCCGCTGGCCTGGAGCTACGCCTGGCTGAGATGGTTTCACGGTGCAGCCGAGCGCACCCTGGTGCGCACCGACACCCAGAGAGAATTGCTGGGCCAACAGGGATTCAAGAACCTCGAAATCTGGCCAGGCGCTGTCGACACCGAACTCTTCCATCCGCGTGGCCGCGACGCCCTCGCCCTGCCCCGACCAATTTCACTGTATCTCGGCCGAGTCGCACCGGAGAAGAACATTGAAGCCTTTCTCGGGCTGGACCTGCCGGGCAGCAAAGTCGTGATTGGCGGTGGCCCTGCCCTGGACCAACTGCGTGCACGGTATCCGGATGTGCATTTTCTCGGCTATCGCAAGGGCGATGCGCTGGCCGAGGCGATCAGCGCGGCTGACGTTTTCGTCTTTCCCAGCCTGACCGACACCCTGGGGCTGGTCATGCTGGAGGCCATGGCATGCGGGGTGCCCGTGGCCGCATTTCCCGTTCCCGGGCCACATGATCTCGTCGTCAACGGCGGCAACGGCGCCCTTGATACCGACTTGCGCCAAGCCATTTTTCGCGCCTTGGCGATCGACGGGGCCGACTGCGTGGAGTATGCGTCCAGGTTCACCTGGCAGCGCTCCACCTGCCGCTTCCTCCATTTGCTACAGCCGGCCAGCGAGTCTTCGGAGCTGGCCGCTGACGACGAAGCACTGACGCCAGACCCCCCGTCTGACCCGAGCTGTTCGCCTGAAGCTTGTGACAACTACCCGGACCAATGGCACTGGTCGGGCGCCGCACCCTCGGAGCGCTGACTCGACGCCGGCCAGGGCGAGCTGCCTGCAGGTATAATCCGCAGGCATGCCAATCACCCCGCCAGGTCCCGAAAACCGGGTTTACTCTCCGCGCGAGCTCAATCAGGAAGTCAGGCTTCATCTCGAGGCCGGCTTTCCAAGGCTATGGATCCAGGCCGAGCTCTCCAATCTGGCTCGCCCGGCTTCAGGGCATCTGTACTTCACCCTCAAGGACGCCGGCGCCCAGATTCGCTGTGCCTTGTTTCGCAGCCACGCTGCGGCGCTTACTTTCCGTCCGGAAAACGGGCAGGAAGTGCTGGTACGCGGCCGTCTGAGCCTGTATGAGGCCCGCGGCGACTACCAGCTGATTGCCGATGGCATGCTTGAGGCCGGCGCCGGCGCCCTCAGCCGCGCCTTCGAGGCGCTGAAGGGCAAACTGGCGGCAGAAGGCTTGTTCGACCCCGACCGCAAGCGATCGCTGCCAACCTGGCCGCTGCGCATTGGTTTGATCACTTCGCCCAGCGGGGCGGCTGTCCAGGACATGCTGCGCATCTTGCGGCAGCGTTGGCCGGCCGCATCGGTACGAATCTATGCCAGTGCCGTTCAGGGCGAGCAGGCGCCAGGTGAACTGACCCGGGCCCTGACCGCCGCTGACCAGCAGGGCTGGGCCGATGTCCTGATCATCGGTCGCGGCGGCGGCTCGCTGGAAGATCTCTGGGCATTCAACGACGAAGGCCTGGCCCGCGCCATCGCCGCCGTCGAAACACCCATCGTCAGCGCCGTTGGTCACGAAACCGACTTCACCATCGCTGACTTTGTCGCCGATCTGCGTGCCGCCACCCCAAGCGCGGCTGCCGCAGCTGTCAGTCCCGATGGCCCGGCCCTGCGCCGCCAGGTGGCAACGCTCAGCCGCCGCGTGGAGCGCGCTGCTCGTCAACATCTCGACCGCCTCGCCCAGGGCGTTGACCATCTCGCTCATCGCCTCGCTCGCTGTCACCCCGGTAAGCGCCTGGAGCAGATGGAGCTCATGCTGCAGCGTCTCGATGATCGCCGGCAACAGCTGATATGCAAGCTCTTGCGGGAGCGCCGAATTCGCTTGCAAGGCATGCAGGCCAGACTACTGGCCCATCACCCTGCGCGCCGGCTGCGCCAACTTGGCCAGCAGCGCTCCGCGATCCATCAGCGATTGATCCGGGCCATGGACCGTGACCTTGAGCGTCGCCGCCAGCAACTTGCAGCGCTGCTCAGGGCGCTGGACAACGTCAGCCCCTTGCGCGTACTGGAACGCGGCTATGGCGTGGTTCTGGATCCCTCCGGCAGGGCGTTGACGGAAGAGAGTGATTTCAAAAAAGGCAATGCAATCAGGTTATTGATAAGGTCTTTTGAAGTAGATTGCGAGATCAAGTCAGCGCCCAGCAAGGCCCGATTGCCATGAACTGGACCCTGTCGGCACCGGCCCGGCACGAAGCACTGATCAAGCAGTCCCGATTCATCGCCATGGCCGAGCGCATAGACAGCGAAACCACCATGCGCGACTTCCTCGACCGCATTCGTCAAGCGGGAGCCAGTCATCACTGCTGGGCGTGGCGCTGCCAGGGCAGCTATCGATTCGATGATGACGGGGAGCCGGGCGGAACGGCTGGCCGCCCCATCCTGCAGGCCATAGAGGGCCAGCACATGGACCAGGTCGGCGTCGTCGTGATCCGTCACTACGGCGGCATCAAACTTGGCACGGGCGGGCTGGCTCGCGCCTATGGCGGCTGCGCTGCCGAGTGTCTGCGGCTGTCCAGCCGTCAAGCCCTGATCGAGACGGCAAGACTGACTTTCGAGCTTGCATTCGAACATGTCGACCGCTGCCACCAGCAGCTGGTCCGCTTCGATGCCGAGAAGGTTTCCGAAAGCTACAGCGAGCGCGGCGCCAGACTGGAAATTGAACTGCCCGCCGACTCGGTGGGGGCTCTGCGCCGAATCCTCATTGACCTGAGCCGAGGCCAGGTCCTGTTTGCCGATGAGTGATCAAAGCAGACCGATTTGACGCAGGCGCTCCTTCAGGTAATCGTCTGAGCGGATCGGCTCCGGGTAACGGTTTGGTCTGTCCTCGCCAACACACTGGGGCAAGGTTTCGATCAGAAAATCCGGGTTGGGATGCAGGAAAAACGGGATCGAGTAGCGAGCACGGCGCGCCGCCTCGCCGGCAGGATTGACCACGCGGTGAGTGGTCGACGGGTAGACGTGGTTGCTCAGTCGCTGCAGCATGTCACCGACATTGACCACGATGGTGCCCGGCAAGGTGCTGACCGGCACCCACTGGCCACTGCGGGTCAGAATCTCCAGACCCTGCTCACGCGAACCGAGCAGCAGGGTGATCAGGTTGATATCTTCATGCTGCGCAGCCCTTACCGCCCCCGGAACCGCGTTATCAATCGGGGGGTAGTGGATCGGCCTGAGAATTGAATTGCCCAGCTGCGTCTTGTCCGCAAACCAGTCGCCAGGAAGCCCGATATCGAGAGCCAACGCCGACAGGATTCGCGAGCCGAGCTTGTCCAGCGCCTGATACAGCTCCAGTGCGGTTGCCTTGAACTGCGGGATTTCGGCCGGCCAGACATTTGGCAGGAGAATGTCCGGGTGCGGATTTTCGGACAAAAGCTCACGACCGACATGCCAGAACTCCTTCAGGTCCGGAACGTCGTGGTCCTTGGCCTGTTCAATGCCGAAACCGGTATAGCCCCGCGCCCCTCCGATTCCCGGACGGTGATACTGCTGCTTGATGGCCAGAGGCAGCTCGAAGAACTGACGAAATACGGCATACGATTGATCGATCAAGGCATCGTCGATACCGTGATCGCGGACCCCGACAAAGCCGGTCTGGCGCCAGGCTTGTCCCAGAGCGGCGGAGAATGCTCCGCGGCGGTCATCGAAGTCCGCCAGCGAGAGAATCGGCACTTCATTCATGTCGGACCCCACGAATCATGGATTGCTGCATTGCCACTCAGACGCCGACTGCGCGGGTGACGGCATCGGCCAGTTGATCGGCCAGGCGTTCGACCAGCGCCGCCTCAGGCCCTTCTACGGTGACCCGGACAACAGGCTCGGTCCCCGATGGGCGCAGGATCACCCGCCCCCTGCCACCAAGCTCGACTTCGACCTCCCGCACCATGGCATCTAGCTGCGGATTGGATTCGACCGCCTCGCGCGCGTTTCCTTCGATCGGAACATTGATCATGACCTGCGGATACTTCTGCATGCCGCCAGCCAGCGCAGCCAGCGACTGACGGGTTCGGGCAACGACCTCCAGCACCTGCAGCGCCGAGACGATGCCGCAACCGGTCGTCGCCCGATCGAGGCACAGGATGTGCCCGGAGGCTTCGCCTCCAAGCACCCAGCCACGCTGTCGCAGGCGCTCGTGGACGTAGCGATCACCTACCTGGCTACGCTCGAAAGGAATGCTCAGCCGGGAAAAGGCCTCTTCCAGACCAAAGTTGCTCATCACCGTACCAACCACGCCGCCCGGCAGCCCACCATTGGCGCGCCGGGCATTGGCAAGCACGAAAAGAATCTGGTCGCCGTCAACCAGCGATCCGTGGTGGTCCACCAGCACCACGCGATCGCCATCGCCATCAAAGGCGACACCCAGGTCGGCGCGCTCCCGGCGCACGGCTGCAGCCAGGCTGGCCGGATGCGTCGAACCGCACTCGGCGTTGATATTCAATCCATCCGGATGATGATGGATGGCGACCACTTCAGCACCCAGCTCGCGGAATACCGGCGGCGCGATGCGATAGGTAGCGCCGTTGGCGCAGTCAACGACGATCTTGAGACCCTCGAAGCGCGTTCCGTAAGGCACCGTGGCCTTGCAATACTCGATGTAGCGCCCAACGGCATCATCGATCCGTGTCGCCTTGCCAAGCCGATGGGGCGGAACCTGCATCAGGGGTGCCTCCAGGCGCTCTTCAATCGCCACTTGCAGCGCATCGTCGAGTTTCTCGCCCTGCCCGGAGAAAAACTTGATGCCGTTGTCTTCATAAGGGTTGTGCGATGCGGAGATCACGATGCCGGCCACGCCACCCAGGCTGCGAGTGAGATGGGCTACCGCAGGTGTTGGCATCGGCCCGAGCAAACGCACATCGACACCAGCAGCGGAGAAACCGGCTTCCAGCGCAGACTCAAAAAGATAGCCGGAAATGCGGGTGTCCTTGCCGATCACCACGGAGGGATGATCGCCGCCGCGTTCGGCCAGCACCGAGCCCGCTGCCCAGCCCAGCTTGAGGACAAAATCAACCGTTATAGGCGGCTCGCCGACCCGGCCGCGGATGCCATCGGTACCGAAATATTTCATCCGCGTATTGTACAAGCTGCTCGGGTCTTCGATTCAGCGAACACATGGATCAGCCGGGCAAGGCAAGGCTGCACTGAGGCAGCTTACTGAGCCGCATCAGCCAGGGCATTCAGGACAGCCAGGACATCGCGCGTCGCCGCGACATCATGCACTCGCAGAATGGCCGCGCCTCGCTGGGCTGCCAGCAAGGCAGCGGCCAGTGAGGCTGGCAGCCGGTCCTTCGCGCTCTCGCGACCGGTTATGGCGCCAAGCATGGACTTGCGGGAAATACCTGCCAGCAAGGGCCAGCCGTGCTCACGCAAGACTTCCAGCTGTTTCAGCAGGGACAGGTTATGCGCCAAAGTCTTGCCGAAACCAAAGCCCGGATCAAGGACCAGATGCTCAGGCCGAATACCCGCTGCCAGCGCCGCTGTTGACCGCTCCTTCAGAAAATCGGCCACATCGCTGACCACGTTGCCGTAGCTTGGCGCCTGTTGCATGGTGCGAGGCTCGCCTTGCATGTGCATGATGCAGACTGGAACATTCAACGCGGCTGCCGTTTCCAGTGCCCCTTCGCTGCGCAAGCCGTAGACATCATTGATCATGGCCGCGCCCGCCTTGATCGCGGCCTGCATGACTTCAGGCTTGCTGGTATCTATGGAAATCGGTACTGCTGTCCGCGCAGCCAGCTTTTCGATCACCCCAAGCACGCGTTCCAACTCCTGCGAAGCGGGCACGGCCTGGGCACCTGGTCGGGTCGACTCACCGCCAATATCGAGAATATCGGCGCCCTCCTCGACCAGCTTCAGCGCATGTGCAAGCGCGTCGTCCGGCCGCCAGTAACGGCCGCCGTCGGAGAAGGAGTCAGGGGTAACATTGACGATACCCATCAGCAGCGGCCGACGCTCGCGATGGGCTGACAGGATCTGGTCACTCAATCCGGCTGGCATGTTTATCCGCTCGACATGAAAAAGCCGCGCAGCAGAAGCGGCGCGGCTTTCGACAACCGAGTTCGGTCAGCCCGGTGCCGGCTGCCCGGTAGGCTCTGGGCCACCGTCCGCGTCGTCGGCATCAGGCAGCGGTGGCTGGTCGCCATCGCTCCAGTCTTCCGGTGGATCCGGCTCCTGGCCCTGCATGATCTGGTCGATTTGCTTGACGCCGATGGTTTCGTAGCGCATCAGGGCTTCGGCCATCAATTCCAGCTTGTCGCGATTTTCCTGAAGGATGCGCGTGGCGACGTCATATGCTTCATCGATAATGCGACGCACCTCCTTGTCCAGCTGCCGGTGCGTCTCGTCAGACACATGCTTATGCTGGGTAACCTGCCGACCGAGAAATACTTCGTCCTCGTTTTCGTTGTAGGAAATTGGCCCCATCGCGTCGGACAGCCCCCACTTGGTGACCATGTTGCGGGCAATCTGCGAAGCCCGCTCGATGTCGTTCGAGGCGCCGGTCGTGACCTTTTCCTTGCCGTAAATCAGCTCTTCGGCAACCCGGCCACCAAACAGGCTGGCCAGCTGCGAGGTGATCTGCTGCCGGTTCATCGAGTACTTGTCCTGCTCAGGCAGGAACATCGTCACACCCAGCGCGCGGCCACGCGGAATGATCGTGACCTTGTACACCGGGTCGTGATCCGGCACAAGGCGGCCGACAATGGCGTGACCCGCCTCATGGTAAGCGGTCAGGCGCTTTTCATCTTCCGACATCGCCATGGACTTGCGCTCGGCGCCCATCATGATCTTGTCCTTGGCCAGCTCGAAGTGCGACTGACGGACGGTCTTGGAGTCCTGCCGGGCGGCAAACAGGGCTGCCTCGTTGACCAGATTGGCGAGGTCCGCTCCGGAAAAACCCGGCGTACCGCGTGCAATCACCTTCGGATCGACGTTATCGTCAATCGGCACCTTGCGCATGTGCACTTTCAGGATCTGCTCGCGGCCCATCAGGTCGGGCAACGGCACCACCACCTGGCGGTCGAAGCGCCCCGGTCGCAGCAGCGCAGGGTCAAGGACGTCGGGGCGGTTGGTCGCGGCAATCAGGATGATCCCTTCATTGCCTTCGAAGCCGTCCATTTCCACCAGCAGCTGGTTAAGGGTCTGCTCGCGCTCGTCATGACCGCCGCCGAGACCGGCACCACGATGGCGGCCGACGGCGTCGATCTCATCGATGAAGATGATGCAGGGTGCGTGCTTCTTCGCCGTTTCGAACATGTCACGAACGCGCGAAGCGCCGACGCCGACAAACATTTCGACAAAATCGGAACCTGATATCGAGAAAAACGGCACCCGGGCCTCCCCGGCGATGGCCTTGGCCAGCAGCGTCTTGCCGGTGCCGGGCGAGCCGACCATCAGGATGCCCTTCGGAATATGCCCGCCGAGGCGCTGGAACTTGGCCGGATTACGCAGGAAATCAACCAGCTCGGTGACTTCTTCCTTGGCCTCCTCGCAGCCGGCCACATCGTCGAAGGTGACCTTGACCTGGTCTTCGCCCTGCAGCTTGGCGCGCGATTTGCCGAAACTCATCGCGCCTCCGCGCCCCCCCATGCCGCCTTGCATCTGGCGCATGAAGTAGACCCACAAGCCCACCAGAACCAGGACCGGCAACAGGCTGATCAGAATATCGACGAACATGGAGCGCCGCGCCGCTTCCTCGAACTTGTAGTCCACGTTGGCCTCTTCCAGATCCACGATCAGCCCGGGATCGTTACGAGGGCCGACCACGGTAAAGCGCTGGCCGTCAGCCCGCTGGCCGGTAATCGTCGTCGACGCACTCCCTTCCTTGATGACGGCTGTGGAGATATTCCGGTTTCTGACCTCCTGCAGGAAGGCCGAGTAGGTCATCTCGCTGGGCTGCTGCTGCGGCTGGGAGTAGTAATTGAAGACGCTCATGAGGACCATCGCAATGATGATCCACATGATCAGATTCTTGGCAAAATCGCTCAAAGTCGCTCTCCGTCTATGCTATTGGCGGCCGCGGAACTCCATTCTAGCCCATGACCGGCTTAGCCACCGGCCTTGAGCCCTTCTCCGACCAGATACACCTCGCGGCTTTCCGCCCGCGAAGCCTTGGGCTTGCGTATTCTTACCGTCCGGAATGTTCGCCTGAACTCGGTGAGCAGGTCGTCAAAGCCAGCTCCTTGGAACACTTTGACCACGAGCTTTCCTGAAAAATCCAGCCAGTCGCGGGCAAACGCCAGCGCCAGCTCGGCCAGGTGGATGGACCTGGCCTGGTCGGCCGGACCGATTCCAGATATGTTGGGGGCCATGTCCGAGAGTACAAGGTCCACTTTGCCGCCCTGCAGTGCGGCCTCCAGCTGATCGAGCGCCGGCTGCTCGCGAAAGTCCCCTTGAATGATCTCTACCCCCTCGATCGGCTCCATCGGCAGGATATCCAGCGCAATCACGGTGGCCTGCTGCGGCAGCCGACGCCTGGCGACCTGCGACCAACTGCCGGGGGCGGCACCCAGGTCGACAACGCGCCTGGCCCGCCCGAGCAGCTGATCTCGCTCGTCAAGCTCGATCAGCTTGTAAGCTGCCCGCGCCCGATACCCCTCCTCACGCGCCTTTTTCACGTAAGGATCGTTCTGCTGCCGATTCTTCCAGGCCTTCGAGGACATTGAGCAAGGTGACCGCAGTGTTGGGATTGCCGACGAGCAAGCGGCAGTGATTGTAGTTTCCGGCTGGCTCGGGCCAGTCCGTTGGTCGAACGTCTTTAGTGTACCGCGCTTCGGCGGAACGGCGGCAGAGCGAGCCCGACAGCGCCGGCAAGCAGGCATAATTGGACGCCGGCCCCAGGATGATCCACGCACGCCTGCAGCCATAGACGGACCAGGATAACGCGCGGCCTCAGCTTTTGTTCGGCAACGGAGCAAGAATGACTCGTCCCAATCGGCAGACCCCGGACACGTTGGTGATCCTTTTCTGGATTGCGCTGGTAATGGCGGCAGCCAGCTTCCTGGTGCCAGCCGGCAGCTTCGAGGTAGCCACCGATGCCGATGGACGGACGCTTCCGGTCGCGCTGTCGAGCTTTTCCCTCAGCGCCGAAGGGGCGCCGGGTACGCCGTTATTTGCTGCCGACCCTGATGCCGTGGGATTTCTGAACGCGCCTTTCGAGGGGCTGGTCTCAGGCAGCCGCCACTCGGCAGCCATCGGTATCATGGGCTTCTTGCTGATCGTGGGTGGCGCATTCGGCGTGATCATGCAGACAGGCTGCATCGATCGCGGTGTCAGGGCGCTGATCAGACGAACGGAGAAAGATCCGATCGTGGTCCTGCCGCTGCTGTTTTTCCTGTTTTCTCTCGGCGGGGCCATTTTCGGCATGAGCGAGGAAACGATCGCTTTCGTCCTCCTTTTGACCCCGATTATCGTGCGCCTGGGCTATGATGCAATAACGGCGGTACTGGTGACCTTCGTCGCGTCCAGAGTCGGCTTCGCGGCCAGCTGGATGAACCCCTTCAATGTTGCCATCGCCCAGGGCATTGCCGAAGTCCCCATTCTGTCAGGGGCGGCCCTGAGAATTGCAATGTGGATTGTGTTCACCCTGGTTGGCATGGCGATAACGGTATGGTGGGCCAGGCGTGTTCACCGCAACCCCGCCCTGTCGCCGGTTCACGACTCCGACCATCATTTCCGTGACCAGGCCGGCGACGACAGTGATGCCCAATCCTTCACTGCCAGGGATGCCCTGGCTTTGATTCTGTTGGCGGCCGGCGTCGGCTGGGTGATCTGGGGCGTCATGGCACGACAGTATTTCATTCCGGAAATTGCCGCCCAGTTCTTCACCATGGGGCTGGCTGTCGGTCTGCTCTATCTGCTCCCCGGCGCCAACCGCCTGGGCGCGAACCGTCAGGCTCGCGCTTTCCGAGAGGGGGCTGCCGGGCTGATCCCGGCGATTCTCGTTGTTGGACTGGCGAAGGGTCTGGTATTGCTGTTGGGCGGCACTGACCCGGCACAGCCGTCGGTCCTGAACACCATATTGTTTGTGCTGGCGTCTGGCTTGACCCACGTGCCGGAACTGATCTCGGCCTGGCTGATGTTCTTCGTCCAGAGCCTGATCAACTTCCTGGTGCCCTCGGGTTCAGGACAAGCCGCGCTCACCATGCCGCTGATGGCGCCGCTGGGTGACCTTGTCGGTGTACAGCGTCAGGTCACCGTGCTGTGCTTCCAGCTGGGGGACAGCCTGACCAACCTCATCATCCCCACCTCGGCGACCTTGATGGGCGTACTCGGCGCGGCCAGAATCGATTGGGCCGTGTGGGCCCGCTGGATCTTGCCCATACTCGGCATTTATGTGGCCCTCGCCATGACATTCATCGGCGTGGCCGTCATCAGCGGTTACCACTAACCGCGCTCTTGGCCTGGTACATCCGGCTGTCGGCATACTGAACCAGCTGCTCGGCCGAATCGCCGTCCTCCGGGAATCTGGCGACACCGACCGTGGCATCAAGCTGGAAGCCTGTCGGCAATCCGTCGACGGGTTGGCGGACCGCGGCAATCATGGCGTCGAAATCGCGCTCGGCAGTGGCTGCATCACCGCAGTCAGGACGCAGCAAGGCAAACTCATCGCCGCCAATTCTCGCCAACAGGCAAGCCTCATCAATGGCCGAGCGCATCCTGCCGGCGAGGATACTCAATACCCGGTCACCCTGAGCGTGTCCCATGCGATCGTTCACGGCCTTGAAACCGTCCAGATCGATGTAGTAAAGCAGGAATGCTTGCTGGCGACGCCGGGACTCCTGCAGCAGCCGTTCCAGGCGATACTGGAACATCCGGCGATTGGGCAGGCCAGTGAGTTGATCAGTCCACGCCAGCAAGGCGATATGGCGCCGCTCAAGCAAGACCAGCAACAGCAGGCCAGCCACCAGCGCAGCGACCAGGTGCCCGGCAAAGCGATACCAGCCCAGCCGTGCTTCCGCCGCGGCCCACTCCCGGGACGGCTCCATACCCAACTGCCAGACACCGTCGGGCACTTGGATGCTCAGGATCACCGGCTCCCGTTCAAACAGTGCCTGATCGCCCCATATTGCATCAAAGTCGCTGTCCCGGGCATCCAGCCAGCGCAGCGCGGCCTTGTCTTCTGTCGGAAACACGCCAAACAGACTGACCGGATCGATAACCACGCTCAACAGCCCCCAGTAGCGCCCGTCAGCAAGGAAGACCGGGGTGCGATTGACCAGACCATAGCCCCCCTGAACCAGGGGCATTGGCCCAACCAGTACGCTATGCCGCCGGGTCATGGCCCGTTCGACTTGTCGCCACTGCTCAGCATGACGCTCATAGTTCAGCCCAACTGCTGCCTCATTGCCGGCGACGGGATAAACGTAGGTCAGGACGTTGTCAGGTGCCAGCGCAACATTGCGCAGATGGCGGCCATTGCGGTGGATGGTTTCCAGTGCCGTGGCCACTCGTTCCGGGTCAAGAAAGTCCTGATGCGCAACGACGTAACCAACCAGACCGGCCGCCGTATAAAGACTGGCGTTCAACTCGGCTTCGAGTAGCGAGCGCAATGAACTTGCCTGCTGCAAGGTCTCACTGTGCCTGCTGTCGGCCACGCGCAAGCCCTCGACGTGATACATGTGCTCTACCAGCAAGGCCATGGCCAGCAAGGCAAGCAGAGCGGCCGCACAGGCAAGCCATACAGGGCCGGGCGACAGTACGACCTGCCGGCTGCTGATGTTCAGCTTGCGTTTCAGGAAATTTCGCATCCCAACCCTCAACCGGGTTTTCAATCACCGCAGGCTCCCGCCACTTGCAAGCGCAGGGTCGACAGCACCCTCCGCTGCAGGAGCGCCCTAGGCCGACAAGGGCACTGGTTTCATGTCCGCGCCAACTGCAACCATCACCAGGCTGCCTTCAATCGCCAACTCCTGCGTACCAACCATCGCATCCTCAAGCAGAATGCGAACCTGGATGGTCATGGATGTTCTACCCACCCGCCTGACCTCACCGATCAACTCGACAATGGCGCCCTGCGGAATCGGCACCTTGAAGTCAACCCGGTCCATCGACACCGTCACCACCTGTTGCCTGGCAAAGCGCGTCGCCGTCAAGAAGGCCACTTCGTCCATCCACTGCAGCGCAGTTCCACCATAGAGCGTTCCGATAGGATTGGTGTCCTGCGGAAACACCAGCTTGGTGATTCGGGTGCTGGCATGCTCGATTCGTTCGGCGAGGCTGGTCATGGCGCTCAGTATAGACCCTGATCGCTTGGGCCGGCATCGAGCATGGCGACAGGCCCGGAGTGGCCTGGCCGCGTCGACGGCCAGGCACTATCCCCTTGCGCTGAGAATTCAGGCTGCCGCTGCAAGGCTGGCGGCATCATCCGTATCCAGCACAACGGCCACGGCGTGAATGACCGAGGCGATTCGGACCGAATGCTGGATGACCTCGCTGGCGACGCCGCCATGCTTGAGAATGCGCTCATGGCTGTCTATGCACAATCCGCAGCCGTTGACCGCGGAAACTGCCAGCGACAGCAGCTCGAAATCAACCTTGTCGATTCCCGGATTGCCAATCACGGTCATGCGCAGCTTGGCCGGAAGCTTGCCATACTCCTCGTTCGAGGCCAGATGCACGAACCGATAGTAGATGTTGTTCATGCTCATGATGGCGGCGGCCGATCGGCTGGCCATCAACCAGCTTTCGTCCAGATGGCTTGCCGCATCGCTGGCCACGGCAGCGATCAGGTCCCGGTTGCGAGACGCAATGGCGGTCGCAAGCGCCGTTCCCCACAGCTGCTGTTCGGTCATGCCGCCGGCCTGCTCAACATCGAGCACGTTTCCGAGGTTGATACGCAGATCCTTCGCATAATCCGGGATCTGCTTTTTCAGGATGTCGATACTCATGGTCTTGTTCCTTGAAGTCGATGCGTGCGTGAATGGCTGTTTGATCACCAGCCCGGCAGCATGCCCACCGGGCTGGAGACAGGATCAGGCTGCCTTCAGGTGCTCTTCACCAGGCTGCCAGTTGCACGGACACAGCTCATCGGACTGCAGTGCATCGAGAATTCGCAGGGTTTCCTTGGCATTACGGCCGACATTCATGTCAGTTACAGAAACATGGCGAATAATGCCCTGCGGGTCGACCAGGAAGGTGGCACGCATGGCAACGCCTTCTTCAGGGTGGATAATGCCGAGCGCCGCTGACAGCTCGCGCTTGATATCGGCAAGCATCGGAATCTGCAGATCACGCAGGTCATCATGGCTCTTGCGCCAGGCCATGTGCACGAACTCGGAATCGGTGCTCGCGGCCAGAACAACGCAGTCGCGGTCGGCGAATTCATCGTTGAGGTCGCTGTAGGCCTTGATTTCAGTCGGGCAGACAAAAGTAAAGTCTTTCGGATAGAAAAACACCAATTGCCACTTGCCGCTGAAACTTTCATTACCTAATTCGGTGAAGGCTGAATCAATTTCAGTCCCGATAGTTGCCTTCAGCCGGTAGCTCGGGAACTTGTCTCCAATAGTCAGCACGTCTTTGTTCTCCTGTTTAAATCAAAAAACGCCGCAATGGGCGCATCGTTGCATGGCACTACATCGGGGCTTCGGCACAGCTCTCAAATTGAATTTTCCTATGAAACGCATAGGCCGACCCTATACTCATCAGCCGAAACCCAGCGCATGGCCCACTAGCCAGGCTTGGAGGACACAAGGCGAAAGCCGGATCGAGCTCCATCCATGACAATTGACATCGGCTACGCCGAACCCAACAATCAATTCATCCCGCGATTGACGGTTTACAGATGAATTTCCGAGCCATTCAATACCTGGTCACGCTGGCCGAGGTGCGTCATTTCAGCAAGGCGGCGGAAATGTGCCATGTCAGCCAGCCAACCCTGAGCACCCAGATCCGCAAGCTTGAGGAAGAGCTCGAAGTGCAGCTGGTCGAGCGATCGCCGCGCCAGGTGATGCTGACGCCGATTGGCGAAGCAGTGGTGGAGCGGGCACGCGCGGTACTCGGTGAGCTCGAGGCCATGCGCGCCATTGCGCGTCGGGCTCGCGACCCGCATTCGGGCACCCTGCGTCTGGGCATCTTCCCTACCCTGGCGCCCTACCTGCTCCCGCACGTCATCCCCGGCATTCGCAGACGCTTCCCTCGTCTGACCTTGCGCCTGTTCGAGGAAAAGACCGAAGACATTCTCGACATGCTGGAGCGCGGCACCCTGGATGCAGGCATTCTCGCCCTGCCCGTCGCCGATGAACGGCTGGTCACGAAAGTCCTGTTCGAGGAGCCCTTCGTGGTTGCAATGCCCGAGCAACATCACCTCGCTGCAAAGCCCAACATCGCGGTCAGCGACCTGGAAGATGAAGAGCTGCTGCTGCTGGCAGACGGCCATTGCCTGCGCGATCAGGCTCTTGAGGTATGCCATATGGCCGGCGCCCATGAACGCCTGGATTTTCATGCCACCAGCATGGAAACCCTGCGACAGATGGTTGCGGCCAACACCGGGATCACGCTGATGCCGACCCTTGCGGTCAAGCCGCCGGTCGCGCCCACGGAAAACCTGACTGTCAGACCCTTCCAGGAACCCGCGCCCAGTCGAAGAATTGCCATGGTATGGCGAAAATCCTCGGCCCTGAAAGAGTTCAACGAGGAAATCGCGGACGCATTCGCCGCAGTCAACACCGACCTGCTCAAGCCTCCTCGGGCCTGAGCAAGTCCTCCAGGCGCCTGGTCATGTTCTCGTACTTGCGCTGCGGCAGGCGGAACTGCCAGCCCGACAGCCTGGCATCAACGGCCGCGGCATCGGCAACAATGCTCGGCAGCACTGCTTCGCCATCCGCATCCGCTTGCACCTCTGCGCTGACGCTGAAATGCACCCATCGACCGTCGTCATCCTCGAACAGGCTGGCAACGAAATTCAATCCATCCCGGGTTACATACAGCGCACGGACAGCCTCATCCGGAACCTGATCGTGACGGCGGACGCCTTCCAGGTCAACATTGGCCAGGCCGTTGGCCACCGGCCTCAGTTGCCACATTTCCGCCGCCTGCCGGCCATCGGGAACGTTCATCAGCACCCAGTCATCGCCGTCCTCGCTGGCGGCACGCAGGATCACCGTGTCGCCGTCGGCATGGCGAATTGTTACCTCGGAAAGCTCCCTGGCGGGGATGTCCATAACCGCTCTCTGCAGCCAGCGCACGGGGCTGGCTGGAATATCCAGCCGTCGATCCGACAGCCAGGCCTGCGGATCTCCAAGCAAGCGAACGAAACGCCCCGTCTCGGTCGCATCGAGATTGCCGATAATCAGCGCCGGCAAGTCGCTGCCCGGAAAACTCAGATGCAGCCCGGCGCTGTCTTCGACGCCCGGATCGGCGACCCCGAGCCGAGCATGCCATGCCTCGTTACTGGTCCGAGCCTCCAGGCGGCGCCCCGACGCCAGTTCGCGCAGCAGGCCCTGCACCAGCTCGAAATCCGCCTCATAGCCGTCCTTTTCAGCGACCAGCCAGCGCTCCCTGTCACGTTGCAGCGATGCCAGCGCCACGCCATCGGCGGCGGTGACGACAATCGCATCGATGTCGTTGACCATCTCACGCAGCCCCGGTACCAGCGGCTCGCTGTCGACCGTATCCACGGGCCCGGTAGGGCGCCCCAGGATCAGCGCCAGGGTCAGCGTGACCAGGGTCAACACCCCCAGAATGAGAATGCCGCGAGGACTCATCCCGCACCTCCACGCGCCCGACGCATTCGCTGGCGACGCTGCCAGGCCATCCACAAGGCAAACAGGGTGATCAAAGCCGGCATCAGGGCGATGTTGATAACCTTGATTCTGGTGCCAAGCGCTTCGATGTCGCGATCCAGATCGCGACGCACCTGTCGCAGCTGCTGCCGAATGTCCAGTCGCTGGGACATGAAGCGATCAATCTCGGCCTCCTGCTCGCTGGTCAGCACGGTCAGATCAGCGTCTCCCCTGGCTTGCTGCAGATCGTTCAGGCGCCGTTCGGTCTCTGCCAGCTCGGCTTCCAGCCGTTGCTCGGTGGCACGCAGGTTCTGCTCTGCCTCGCGGCGAAGTGCGTCGACCAGATCAAATGGCCGATTCGAGACACCGCGGCTGCGCACGCTGATCAAATCGGCGTTGCCAAGCAAATTGTCAATCGCGTTGATGACGAAATCACCGTTGCTGGCGAAGGGTTCGAGCAGCACGGTACCGAAGAAACGCTGGCGCTGAACCCAGAAACGGTCGGCGAGCAGATCCGTATCAGCGACCACGATGACATTGATACTGCCCTCCCCTTCCGCGCCATTGTTTGGGGCAAAAGCGGAGCCGGCCGGCCCGGTGAGGCGGGCGGCGAGCACGTGACTCTCTCCGGTGCTCGCCATTTCTGCAGCCAGCTCGCCGGGATCACCGAGAAAGCGCAGCCGCTCACTGTCCAACAGGCTGGACTGGGTGCTGGACATCAAGAGCGGCTCCAGGCTCAAGGCGCTGTCTTCGGCAAGCACCAATGCCCCGGCGCTGGCCATGTTGATGCTGTCGAGCTCACCCGTAGTGACATCATCAGGGTTCATCCGCGCTCCGCTCACGCCGATGATGGCTGGATGCCGCACCGCGGTCCGCCCCTGCTGCATGCTGACCTGCAGCGCCTGGCCAAGATCGGCCACGAACACATCGGTATCGAACATCAGCCCCCAGCTGGAGAACAACGGCTCCAGGCTGGAATACCGATCTGCGGTCAGCGCGCTCATCGGATCCGTTGGGTCAGGCCCCGGATCTGCCTCGGCAAAGGGATCAACGAAGACCAGCAGGCGGCCGCCTTCCAGAACAAAGCGATCGATATCGCGCAACAAGGCCTCCGAAAGATCGCGGGGGTGCACGATCACCAGGGCATCTATGCCTTCAGGCAGCTTGTCGACCGTGCGGCTGACCGGCTCGAGGGAAAACATCTGCCCGATCTGCTCATAGATCACCCACGGCTCGCGTCGCTGCCCGGTCTGCATATCGAATCCGCCCGACATCGGGAGACCGGTCAACAGACCGACTCGGGGACGGTCGGGACGGGACAGAATGTGGACCATCCGGGCCAGCTCATACTCGAGAAAGGCTTCGCGCGCGGGCGAGATGAAAGGAAGCACTTCAACACCGTCGAGCAGGTTGGTGCCCACCACGCCCAGATACAGGCTGTCGCCACCCCGCCCCGTGGGTACAGCTTCAAGTCCGAAACGAGTCGCTTGATCCTCTTCCTCCGAAAACGGCCGAGGGTCGATGCGCCGCACTTCCAGGCTGCCGTTCGAGCGCCGTGCCATTTCGTCCATCAACTCCTGGACCCGACGAGCAAAGTTGCGTACCTGGGGCAGCTCGCTGCTCGCTGCCTCGCTGAAATAGAAATCCAGCGTGATCGGTTCCTCGATGGCCCGCAACAGATTGATCGTGCCCGGACTCAAGGTATAGAGCCGATTTTCGGTCAGATCGAGCCTGGCGCCGGTGAGCAGGGTGCTGGAGAGCATGGTTAGCGCCAGAAACAGAATGGCCAGCAAGGCCAGGGCACCGCCTGAATACCAGTTTTTCATCGCAATCAGTCCGCCTTCTTCAGTTCCAGAACGATCCGGTTGGCCATCAACCAGAAGCCAATGACCAGGCCGAAGTAGAGCAGATCCCGCAAATCAATCACACCCCGGGAGATCGACCCGTAGTGGACAAGAAAGCTCAAGTTGGCAATGCCGTCGACCATCGCCTGCGGCAACCAGCCTCGAAACACATCCAGCACCATCGGCAGCCCGGACAACAGGAACAAGAAACAGACGACAACGGCCAGGATAAAGGCCACCACCTGATTGCGCGTTGCCGCCGACAGGCAGGCGCTGATCGCCAGAAAACCACCGGCCATCAACCAGCTGCCCAGGTAGGCTGCCAGAATCACTCCGTTGTCCGGGTTGCCGAGGACGTTGACCGTGATCCAGATCGGAAAGGTCAACAACAGGGCCAGACCTATGAACAACCAGGCGGCAAGAAATTTGCCAAGCACGGCTTCGGTCGGCGTCACCGGCAGCGTCAACAGCAGCTCCACGGTGCCGGACTTGCGCTCTTCTGCCCACAGCCGCATTCCTATCGCCGGAACGAGGAACAGGTACAGCCAGGGATGGAACCGGAAAAACGGCTCCAGGTCGGCAATTTCGCGCTCGTAGAAGCCGCCCAGGTAGAAGGTGAAGGCTGCAGACATGATCAGATAGATGACGATGAACACGTAGGCAACCGGTGTGGCGAAGTAGCTGGCCAGTTCACGGCGCAGGATCACGCTCAGATTAGTCACCGCGCCACCTCCCGGGTCTCGGTAACGGTACGGAAAACCTCGTCAAGACGACCGGCTTCGAGCTGAATCTGCTCGATCTGCCAGCCCTCCTCGCGGATGGTTCGAGTGATGGCCTCGAACAGGTGCCCCTGGCTGGACGGAAAGACCGTCAGCCGGCCGCGACGAATCTCGACCTCCCGAGATTCCGGCAAGGCGCCGAGCCTCGAAGCCGCCGCTTCCAGATCGCCGAGCATCAGTGTGACAGCCTGGTAGTAGCGCGATCGCGCCAGCAAACCGGCCGGCGTATCGTCGGCCAGCAGGCGTCCCCGAGCGATGATCATGGCCCGGGTGCACAGTGCATCGACCTCTTCGAGGATGTGAGTGGAAATAATGATGATCTTGTCCGGCGCCATTTCCCGGATCAGTCGTCGCACCTCGTGCTTCTGATTAGGATCAAGACCATCGGTAGGCTCATCGAGTATCAGCACTGGCGGATCATGCAGGATGGCCTGAGCCAGCCCGACGCGACGCTTGAAGCCCTTTGAGAGAGTGTCGATGGTCTGGCCCAGCACTTCAGCCAGACTGAGCCGTTCCACCGTCGCGCCGACCCGCCGGCTCACCTCATCGCCGCGAAAACCACGGGTTTCGGCTGCGAAACGCAAAAAACGCTCCACGGTAAGCTCGCCGTACAAGGGGGCTCCCTCCGGCAAATACCCCATCATGCGGCGTGCGGCCAGGGAATCGCTGCGAATGTCGTGCCCGTGGATGCTGGCGGTTCCGCTCGTTGGCGCCAGAAACCCGGTCAACATCTTCATGGTGGTCGACTTGCCTGCACCGTTCGGGCCGAGAAACCCGAGCACGGTGCCAGGCTCAACGGCAAAGGAGATGCCGTCTACCGCCAGCAGTGAGCCGTAGCGTCGAGTCAGCGATTTGGCTTCGATCATCTGGTCTGGCCTCTGGTTGACTGTGCCCATCCCACCCGCAGCCGAGATTGGGGCAGGCACCGATTTTTCAAGACGCGTCATGCATGCTTCCAACGCGCTGCGAAAGCGGTTAGGTTATAGGGTCGTCGAAACGAGAGTTTGCATGAAACCGGTCATCCTGGATCACTTACCCGATGCTCTGCTGGACCAACCGGCCAGTGAACTTCATCGGCACCTGGACGGCCCCACCCTGATTCATCTGCCAGGCCGTCGGCCGCAGCCGTTGTTTGTTTCCGTGCTTCAGCACGGTAATGAAACCTCAGGCTGGGAGGCGATACGGCGGCTGCTGAAAAGCCGCTACCAGCGCGACCCGTTGCCGCGCAGCCTGGTCCTGATGATCGGCAACGTGCGCGCGGCCGCTCGCGGCCAGCGCCGCCTGGCCGACCAACCGGACTTTAATCGCTGCTGGCCAGGCGCCCATGGCCAGCGCACCATCTGGCATCAACTGTTTGGTGAAATCACCGAGCATGTCCGCCGACTGAAGCCCTTCGCCAGCATCGACGTCCACAACAATACCGGCCAGAACCCGCACTATGCGGCGGTCAACCGGATAGAACCCCAGCGCCTGCAGCTGGCCGCACGGTTTTCGCGCACGGTGATCTACTTCACCGAGCCGCTCGGCGTACAGTCGCTGGCATTCGGCGAGTTCTGCCCGGCGGTGACCCTGGAATGCGGTCTCGCTGCCGAGACCGACGGCACTGACCACGCCATGGCCTATGTCGATGGCATTCTCAATCTGGACGAACTGTCGGCGCGCATGCCCGCACCGGAGCACCTGGAGCTTTATCACATGATTGCGACGGTCACGGTCCGGGAAGACATCGATTTCGGATTCTCCGCGCAGGCCGCCGATCTGCGATTCCAGCCCGACCTGGACCGACTCAATTTCCGTGAAATGCCGCCTGGAACACGCCTGGCCCGAACGGTCAACGGTCACGGCCTGCCACTGATCGCGCGCAGCCACGACGGTCGGGATCTGACCAGTGACTGCTTCGCCTTCGCGGACGGCCAGGTCGTGACCAGGCGGCCGCTGATGCCCGCCATGCTGACGACCGATGAGTCCATCGTGCGCCAGGATTGTCTATGCTATCTGATGGAACGGATCGGTCTCGATCGACCCGGCGAAGGCCGACTGGACGACGACGGATCCGAACTACCTGAAACCCTGCCCTGATAACGGAGTGGAATTGAAATGAACGTATTCTCCGCCATGGTCACCATTGCCGCCATCCTCGGCGTGGTCGCCATCGCCCGTGCCTGGATTGAATCGCGCAACAGCAGCGATGCCGATGGCGAGCGCTTCGAGCGCATGGAGCGTGAATTTCGCGAACGGATAGAGACCCTGGAGCGCATCGTTACCGACCAGCGCGAACAGCTACGTCGCAGCATCGATGAGCTCTGAACAACACGCCATGCCGGCGCTGCTGCGCCTGTTCTTCAAGGGCCTGGCAACCATCATTCCCATCGCCCTGACCCTGATCATTGTCCTGTGGCTGGCCGGCCTCGCCGAAGACGGCTTTGGCCGCATGATTCAGTGGTTGCTGCCGGAATCCTGGTACATCCGCGGCATGGGCCTGGTACTGGGCATTGTTGCCGTGATCATGATTGGCCTGCTCAGTCATCTTTACCTGTTTCGCACACTCATCGAGTTCGGCGAGGGGATACTCGATCGGATGCCGGTGGTGAAGTCGGTCTACCGTGCCACCAAGGACTTTGTCGAGTATTTTTCCGACGACAAGGGCGAGCGCTTCAACCAGGTGGTGATGGTCCGCCACCCGGAGCTGAAGCTGTCTGTGCTCGGTTTCATCACCCGGGATGACTTCAGCAACCTGCCCTTCGGCAAGGAAGGAGAAGTGGCCGTCTACCTGCCATTGAGCTACCAGATTGCCGGCTATACGGTATTCGTGCCTCGGGAGTGGTGCGAACCGGTCGACATGCCCTTCGAAGACGCCGTCCGCCTGATCCTCACCGCTGCCATGACCCGCCGCAGCAACTGACAAGGGTTTTTCTCGCAAAGACGCGCAAGACACCCAAAAAACTTGGCCTGCGCCCATTGTTCACTTCAGCCATTACGGTGTCGGCCGGAGGGCATCACTCGCTCCGGCCTACCGTTGGAACATGAGCGCTATCGGGAAACAAGCAGCCACTGAAAACAGCGAACTCAGAAAGGTTTCGATCAGTGTTTTCAGTCTTTCTGTTTTCCCTTTGCGCCTTTGCCAGAGCCCTGTATCTACCGATCCGAGATCGCCGAGACCGGGCGCGGATCAGGGCCGGTGTAGTCGGCACTGGGGCGAATGATGCGGTTATTGGCACGCTGTTCCATGATGTGCGCAGCCCAACCGGTCAGACGCGACATCACGAAAATGGGTGTAAACAGACCCGTCGGGATACCCATGAAGTGATAGGCCGAGGCATGGTAGAAATCGGCGTTGGCAAACAGGCGCTTTTCCTCCCACATGGTCTTTTCGATGATCTCGGATACCGGGAACAGCACCTGGTCATTGACCTCGGCAGCCAGCTTGCGAGACCACTCTCGGATGATGGCATTTCGCGGATCCTTTTCGCGATAGACCGCATGACCGAAGCCCATGATCTTTTCCTTGGCCGCCAGCATGCGCAGCACGTCGGCTTGCGCCTGTTCCGCCGATTGATAGCGCTCGATCATGGCCATGGCCGCCTCGTTGGCGCCACCGTGCAGGGGGCCGCGCAGCGAACCGATCGCCCCGGTCACGCATGAGTGCATGTCTGACAGAGTGGAAGCGCAGACTCGGGCGGTGAAAGTGGAGGCGTTGAACTCATGCTCAGCGTAAAGAATCAGCGAAACATCCATGACCCGGGCATGCAGCTCGCTGGGCGGTGCACCATGAAGCAGATGCAGAAAATGCCCTCCGACACCCTCATCGTCGGTCTCAACATCGATCCGCACACCGTCATGGCTGTATCGATACCAATAGGTGATCATTGAAGGAAAGCTGGCCAGCAAGCGGTCGGCGACGTCCTGCTGATCGGAAAAATCCGCCTCGGGCTCCAGATTGCCCAAAAAGGAACATCCCGTGCGCATCACATCCATCGGATGGGCAGAGGCAGGAATTCGCTCCAGCACTTCCTTGAGTGCCTGCGGCAGGCCACGCAGCCCCCGGAGGCGAGCCTGGTAGGCGGCGAGCTCATCCGCATTGGGCAGATGACCCTTGAGAATCAGGTGGGCAACTTCATTGAAGCTGGCATTTTCGGCCAGATCGTCGACGGCATAACCCCGGTAACGCAGGCTGTTGCCCGCCGCGCCCACGGTACAAATGGCTGTTTCACCTGCTGATTGGCCCCTGAGGCCGGCTCCAGTTTTTTTCTTACTCATGACTGACTCTCGGTAAACAATTGATCCAGCTTGGTTTCGAATTCGTGATATCCGAGCGTTGCGTACAGGTCCTCTCGAGTTTGCATCAGATCGACCACGTCTTTCTGGTGTCCGTTGTCAGCAATCGACTGGTAGACCGAAAGAGCAGCCTTGCTCATCGCACGAAATGCACTCAAGGGATAAAGCACCATGGCGATGCCCGTCTGTCCCAACTCGCTGACGGAAAACAAGGGTGTCCGCCCGAACTCGGTGATGTTGGCCAGCACCGGCACCGGCACCGCAGCGGCGAAGGCACTGAACTCGTCGAGCGTATGCAGGGCCTCGGCAAAGATCATGTCCGCCCCGGCTTCGACATATCGATTGGCCCGATCAATGGCCGCGCTCATGCCCTCGCTGGCATGCGCATCCGTGCGCGCCATGAAGACGAACTGCTCATCAAGGCGCGCGTCCACGGCGGCCTTGACCCGGTCCATCATCTCCGTGGCGCTGACCAGCGCCTTGTTCGGCCGATGACCACAACGCTTGGCCTGAACCTGGTCTTCGAGATGGACCGCAGCGACGCCCGCACGCTCCATTTCACGCACCGTTCGGGCAATGTTGAAAGCACTGCCCCAGCCGGTATCGACGTCAACCAGTAACGGTAATTCGCAGCGCGCCGTAATGCGACGGGCGTCCTCGACCACATCGCTGAGCTGGGTGATTCCCAGATCGGGCAGTCCAAGGGAAGCATTTGCAACCCCGGCACCGGAGAGATATATCGCGTGGTGACCCGCCCGTTCCGCCAGCATCGCAGAGTAGGCATTGATGGTCCCAACGATCTGAACAGGCGCATGGTTGGCAACCAGTTGGCGGAAGCGTGCGCCGGGCGTCAATGAAGGCATCGACCCGTCCTTTGGCATATGCATGGTGAATGACGAAACCCTGAAAGTTTACCATGCCGCCCCCAATCCGCTGCCGGCAAGCGGGCGAAAAAAAGGGCGGCACACATTGGTGCCGCCCAAGCCCCTCGGGAACCAGCCAAGTTCCCGGTTGCGCCCTACCAGCTCAGGGCTGCCTTACCAGCAAGGAAGGTAGGGACAGGATGCCAGCCCGGCATTCCGGCCGAAATGGAAGATCGGCTCGAGAACACCTAGGAAATTTCCTAGACGCCTACTATTTTTTCCTAGCCGGCAAGCGGTGCTCACGCCACCAATCCAGCCCTTGCAAGCACCAGTAGCGGCCCTGCACGGCCACTCTGCCCAGCCCACCACCCGCCCATACCGGCTGCCAGCTGGTAAAGGCATCGAGACGCTCGCGCTGCCCGCAAAGGGCTTCAGCCAGCACTTCGCCGGCCAGGTTGGTGGTTGCCATGCCATGACCGCCGAAGGCCAACCCGAACCAAAGGCCGTCCGCCGATTGCCCGAGCAGCGGCATTTCGTGCCGGGCATAGCTCATCCAGCCGCCCCAGGCATGTTCGAAACGAACGCCGGCCAGTCCTGGAAACACCCGTGCCAAATCCCTGGCCAACAGGCGTCGGATGGACGATGGCGAGCGACTCGCGATCGAGATGCGCCCTCCCCAGAGCAGCCGCGAGTCAGGCAGCGGGCGAAAATAGTCGAAGGCAAAGCGTGTGTCATATACCGCCACGGGCCGGGGCAGGTAACGAATCAGGCGCTCGCCGAGCGGTTCGGTCAGCGCAACGTAGGTTGCGATTGGCTGCAACGCGCGCTGGACATCCGGTCGCAGACGCCGATCATAGCCGCCGGTGGTCAGCACGACCTGCCCGGCACTGATGCTGCCCTGCCCGCACTTCACCAGCCACGCCGTCTCTCCATGCCGTGAAGCGCGAACGATTTGGCATACCGGCGATCGCTCATGCACCCGCACGCCCTGGCTTACAAGGTAGTCGGCCAGTCCAAGTACATGCTCAAGCGGGTTGAAGTGAAAGCTGCCCGGCTCGAACAGTCCTGCCCCGTAACGTTCGGAGTTGACCTGCTTCTTCAGCGCATCCGGTTCCAGATACTCGAGCCGGAAAGACAGCTCGGACTGCATCCGATCGGCGAAATCGCGCAACGACTGGTCGTCGGCGAACCAGTCGGCCAGGACGACACCGGCGTCGTTGACCGAGCAGGCGATCCCCAAATCGTCGATTCTTTGCCGAATGCTGCCCACCGAGTCGCGGGTCCAGCCATGCAAGCTTGCCGCGCGCTCGCGCCCCAGCTGGCGGATCAAGCGATCATTGGCGAGGGAATAACCGGCGAAAACAAAGCCGCCATTGCGCCCGGAGGCACCGGCACCTGGCGTGTCGGCTTCAACCAGGGCAATCGAGCGTACTCCCCGTTTCAGCAGCGCCAAGGCAGTAGCGATCCCGGCCATGCCGGCGCCGATGATGAGCACGTCGACCGCGCTGGAACCGCGCACCGGCCCGCTTCCGGTCCATGGCCGGTCTCTTCCGGTGATATAGCCGCAGCGACCGGGCCAGGCGCTTTCCTCTGTTTTCATCAGGCGCAGCTCCGGGTGCTAAACTAATTTCAAATGCAACCGTTTCGAGGTGAGAAATGGGCAAGTCAAGCAAATACGTTGCCAAGGTTCCGGACGAAAACGGAATCATTCCCTACAGCGATGAAGAGCATGCCGTTTGGCGCGACCTCTACTCCCGCCAGATTGACATCATACAAGGTCGAGCCTGCCAGGAGTTCCTGGACGGTCTCGACATGCTCAAGCTGCCGACCGACCGCATCCCCCAGCCCACGGAAGTCTCGCGCATCCTCCATGAGCGCACTGGCTGGCAGGTAGAGCCGGTGCCGGCCCTGATCAACTTTGATCGATTCTTCCGACTGCTTGCCGAACGGAAGTTTCCTGCAGCCTCATTCATCCGCACCAGGGAGGAGATGGAGTACCTGCAAGAACCCGATATTTTCCACGAGATCTTCGGGCACACCGCCATGCTGACCCACCAGGCATTCGCCGACTTCACTGAAGCCTATGGCAAGGCCGGGGTCAAGGCATCTCGGGAAGAACGCGTGTTCCTGGCCCGACTGTACTGGTTCACGGTCGAATTCGGCCTGCTGCAAACTGCTGACGGCATCCGCATTTACGGCGGCGGTATTGCCTCTTCTCCGGGAGAGACCATCTACTCGCTTGAAAGTGATCAGCCCCTGCGCCGGCCATTTGACCCGATTGACGCGCTGCGCACACCCTATCGGATAGATATCTTTCAGACGGTGTATTACGTGCTGGATCGGATGGATGATCTGTTCGAGCTGGCGGGCGCTGACCTGCTGGCACTGATCCGCGAGGCGAGAGCATTGGGACAGTTCGAGCCTACCTACCCACCGAAACAGAAGGAAGCAGCCTGAATATGAGCAGTTCCGCAGACCAACAACTGACCGAGCGCAAGTGCATTCCCTGCGAGGGCGGCAGCCAGCCGCTGGATACTGACCGCATCGCGGCACTGCTTCCCCAAGTGCCGGGTTGGCAGGCCGCCGAAGATGGCAAACGAATTTTCCGACGCTTCGAGTTCAAGGGATTTTACAAGACCATGGCCTTCATCAACGCCATGGCCTGGATTGCCAACCAGGAAGCCCACCATCCGGACTTCGAGGCCGGCTACAACTTCTGCCTGGTCAATTTCACGACCCACGCGATCGACGGCCTGAGCGAAAACGACTTCATCTGCGCGGCAAAACTCAACGCCTTGCTCGATGACTGAACTCGCCGCTGCCGAATCGACCGAAGTGCCGCTGGCCGGGCTGCAAAGGGCCCGCCAGACAGTCAACTCGATCATTGTCGGCAAGGCCGAAGTCGTCGACCTGGCTTTCACCGCCCTGCTTGCCGGTGGTCACTTGCTGATCGAAGACCTGCCCGGCGTTGGCAAGACCACGCTGGCCCAGGCAATGGCGCTGGCGGCCGGCGGCAGCTGGCAGAGGATCCAGTTCACCAACGACATGCTGCCGGCCGATATTGTCGGCGTTTCCATCTTTCGCCGCGAAAACGAGCAGTTTGAATTCCGGCCCGGGCCGATATTCGCCAATCTGGTGCTGGCCGACGAAATCAACCGCGCCACTCCCCGAACCCAGTCAGCCCTGCTCGAAGCCATGGCCGAGGGACAGGTCACCGTCGACGGTCGGACTTACCCGCTGCCGCAACCCTTTTTCGTGATCGCAACGCAGAACCCGCTGGACATGGTCGGCACCTACCCTTTGCCGGATTCGCAGCTTGATCGTTTCCTGTTGCGTACCAGCATCGGGTATCCGGGCCCGGCCGAAGAAAGACGCCTGCTGGTAGAGCCTGATCGTCGCGACCTGTTGGCCGGACTGGAAGCCGTACTGGACCCGCCTCGAATCATGGCGTTAAGGCAGCAGGCGGCCGAATTGCACGTTTCCGAGCCGGTGCTGGATTATATCCAGGCCTTGGTCGCGGCCAGCCGCTCGCACGCGGCCGTGCACAGCGGCCTGTCAACCCGGGCCGCGCTGGCCCTGGTCCAGTGCGCGCGCGCGCACGCCTTCGTCAACGGCCAGGACTACTGCCCCCCGGAAAGCGTCAAGACCATTTTCCCTGCACTCGCCGCCCACCGGCTGCAACCTGTACCTGAAAGCGGTCTCAGCGACAGCGAAGTGGTCCGCGAAATTCTGTCGGACGTGCCGGTACCCTGAGGATGATCCGGGCTGCCATCGGCACCGGCAGCGACCGGCTCCGCGCCCGGCTCGCGCCCCACTTCGACCGCTGGATCCAACGACGCGGGCGCTCGCAGCCACCGATGAGGGTCGTCTACCGACAAATCTATGTCCTGCCCACCCGTTTTGGCTGGCTCCTCGGCCTGCTGATGTTCGGCATGCTGATGGGCAGCCTCAACTTCAACAACAACCTCGGCCTGCTGACCACCTTTATCGTCGCCGGCCTGGCCGTCAACTCCATGTTGATGGCCTACCGCAACCTGCATGGCCTGATCCTGGCACGCTCGTCCGCCAGCCCGGTATTTGCCGGCCAGCATGCCGAGCTGCACGTCAGTTTTCGCGATGCTGACGGCCGCGAGCGACCCAACCTGGAGCTGGCAAGCGGCGGGCGCATCGTGCGCTTCAGCGTACCCGCTGCCAACACCACGGATGCTCGCTTGCCGCTACCGACCCAGCGCCGCGGCTGGTTCAAGCCCGGGCGCATACGCCTCCAGACCAGTCATCCCCTGGGTCTGTTCGAGGCCTGGTGCTGGTTCTGGCCGGAAGGCCAGATCCTGGTCTGGCCGCGCCCGGCTGATCATCCGCCGGCGCTGCCGTCCAGCGGCGGCCAGGCGCTTGGCCGCCGACGACAACGCGACATGGAAGGCGACAATTTCCATGCCCTGCGCGCCTGGCGCGAGGGAGACCCGCTGCATCGCATTGCCTGGAAAGCCAGCCAGCATCACCAGACGCTGCTGTCACGTGAATTTCGCGAGGAACAGGCTGAGCACCTGTTGCTGGATCTCGATCGCACTCCCGGCCGGCATCTGGAGGAGAAACTGTCGATTCTGACCGCCTGGGTACTGATGCTGGAGCGCGAGGGTCAACAATGGACCCTGCGCTTAGGCGGCAGCGACCACGGCCCCGCCAGCGGGCGCGAGCATGCCCACCATTGCCTGCGCCTGCTGGCAGAGCGCTGAAGCCATAGCGCCGTGCCGACAAAAACGCTACCACCGCAAGTCGTCGTGAGCTGGACACTGGCAGCGCTGTTCGTCGCTGTGCTGCCCCATCTGCTGTTCATGCCTGCACCCGTGTCAATCACCATCCTTGCCCTGCTGGGCTGGCGCGCCCTGGCAGCCTGGAAAGCCTGGCGCCCCTTGCCGGGATGGCTACGTCTGGTGCTCACGCTGGGGCTGTTCGCCCTGGTGCTGGTCGCATACGGCGGCATGTGGGGACGGCGAACCGCCACGGCCCTGCTGTGCGTGATGCTGGCGGCAAAGCTGACAGAAATGTATCGAATACGAGATTTGCGGCTGGTAGCCTCGGTGTGCTTCTTCCTGATCGCAACGCAGTTTCTGTTCAGTGAGCGCATGATCTATCTGTTCTATCTGGCTGCCGGCTGCCTGGTCGCAACCATGGCGCTGTACCAGATTCAACAGATTCCGCCGGAACGGGTCGAGCGCATCGACCGACCGGTCGCCCCGGACCCGCGCCTGACCGCCCGTGCCGCAGGCAGCATGCTGGCGCTGGCACTGCCCGTGGCGCTGATCATGTTCGTGCTGTTTCCGCGTCTCAGCGAGCCACTGTGGGGCTTGCCGGAGCAGGCCATGGACGGCCGCACCGGCCTCGGTGATTTCATGTCGCCTGGCAGCATCGCCAACCTGTTCATCGACGACACCCCGGCCTTTCGCGCCACCTTCGAAGACGGCCTGCCTGATCGCCAATACTTGTACTGGCGTGGGCCCGTGCTGTGGAACTTTGACGGCAACACCTGGCGACCTGGCTACCACTCCGACCGACCCGCCGAACAGCCAGTCCCGATCACCGACAACAGCATCCGCTACCGGATCCAGCTCGAACCTCACGAACGTCGCTGGCTGCTCGGGCTGGATCACCCGGTGCGCTCCAGCCTGCCCGAGTCCTCGGTGACCAGCGACCATGTGCTGGTCAGCCGCCACCCGGTCACCGGGCTGGTTCAATACGACGTGATCTCAACGCCTGATTTTTTCGACACGCCCGTGCTCACCTCGTTCCAGCGTCGACTGGCGCTGAGTCTTCCGGAGGGCCGCAATCCGAGAACCCTGGCGCTCGGAGCGGAGTTGAGGGAACGCTACGGCGACGATCGCGAGCTCATTGCCTCGGTCTTGCGCTGGTTTTCAGAAGAAGCTTTCTACTACAACCTCAGCACCGCACCGCTGGGCCGGCACGGAGCCGATGAATTCCTGTTCGATCTGAGGACAGGGTATTGCGAATACTATGCCTCGGCCTTCGCGGTTCTGATGCGCGCCGCTGGCATCCCGACGCGGGTAGTTACCGGCTACCAGGGCGGTTTCTGGCATGAAAGCGGTGGCTATCTGCTGGTTCGCCAAGGTGATGCCCATGCCTGGAACGAAGTCTGGCTGGAAGGTCTGGGCTGGACGCGAGTTGACCCCACCTCGGCGGTTTCGCCGCTGCGTATTGAACAGGGCGCGCGCAGTGTGGTCAGCGGCGGCCGTTTCCTGCTGGATTGGCCCTGGGTCCGGGATATGCTCAATCGCTATGACCGCCTGCAGCACATCTGGAACAACTGGGTGCTCGGTTTCAATGCGGATCGCCAGCGCAACTTCCTCAAGCGTCTTGGACTGCCCGACCTCAACACCTTGTCGATTGCCATGCTCATGCTGGCCGGGCTGGCCCTGGTTATCGCACCGATTTTCCTGGTGCTGCTGAAGGTCCGGGAAACGCGCCCGACCAGCGCTGCCCAGCGTGCCTGGATGAACTTACTGAGGCGCCTGCGTCGTCGCGGCTTGCGCAAGCTCCCCCAGGAAACACCCGATGAGTTCGCACGGCGCATCGCCGCAGAGCAGCAAACTGCCAGCGCCGCACCCGCGTTGCTGGAACTTGCCCAACTCTATTCACGCGTTCACTACGGCCCCCCGCGGCAGGAAATGAGCGAAGAATTCATCGACAGGGCCCGCAGATTCAGCTGGCGTTGAACCGGATTGCGCAACAATGATCCAAACTATGTATGCCGGCCACGATGGGGTCGGCAGGTTTGATCACCGGAGAAATACGCGATGTCGGTCTATACAGCCTACCCAGCACTGCGCGGACTCAGTCTGCCTGGCCTCGCCTTGAGCGCACTATTGTTGACCGGCTGCGCAACCATGCCAGCCCCGTTGGCCGGAGACTTCCCGGATTTTCAGCCTGAACAAGCCACCGAACGGTCGATCGGCGCCCGCGTTCGCTGGGGCGGTCAAATCATCGAAACCCGACCGGAAAGTGATCGCACCTGTATCGAAGTGCTGGCTCGCGATCTGGACCGCGACTTGCGCCCTCTGCAAGGAGACTTGAGCCGCGGGCGCTTCCTCGCCTGTCGCGACGGTTTCCAGGATCCGGCCATTTTCAGCCGCGGGCGCGAGATCACCGTCATCGGTCGCATCGATACACTGATTGACGGCAGCATCGGCGAATTCGTCTACCGCTACCCGATGCTGGACGCCGATACGATCTACCTGTGGAGCCGTCGAAGCGAGCACATCATCCTGCACGACCCTTGGTGGCCGCACCTGGACCCCTGGTGGTCATGGCGCGCCTATCACGGTATGCCGCACCGGCGGGTATCGGGGCGCATCATCATCAGCCATTGATTTCTGCCCAAACAAGGGACTTTCGCTTTTCGTAGCTACTGCATTTTGATACAGTAACACGCATGAAGCTAACTCGTCGCCAGCAGGAGATTCTGGAGTTCATTCGTGACCGGCAGGCCGGTGACGGCATGCCTCCCACGCGCGCCGAGATCGTCAAGCACTTCAATTTCCGTTCTCCGAATGCCGCTCAGTGCCATCTCAAGGCCTTGGCCGAGCGCGGTGCCGTGAAGCTGTTGCCGGGGCGGGCCCGCGGCATCATTCCGATCGAAAGTGATCGCCCGGCCAGCAACCGTTTCCGGGCCGGCCTGCCGGTGATCGGCAGAGTTACTGCCGGCACACCCATCCTCGCCGTTGAAAACCGCGAAGACGAGCTGCAGGTCGACCCGGCCGCCTTTTCGCCGCGCCCGGACTACATCCTGAGGGTGCAGGGTGACAGCATGATCGGTGCCGGCATTCATGACGGCGACTGGCTGCTGGTTCACCGCACCCCGGATGCCCGCAACGGCCAGATCGTGGTCGCACGGATTGATGACGAGATCACCGTCAAACGCCTCCGGCGCCGCGGCCGCGGCGTGTTTCTCGAACCCGAGAATGACGCCCACAAGACCATTCATGTCCAGGCGGACAGCGACTTCGCGATCGAGGGGCTGGCCGTGGGCGTGATCAGAAGATCGGTGCAATAAGCAAGGCCTGCTGGGGGCCGCAGTCGGCAGGCTGCAAGCTTCAGCCTATCGAGAAACGATCTCCATCAGCCTGGAACGGGAAGCGCTCACGCAAGCTGTGCAGCGCCTCGAGATCGAGCTTGACCAGGGCCGAGCTCTCGTCACCACCCAGTTCGACCAGGGCCTCGCCCAGCGGATCCCAGGCCGACGAACAGCCGGGATGATCGATGCCATTGCCATCGCGTCCCGTGCGATTGACACCGATGACATAGCTCTGGTTCTCGATCGCACGGGCGCGCAGCAGTGCACGCCAGGCGTTGACCCGGGGGGATGGCCAGTTGGCGACAAAAATCTGCAGATCGTAGCCACGGTTATTGCGGCACCAGACCGGAAAGCGCAGGTCGTAGCAGATCTGAAGATCAATCGCCCAACCGTTCCAGTGGGCCACGCAGGGCACCGAGCCGGGGCTGTAGCGCTCGTCTTCACCGCCAAAGCCGAACAGGTGCCGCTTGTCGTAGCAGGCCACGACACCGTCGGCGTCCACCAGCAAGAAACGATTGCGCCGCATGCCATGCTCATCGACCAGGGCCAGCGAGCCGGCCAGGGCAGCACCGCGGGCTGCCGCTTGCTCGCGCATCCAGCAAACGCTGGCGCCATCCATGCCCTCCGGGACGCTGTCCTTGTCCCCGAGAAAGCCGGTAGCAAAGGTCTCTGGCAACACGTACAGATCAGCCGGGCCAGCCTGATCGATCAGATCAGTAAGGTGCTCGCGATTGCCCGCAGGGTCGCGCCAGCGCAGCTCAGCCTGAATCAGCCCCACGCATAGATCCTTCGCTACGCTCATGCCTCCATCCTCAGCAGACGCTCCAACTCCAGCTCGGAGAATCCGGCGCGCTTCCGGGCTGGCAGGTTGAACGGCCCGCGCAGGCGACCATCGAAGTAACGCAGCAGCAAATTCTCGAAGGTGGACTCAGGCTCCAGGTTGCGTTCCTGACAAAGGTGGCGGAACCAGTGCGAACCTATCGCCACGTGGCGCTCTTCCTCCTCCAGAATGACATGCAGCAAAGAAACGGTTTGCTCGTCGCCCGCCTGTTTCAGGCGTTCAATCATGCCTGGAGTGACATCCAGCCCGCGTGCCTCCAGCACCCGTGGCACCAATGCCATGCGAACCAGGGCATCGTGCGCCGTCTTCTCTGCCATGTCCCAAAGGCCATTGTGGGCGGGAAAATCGCCGTAGCTTGCACCCAGCTGTTGCAGACGTTCATTGAGCATCAGGAAGTGCCTGGCTTCATCGGCTGCCACGCTCAACCAGTCTACATAGAAGGCATCCGGCATGCTGGCGAAACGCAGCGCGGCATCCAGGCCCAGGTTGATCGCATTGAACTCGATGTGGGCGATGGCATGCACTAGCGCCTGGCGACCTTCCAGGCTGCCCAGACCGCGTCGCGGCAGTTGTCCAGGGTTGACCAGCTCGGGCTTGCCGGGACGCCCGCAGGCCAGCAAGCCAGGCTCGCCCGGGCAGGATGGATTCCAGTCACCGCCGGTCACGCATGCCCACAAGGACTCGACCCGCTGACACTTGCTCAGCGGGTCGGTTTCCAGCAAGGCCAGATGGGCCTCGCGCCAATAGCCGGTTGCTGCGTCAGGCACGCTGGATTGCGGCAACCAGCGCATCGGCAAAGCCGCTGGTGGGCACCTTGCTTGCACCATCAATCAGGCGGGCAAAATCGTAGGTCACGACCTTGTCGGCCACCACGCTTTCGAAGGCATTCTCGATCAGTTTGCTGACTTCCGGCCAACCGATATAGTCGAACATCATGCATCCAGAGAACATCAACGAGCTCGGGTTGACCATGTCCTTGCCCGCATACTTCGGTGCAGTGCCATGGGTCGCTTCGAACACGGCAACGTTGTCAGCCATGTTGGCACCGGGGGCTATGCCCATGCCGCCCACTTCAGCCGCCAGCGAATCGGACAGGTAGTCACCATTCAGGTTCATGGTGGCCAGGACATCGAACTCGGCCGGGCGCAGCAGCATCAGCTGGAACATGATGTCGGCGATCCGATCCTTGATCACAATCTTGCCTTCCGGCTGCTTGCCGTCATGCTTTTCCCAGAGTTCGTCTTCGGTGATGGTGACATCACCAAACTCCTCGGCAGCCACCTCGTAGCCCCACTTGCGGAAGGCACCCTCGGTGAACTTCATGATATTGCCCTTGTGAACCAGGGTGACGGAGCTGCGATTGTTGTCGATGGCGTACTGGATCGCCTTGCGAACCAGTCGCTTCGAGCCGAAGGCCGATATCGGCTTGATGCCTATCCCTGCGTCCTCGAAGAACTCAGCACCCATTTCCTCGCGCAGGAAACGAGCCAGCTTCTTGTTTTCCTCCGAGCCCGAGGCATACTCAAGACCCGCATACACGTCTTCGGTGTTCTCGCGAAAGATCACCGCGTCGACTTCATGTGGCTTCTTCAATGGCGAAGGAACGCCCTGGTACCACTTAACCGGCCGAACGCAGGCATACAGGTCCAGGGTCTGGCGCAAGGACACATTCAGCGAGCGAAAGCCCTCACCAACCGGCGTGGTCAGAGGCCCCTTGATAGCGACAACCAGATCCTTGATCGCGTCCATGGTCTCGTCGGGGAAATAGTTGCCGTCATAAACACCGGCTGCCTTTTCGCCGAGGTAAAGTTCGGCCCAGTGGACCTTGCGCTTGCCACCATAGGCTTTCTCCACGGCCGCATTCCAGACCTTCATGCAGGCTGGCGTGATATCAACACCAATGCCATCGCCTTCGATAAAGCCAAGGATCGGCTGATCACTGACGATCAGCTTGCCGTTCTCGACTCGAATCTTGTCGCCCTGTTCGGGCATCTTGATGTGCTGAAAGGCCATCTTGCATCCTTTTAACGGGGAAAGACGTAGTTTAGCACCGCCCCCGGATCAACTTGGGAACCTCACCCCCTCGAAATGCAGCTTTCAGCGCCCGAAAATCCGGCCAGGTTCCTGTTGTTGAGTGCTGTCTGCATCTCACTGCTGCTGCATCTGGCCTTGCTGCAGCTGAAGCTGAGTTCCGGTCCGGTCAGCACGGCACCATCGCCCCTGGCAATCTCTCTGCTGCCTGCGCCGACACAGGCCAAATCGAACGCGCAACCCGATTCCACGGAGGAGCAAATCGAGCAAACACCCACGATCGATCCAGCCACTGAGCGCAGCATTTCCGCCGCAACCGTGGAGGTCGCGGAGCCAGTCCCAGGCGCTGACCAGGCGGTGGCTCCGGCAACGATTGAATCCCCTGCCCCAACAATCGATACCACCCATGTGCTTGGCCAGCTTCGCCTGCTCGACCGGGCAGGTTCCACGCGCGATCGGTCGGCAGACCAGGCCCATGGCCGGATACCCGCATTACCTGATCCGCCCAGCTGGCTCAATGACTATGTTGGGCCAGTGACGCCCGAAGGTGACTTCTGGCAAGAGATGGATGGCAGTCGGCGTGCCCGCATTGTGACAGCAGACGGCAGCGTCTTTTGCGGGCGTACGGACCCGCCGAGCATCCAGGATGACTTCAACCCCCAGTTTTCGACCAATGTGATGCGCTGGAACCGATGCGGACGGGAACGGCCAACGCCAGTCGATCGGACCGACCCGTGGATGCGGCAGGCTGGGCGAGGGAGGTAGCAGCCTGCCCGCACAAGGCGGGCTCATCCGAGCACCCGCCACCACGATCATCAAAAAAGCCCGCGCAAGGCGGGCTCTTTTGATGATGGCGGAGGGGGTGGGATTTGAACCCACGAAGGGCTTTCACCCTTGCCGGTTTTCAAGACCGGTGCATTCAACCACTCTGCCACCCCTCCGGTAACTGGAATTGTAATCTTAATTGGCGCAGAGGGAGGGATTGCTGCGTCCGCTGACGCGGCCTTGTCCTTCGGACTGTCGCTACGCGACAGCGACCTCGCTGCGCTCGGGTCGAACCCATCTGGTCGGGTTCGAACCCCTCCTTTTCCGGCTTTCTTGCTCTACCAGATTCAATTGTATCCGGCAGCCTTGCTGTATGGCGGAGAGGGAGGGATTGCTGCGTCCGCTGACGCGGCCTTGTCCTTCGGACTGTCGCTACGCGACAGCGACCTCGCTGCGCTCGGGTCGAACCCATCTGGTCGGGTTCGAACCCCTCCTTTTCCGGCTTTCTTGCTCTACCAGATTCAATTGTATCCGGCAGCCTTGCTGTATGGCGGAGAGGGAGGGATTGCTGCGTCCGCTGACGCGGCCTTGTCCTTCGGACTGTCGCTACGCGACAGCGACCTCGCTGCGCTCGGGTCGAACCCATCTGGTCGGGTTCGAACCCCTCCTTTTCCGGCTTTCTTGCTCTACCAGATTCAATTGTATCCGGCAGCCTTGCTGTATGGCGGAGAGGGAGGGATTCGAACCCTCGGTACGGGATAAACCGTACACTCACTTTCCAGGCGAGCCCGTTCGACCACTCCGGCACCTCTCCATAAACCTGGTACTGCTTACATTCTTGGCCATGCCCGAAAAACCCGAGGCTTGCCTGCCCCAATCATTCGACTGGAGCGGTTTTCAGTCTGCCAACGGCGGACTGAAAGAAGTGCCAGTCGAATTCCTCAACCGAGTCCGTTCGACCACTCCGGCACCTCTCCATAAATCTGGTACTGCTTAAAAACTCGGCAAAGCCCGAAAATCCGAGACTCGCCTGTCAAATTGCTGGCCAAGACCGAAGCCCTGCCGATGCAAGCCCGCTAGTTTAACTCATGAGCTGGAGAAAATGGAATAACAGAGTCCTTGCTCACTAAAGCGCCGGACTAGGTTACGCCGGCCCCAGTAAGCGCTTGGTCGAATGGCTTCGGGTCAATAGCCTTCCAGCACATCCGCTCCTTCAGGAATGACGAAACTGAACAGCGCTTCATCCAGCTCCGGATTGCGAACCAGGCTGTGCAGCTCCACCCGCGTCAATTGGCCGAAGCGATCCACCAGCTCGAGGGCCGCCGGGGTATCACCAATAAAGTGCAGGCTGGCCAGCTCGAATTCGCCATCCTCGCTCAATGGCCGAAACCGCAGGATGTGATCTTCGTCCGTCGGCTCGATTTCGTAGAAGCGATCCAGAAGATCCGGACGGGTCAGGACCATCAACGGTGACTCGTCGGCCGCCGGCTGCTCGCGCACAGTGACCTGCTCGAGTGATTCGTCGAAGTGCCAGAGCTGACTGCCGTCGGCAACCATCTCCTGCGGAAACGGTTCCTGATAGCTCCAGCGAAAGCGATCCGGCGACTGAAAGTAAAGCCAGCCGCTGGACTCATCCTGCGGCCAGCCGCGCTCATCCAGCGTCACCTGGCTGAACTCCGCGCTCAGTGCCAGAAGACCATCTGAAAAACGGTCGAGTCGGTCACGGGCATCGGCCAGTGCCTGGCTCGACAGGACCACGGCAACCAACACAAAGGCAATACGGTTCAAATCGAATTCTCCTGCGAATGCAGCCTAAAAAAAGGTACCGCCATGCTCAGTCGGCGCGGTCGCATCAGTCTCGTGGTGGCGCCGGAGCCAGTACTTCACGCTGACCATTGTGCTCGGGCGGCGACACCACGCCCTGAGCCTCCATTTCCTCGATCAGGCGAGCAGCACGGTTATAGCCGATTCGCAGCTGACGCTGCACGCTGGAGATCGAAGCGCGGCGACTCTCCAGCACATAGGCCACGGCCTTGTCATAAAGTTCATCCTCGGAATCACCGGCCGCTGCCTCTGGCAAACCATTCTCGCCGATGGTCTGGCCATCAGCCATGGTCTGGGTGTCGGCAAGAACGTCTTCCAGATAATCCGGCTCGCCCTGTTCTTTCAGCCACTCGACCACGGCATGAACTTCGTGATCATCGACAAAGGCGCCATGGACGCGCTCTGGCAGCCCGGTGCCAGGCGGCAGGTACAACATGTCGCCATGACCAAGCAGCTGCTCTGCGCCCTGCTGGTCAAGTATGGTCCGCGAATCAATCCGAGACGATACCTGGAAGGCCATGCGCGTCGGGATATTGGCCTTGATCAGGCCGGTAATGACATCCACCGAAGGACGCTGGGTGGCCAGTACCAGGTGGATCCCCGATGCCCGCGCTTTCTGGGCCAGGCGCGCAATCAGCTGCTCGACCTTCTTGCCGACGATCATCATCATGTCGGCAAACTCATCGACCACGACGACGATGAAGGGTAGTTTTTCCAGTACCGGCGGCTCACTGCCCTCCAGCAATGTCGCCGGATCAACAAGCGGATCAGGTATCGGCTCGTTCTTGTCTTCGGCTTCCTTGATCTTGCGGTTGTAGCCGGCCAGGTTGCGCACCCCCAGGGCGGCCATCAAGCGATAGCGACGCTCCATTTCTGCAACGCACCAGCGTAGCGCGTTGGCCGCTTCCTTCATGTCAGTCACCACCGGCGTCAACAGGTGCTGAATCCCCTCGTAGACCGATAGCTCGAGCATCTTAGGGTCAACCATGATCAAGCGAACCTGGTCGGGCGTGGCCTTGTACAGCAGGCTCAGAATCATGGCGTTGATCGCGACCGACTTGCCTGAGCCCGTGGTGCCTGCAACCAGCAGGTGCGGCATGCGACTGATATCGGCGCAGATCGGCTTGCCGGAAATGCTCTTGCCCAAACCCAGCGTCAGCGGCGAAGCCGCCTTGCCATAGGGCTCGGAGGACAGGATTTCACGCAGATACACCGTTTCGCGGTTTTGATTGGGGATTTCCAGACCGATGACGCTCTTGCCTGGGATCACGTCCACGACGCGGACTGAAATGACGCTCAGACCTCGAGCCAGATCCTTGGCCAGGTTGGAAATCTGGGCGCCCTTGACACCCGGCGCCGGCTGCAGTTCGAAGCGGGTAATCACCGGGCCCGGATGGACAGCGACCACCTCCACTTCCACCCCGAAGTCCGCCAGCTTGAGCTCAACCTGGCGGCTCATGGCTTTCAGCGTTTCTTCGGAATACCCGGCTTTCTGCTCTGCAGGCTCGTCCAGCAGGTCCAGCGGCGGCAGGCCGGATTCCGACAGGCTCTTGAACAAGGGCTGCTGCCGAAGCTTGGGCTCGACCGGCCGGGTAATGGTTGGCTCCACCCGCGGTTCGATGTGCACTTCCTGGCGCGTCTTGCGCTTGATCGTATCTCGCTTGCGTACCTCTTCACGCTCGGCCCGCGCGCGCTGTCCTGCCCACCAGTCCCGCAGGCGCCCTGCCGCAGCCAACGCCCAGGCCGCGCCTGCCAGCGCGCCCCGGCCAGTGCGGTCGATGACGTTGATCCAGGACAGGCCGGTGAACAGGGTAATGCCCGCCAGCAACAGGGTCAGGCTGAACAAGACGGCCCCGGTAAAGCCCATGGGAGCGATCATCAGCGACGACAACACGGAACCGACCACGCCGCCGCCGTCCTCCAGGCCGCCGCGCGCCTGCATGGCGAGTAGCCCGCAGCCGCTGAGAATGATCAACAGCAGTCCGGCAGTGCGCACGCCCCACTCCGGCAAGCCTGCCGGTTCACTGCGCTCGCGCAGCACGCGCAACCCAACCAGTCCGATCAGAATCGGCGCGCAGTAGGCCATGTAGCCGAACACCACGAGGAATAGATCCGACATCCAGGCGCCAAAGCTGCCGCCCAGATTACGGACCTGATCCGAGGCCACGTCACGCGACCAGCCCGGGTCGGCCGGGTGATGACTGATCAGGCTAAGCAGCAGGTAAAGTGCGCTGACCAGGATCAGCAGGAACAAGGCCTCCGCCAGGCGCCGGCTCAGCGTGCCGACAACCTCCGTGGGTTCGCTTTTGCGCTTGGCGGTGGCGCGACTCATTCCCAGACCGGACCTGAAGTTTGGTTCATAACATCCTGATTATAGTTACTTGAGTGCCGGATGGACCACTGCTCCACCGCGCACGTTCACGCCCTTGGCCAGGGACGGGCGCTGTTCCCAGTCATCTCGTGCCATGTGCTGGACATACGGCAGGATGGCGGCAGACAGGGCCTGGCTGGAGGTGCGTGGTACGGCACCGGGCATGTTGGTGACCGCAAAGTGGGTGACGCCATCGACCTTGTAGGTCGGATCGGCATAGGTGGTCGGACGCGTTGTTTCAAAACAGCCGCCCTGGTCAACCGAGATATCGACGACTACGCTACCGTCTTCCATGCTGGCAATCATCTGGCGGGTGACCACGTGCGGGGCACGGGCGCCGGTCACCAGGACCGCGCCAATGACCATGTCGGCCTTGGCCACGAACTCGCCAACGGTTTCAATGTAGGGATACAGCGCAGTTACATTGGGACCTAGCGCCATCATCTGGGCCAACCGGTCCTGACGCTTGTCGAATACCGTGACCCGGGCGCCCGCCGCCGCCGCCAGCTGGGCCGCATTGCCTCCCGCTGCACCCGCGCCCAGCACCACCACATGACCGCGATCAGCCGATGGCAGGCCGCCCAGCAGAATGCCACGACCGCCCTGCGGCTGGTGCAGCAGGTGGGTGGCCACCTGTACCCCGATTCGCCCGGCGATATTGCTCATCGGCGCCAGCAGAGGAAGCGAACCGTCCGCTTCCTCGACGGTCTCGAAGGCAACGCCGGTCAGGCCAATATCGAGCAGGCGCTCGGTCAGCGCCGGCTCGGCAGCAAGATGCAGGTAACAGAACAGCAAGTGATCAGCCCGCAGGTGCTCAAGATCACCCGAAATGGGTTCCTTGACCTTGACCACCAGTTTCGCCTTTTCATACAGCGAGGCGGCGTCGGGAAGTATCGACACGCCGACGGCCTCGAAATCGGCATCCGAAAAACCGCTCTTGTCTCCGGCACCGGACTGAATGAAGACCTCGTGTCCGGAACGGACCAGGTCACCGCACGCAGCCGGGACCAGCGCGACCCTTCCCTCGAGGGTCTTGGTTTCTGTGGGAATACCGATACGCATGACTAGCAACTCCTGAAATAAAGCGAAAACGTCGGAAATGAATGAAATCGACACGGGCCGGCCGGGCGTCTGTTGTATTGTCTGTAGCGGCCGGCCAACCCGATGGCCCTAACTTGCTTTGTGGCACCGCCGGCCCTATGTCTTTCGACTTCAAACCGATCGCAGCACTGGAGAAAATTATACTATGGCCGACCCGCGTCATTTCCGGCTCCTTATCCTCGGCTCCGGCCCCGCCGGCTACACCGCCGCTGTCTACGCCGCACGCGCCAATCTCAAGCCCGCCATCATCACCGGCATTCAGCAGGGCGGGCAATTGATGACTACCACCGACGTCGAAAACTGGCCTGGCGACTACCCCGATCTGCAGGGGCCCGAACTGATGCAGCGCATGCTCAAGCATGCCGAAGCCTTCGATACGGAAATGGTGTTCGACCACATCCACACCGCAGATTTGAGCCAGCGTCCGTTTCGGCTGGAGGGGGACAGCGGAGTCTACACTTGCGATGCCCTGATCATTGCCACCGGCGCATCGGCTCGCTACCTTGGCCTGGATTCCGAGGAAGCTTTCAAGGGCCGCGGCGTTTCTGCCTGCGCCACCTGCGATGGCTTCTTCTACCGCAACAAGCCGGTCGCGGTGATCGGCGGTGGCAACACGGCAGTCGAGGAGGCGCTGTACCTGGCAAACATCTGCAGCAAGGTCAGCCTGGTGCACCGTCGGGACGAATTGCGGGCCGAGAAAATTCTCCAGGAGCGCCTGTTCCAGCGTGAGGCAGAGGGCAAGGTAGAAATCATCTGGGACCACGTTCTGGACGATGTGCTCGGTGATGATGATGGCGTTACCGGCATGCGCCTGCGTCATGTTGCCAGCGGCGATACCCGCGAGATTGACGTCGACGGCGTATTCATCGCCATCGGTCATGATCCAAACACCGCAATCTTCAACGGCCAGTTGGATATGGAAGACGGTTACATTCGCATTCGCAGCGGTCTGGACGGCATGGCAACAATGTCCAGCGTTGCCGGTGTTTTTGCCGCCGGCGATGTGGCCGACCATATCTATCGCCAGGCTGTAACGTCGGCGGGGTTTGGCTGCATGGCGGCTCTGGACGCCGAAAAATTCCTTGACGAGCAAAGCCATTGAGTTCAAGCCCCAGCGCTCGGTCGTCGCCTTGCCGGCGACCGAATGGAATGCTCTGGCAGCGGCCAACCCCTTCGTTGACTGGCATTTCCTGAGCGCGCTGGAGGTGCATCACTGCGTTGGCCAGCGCAGTGGCTGGCTGCCCTGCCCTGCCACCCATGCCGATCCAGACGGCAAGCTGCAGTGCGCTGCCCCTGCCTACCTCAAGTATCACTCCCATGGAGAGTTCGTATTTGACTGGGCCTGGGCTCGCGCTGCCGAAGGCGCGGGCCTTGGCTGGTACCCGAAGCTGTTGGTCGGCGCCCCATTCAGCCCGGTCCCTGGCCCGCGCCTGCTGGGCGCCGATCGGCATCCGGAAGCGGCGCTGAAGCTGGTTCAGGCGCTGCAGGACCAGGTCGATGACGGCGGCCTTTCGTCCGCCGCGGTCAATTTTTGCAGCGAGATCGATGCCCAGGTGCTACAACAGGCCGGCTGGCTACGTCGCTTTGACTGGCAGTTTCACTGGCACAACGCGGGCTATCGCGATTTTGAAGACTTTCTGTCCCGGCTGCAGCGCAAGGCGCGCAAGAACATCCGCGCCGAACGGCGCAAGGTCGCCCAGCAAGGCTGGCAGATTCGATGGGTTGAAGGGCCAGACCTGAGCGAGCGCGAGCTTGTTCTGGTCGAGCGCTGCTACCTTAGCACCTTCGGCCTGTATGGCAACAGACCCTCACTGAACCTGGCTTTCTTTCGCCAGGTTGCACGCAGCTTCGGAGCGAAATTTCTGGTCTGCATTGCCTCCAGAGACCAGCGCGACCGTGCCTGTGCCGTATTCTGGCGCAACAACACGCATCTGTACGGGCGCTACTGGGGCAGCCTGGAGGACACCCGCGACCTGCACTTCGAGGTCTGTTATTACCAGGGCATCGAATATTGTCTGGCCAATGGTCTGAGCTGGTTCGAACCCGGCGCCCAGGGTGAGCACAAGATTCGACGTGGCTTTCTTCCTGTCCGCACGCATTCCTTCCATTACATTCGTCACCCCGGTCTGCGACGAGCCATCGCCCGCTACCTGCATGCCGAGTCCCAGGCGCTGATGCAGTATCGTGATCAGCTGGAAAGGTTGAATCCTTTTGCCGAATGAAGCGTTATCACATCCCCCAGCTGGGTCCTGACCCTGCCAGTCCGTTTCCCGCACCCGGTCAAAGTAACCACCCGGAAGGCCTCGTGGCCTGGGGCGGCGATCTCAACAGCGCCCGTCTGATCAATGGCTACCGGCAAGGCATTTTCCCGTGGTATGAGCACGGGTCACCGATCTTGTGGTGGTCGCCGGAGCCACGCGCGGTGCTGATACCCGGCGCCTGGACACCACCACGTCGACTATGCCGTACGCTGCGCCAGGGCCGCTTTGAAGTCCACCTGGACCAGAACTTTGCCGCTGTTGTCGATGCTTGCGCCGGACCTCGCAGTGGCCAGACCGGCACCTGGATTACGCCTGCCATGCATCGCGCATACTGCGAACTACATCGTCTGGGGCATGCCCATAGCTTCGAAATCCATGATGGGGGTCAGTTGATTGGCGGCCTTTACGGCGTGGCTATCGGCAAGATCTTCTTTGCCGAATCGAAGTTCCATTTCCGCCGAGATGCCTCCAAGCTTGCCCTGGCGGTAATGATGCGCTGCCTGCAAAGCTGGGAGTTCCTGCTTGCCGACTGCCAGATCTGGAACCCACATCTGGAACGTCTCGGCGTCCGGCTGATGACGGGCGCGGAATTTCGCCAGGTTCTCGCCGCCGGCATCGACCGGCCCGACCAGATCGGCAGCTGGCAGGCACGCAAGTCCGACGTCAATCTGGCCGACTGGTAAGCGCCCGCGCCAATGCAGCATCACTGTCGAGCTCGCCTCGCTTGCGTTGGGCCAGGCTCAGGGTCGCCCGCCCCAGGGCACGAAACAGCTCAGCGTGACCCGCTCCATCGGCCGCAGGCAGCAAGCGAGCCAGGGCGTGTTCGTCACCACGCTCGATCGGACCGGTCAGCGCCTGTTCGGGGCTTGCGGTGCGCAGTGACTGGATCACCGCCTGCTGCAGATCAGCGAGCAGCTCGGCCACGTCGTTCCCATCCAGCCCGCTGCGCTGGGCCAGCGAACGAGCCATGTCATTGAGCGCGACCAGATAATTGCTGGCCGCCACCGTGGCTGCATGATAGGCCGGCTTGCCGGCAGGCGTTATCTCGGCCCAGCGCGCTCCAGCTTCGCAAAACAGTGCTTTCAGCCGGGACAGAGGCTCCGTCTCGCCCTCCCCCACGCACCAGGTCGCCGGCATCGCCGCAACAGCAGTTGCCGGGTCGGAAAAGGCGCGGACAGGATGCACTGCGGCAACCGGCGCTCCCAGCGGTTCCAGCGCTGACGCTGGCATCGAGCCTGAAAGATGAAAGACCAGCTCCGGCTGGCCCGGCATGCGACAGGACAGCCCCAGTGCCGCGGCATTCAGCGCACCATCGGGCAACCCCAGCATCAGCCAGCCACCGTTGACCGCCGCATCCATTGCCACCACGGCCTGGCCGGCTCCCAGGAAGGCCACCGCATCACGACTGCTTTCCAGGCTGCGGTTGCAGACCTGGCCGATCTGAATGAGATCTGCCTGATGCAGCCAGCGTAAAATCACCCTGGCCGCGCGGCCGCACCCATAGCAATGCACGTGGGGTCGACTCAACGGACAGCCTCGCTTCGTTCATCCTCCTCCAGCAACGGCGGCACACGGCCCGGAGTCTCGGCAAGATAGGCAGCCAGTCGCTCGAGGCCATCCTGGTAACTGCGGCCAATCAGCCCCGGCAACATCAAGCCGATATAGCGGCCAGTCAGGTCAAAGGCGCCGAACTCGACCCGCATGCCCCAGGTGACGCGCTGGGCCAGACCGTCAGGCTCGATCAGAAAGTAGGTCTCGGACTCGCTCTCGCCCAGTTCCAGTCGCATGTCTATCCTGCGCGGCCGCTCAGCATCGACTATCCACATCCGCCCGGCACCACTGCCGGCTTCGTCGCTCCAGGCCAGGACAGCGCCAACCCCGGCAGGTCGACCTTCGATCCGGTAACCGGCATCCTGCCAGGGCGACCAGACCGGAAAATGGCGGAAGTCCTCCAGTACCGCAAAGATGATCTCGGCCGGCTGATCGATCCGTGCCTGACGCTCGATGGTCACGGTGCGTGGCAGCATGAAGCCGACCAGGATAATCAGGATCACGAACACCAGCAGAACGGCAAGAATTCGACGCGCCATCTCAACTGTCCTCGCTAGCAGCCGGTTGGCAGAAAATGTCGCCGCTACAGACCAGCTCAGCGCCAGCGATCAGCACGCCAGGCTTGCTCTGGCTGACTCGGGTCACGCTCGACAAACGGATCATCAGGGTCATCCTCATCCTCATCCCATTCGTAGGTCTTGATCGGCGGCCTGTCCCAGGCGCGGAAAGCGTATGCCAGGACGCAGCCAATCACTGCTCCGCTTAGGTGCAACTCCCAGCTCATGCCGCGCCCGGCGGGAATCACCCCCCAGATCATCGAACCATAAAAGAACCAGACCATCAGCGACACGCCGACGGAGCGCAAGTCGCGGCGCAAAATCCCGGACACAAAGACATAGGCCAGGATGCCGTAGACCAAGCCTGATGCGCCAATATGTACACTCGGACGGGCGAATATCCAGGCCAGGGCGGCCGAGCCTACATAGATCATCGGCAGGGCCCGCAAGGCGGAGTGGGGGTAGAGAAACAGCATCGCCACACCACCCACGAACAGCGGAATGGAGTTCGAGCCAATGTGCGACAAACTGCCGTGCAGCAGCGGTGTCGTGAACAGGCCGCTCAAACCAGCCAGCTCACGTGGGCGCAAGCCAAACTGGCTCAGGCTGATCCGGGTCAACTGTTCAAACAGGAACACAGCCCAGATCACGGCCAGGAAGCCGACGGTAATCTTTACCGCCAGCAGAAAATTGGCCTGGGCGCGCGGCGAACTCGTGTATTCAGGATCCGGAACATTGAGATGCATCAGAGCGCCTCGAGTTCCTTGAGCGGCCGGGCGATCTGCTCGCGCACCCGATCGCTCAGCATCTTGAGATCCCCGGTCGTCATGCCCCGCGTCTCAATGGGCGGATGGATATGCAGGCGGACCGTTCCCGGGCTTATTCGCAGGGAATCAGCCGGCATCACGTCACGGGTGCCGATTACGGTCACCGGCAACACCGGCAGCTGCTGATCAATGGCCACCCGAAACGCGCCTTTCTTGAAGCTCAACAGCTGTCCACTGCGGCTGCGGGTCCCTTCGGGAAAGAACAGAATCCCGGTCCCCGGCTTCAGTCGGGCCACCGCCGCATTGACCGCAGCCCTGGCCTGGTCCGGATCGCCACGATCGACAAAAATGTGGCCAATGGCGCGACAACCCTGGGCAATGAACGGCACCTTGCGCAGCTCGGCCTTCATTACCCAGCGCAGATCGAGGCCGCAGTGACCATAAATGACCGGGATATCAAACTGACTTTGGTGGTTGGCCACGAGAACATAGGACCGGCTTCGGTCCAGGCCTTCATCACCTTCGATTTGCACCCGCACCGGCGCAAACAGGGTCAGCACACGCCCCCACGGCACGGCGACATACAGATTCGCCAGGCGCGGCGAAGCCAGCACGGACAGAGGCACTGCGAGCAGGGCGCCAATCAGTGTCGCCAGGACAGCGATGGGCATGTATCCCAGCCACTGCCAAAGCGGATAAAGACGGAGCCATATGGAACGGGAATGAAGAGCCTGAGTGAGCGACATGTCACTATCCTACACAAGCGCCGCTCCATGCGGGCGGCGAGATCCACGGCATCCCGACCTGATGCGGAATCAAAAAGGGGCGCCCGGTGAGGACGCCCCTGTCATCGCAGAACTATAGAGGTGACTTCAGGCCGCCTTGACCTCGGTCTTGCGCTCGCTTTCGATCAGCCGCGATGAACAGCTGCCGATTTCGATCTTGCGCGGCTTCATCTGCTCGGGCAGTTCGCGTTTCAGTTCGATGTGAAGCAAGCCGTTTTCCAGGCGGGCACCGTCGACTTCAACGTGATCAGCCAGCTGGAAGCGGCGTTCGAATGAGCGGGTAGCGATACCGCGATACAGGAATTCGCCCGAGTCACTGCTCTGGTTTTCCTGCTTGGCACCGGAGACCGTCAGCGTATTGCGTTCGGTGACGATCTCCAGCTCGTTGTCCGCGAATCCGGCAACGGCCATGGTGATGCGGTAGCGATCTTCGCCGAGTGACTCGATGTTGTAGGGCGGGTAACCATTCGAGTCGACGCGGGAAGCGTTGGACAGCATGTCAGCCAGGCGATCGAAGCCAATGGCAGTGCGATACAGGGGTGAAAGATCAAACGTGGTCATAACCGTATCCTCCTATGAAGCAATCGGTCTTTAACAAGGAATTCATCCGCCTGACCATCAGGCCGGATGAGCTTGAGGCCCCTTCTGGCGACCTCGACCTGTTAGATGGGAACAGCGGGCAGAAGTTTCAAGGGCGAGCTGCGCCCATAACCTTTACCGGCGGTAGGCAATATCAGTCACCCAGAAGCGACGCAAGCCTCCGGGCGTCGGCACACTGACCTCATCATCCAGGCGCTTCCCCAGAAGCGCCCTGGCCACCGGCGAATCCACCGAAATCCAGCCCTCACCACCGTCAATCTCGTCTGCTCCGACGATCCGGTAAGCAGTCGAGGATCCGGACTCCTCTTCCAGGGTTACCCAGGCACCAAAGAATACCCGCTCGGGGTCGGACGGCACCTGGTCAACCACCTTCAGTCGATCCAGCCGTTTCTGCAGGTAGCGGATGCGTCGATCCAGCTCGCGCAGCTGCTTCTTTCGATAGATGTACTCAGCGTTTTCCGAACGGTCGCCTTCCGCCGCGGCGGCTGACAGCGCCGCCGTCACCTCGCGACGAAGCACCCAGCGCTCTTTCAACTCAGCCTGGAGACGGCGGAGGCCATCTGCAGTGATGTAGGGGCTGGAAGACGGGGATGGGGGGCGCCAGCGCATGGATTGAATGCGGGGAAGAAGGTAGAAGTGAGAGGGAAGAGGAGGCCAGACTTCCCCTTCCCTTTTGTATTGAAGGTCAGACGCCGCCTTCGGTGAGTTTCAGCGGGTCGAGAAGCGCTTCGAGTTCAGCGCGGCTCAGGCCCGAAACTTCCTCGGCCACATCAATGATCGGTCGGCCTTCGCGGTAGGCCTGCTTGGCGGCAGCAGCACCCTTTTCATAGCCGATGACACGATTGAGCGCGGTCACCAAGATCGGATTCTTGGCCAGGGCCTCATTGAGCTTGTCCTCGCGCACCTTGAACGTGGCCACAGCACGATCGGCCAGCAGGCGGCTGACATTGGACAACAATTCAAGCGACTCCAGCAGGGTGGCACCAACCACCGGCAGCATCACGTTGAGCTGAAAGTTGCCTGACTGACCCGCCACGGTGATGGTGGTATCGTTGCCGATGACGCGCGCAGCGACCATGCACACAGCCTCCGGGATCACCGGATTGACCTTGCCCGGCATGATCGAACTACCCGGCTGCAGGGCCTCAAGCTCGATTTCACCGAGGCCGGCCAGCGGGCCGGAGTTCATCCAGCGCAGGTCATTGGCGATTTTCATCAAGCCGACAGCGAGGGTCTTGAGCTGTCCGGACAGCTCGACCGCGCTGTCCTGGGTCGAAATGCCTTCGAACTTGTTCGCCGCCGACTCGAATTCGAAACCACTGATCCTTGCCAGATGGGCCGCCACTCGCTCGCCAAACTCCGGGTGACAGTTGACCCCGGTGCCAACGGCGGTGCCGCCCTGCGGCAGGCGACGCATCCTCGCCAGGGCATCGGTCAGGCGCTCGCAGGCACTCTCGATCTGGGCAGCCCAGGTATCCAGCTCCTGGCCGAGTGTTACCGGCATGGCATCCATTAGGTGCGTGCGGCCGGTCTTGGCCACCCCGGACAGCTCGCCGGCCCGTCTCTTCAGCACCTGGTGAAGGTGCTTGAGTGCCGGCAGCAGCTGCTCGGCGGTACCGAGGCAGGCCGAGACCTGGATGGCGGTAGGGATCACGTCATTGGAGCTCTGGCTCATGTTGACATGGTCGTTCGGATGCACGCCGAGGCTGCCGTCCGGATCGGCCAGGCGCGAGATCACCTCGTTGGCGTTCATGTTGGAGCTGGTACCGGAGCCGGTCTGATAGACGTCGACCGGAAACTGGCCATCAAAACTGTTCGCCGCCACGCGGTCGGCAGCGCTGCAGATCGCCTCAGCCTTGCCGGCGTCGAGCAGCTCAAGGTCACGATTCGCCTCGGCGCAGGCGCGCTTGATCAATCCCAGCGCGCGGATAAAGGCCGCCGGCATTGGCCGGCCGCTGATCGGAAAATTCTGCACAGCCCGCTGCGTCTGGGCACCCCATAGGGCATCCACCGGCACCTTCAATTCCCCCATGCTGTCACGTTCGATCCGAAACTCGCTCATCCTGGTCACCTGCTGGAAATACAACGATCAATTATAGACCGGAGCCGGAGCCGACTAATGCAGAAAAGCCAAAGACTCGCCTCCCCGGGGCAAGGCACTGCCGCGGAGGAGGCCGACCCGATCATTCCTGAAAGCGATCGCTGAAGACTGGATCGACATTGTCCATGATCGACAGGCCATGCACGCTGAGGTTGTCAAAGCGGTTGTTGCCGCTGTCATTGGCCGCCGCGTCACCGAGGAAGAGAATCTTGAACTTCAGATCGGGATTATTGTTGACGCCAGCCATCTCCGCCAGGTGAAAGGTTTTTGCGACATAGCCATCATCGTTCAGCGTCGCGACGGTGTAATCCTCGCCGATGGCCGTCCAGGAGAGGCCTGCATCAGTGGACAGGAAGAACTGCTGACGATCGGCACCATTATTCGTGCGAGTGGTCGCAAAAGAAACCACGATGTCCATGTAACCCTCGGATGAGGCCTCGATCAGCAGCATGTTTTCAGAGGAAGGATTACGAACCCGCAGCACATGCCCAGCATCGGGTGCCTGGTCCAGCAACAGGTTGAAGTTGCTCACCGGGTCGTTGTTGCCATGACTGCGTCGATCCATGACCCCGGCAGTCGACGGATCTTCAAGGCCGGGGTAACTGATCACACCGATACCGACTGCCGAGAAGTCGGCAACAACCGCAGAAAGCGTTCCGGCTTCCAGGTCATTGAAGTGCCAGTAGTGCAGCAGTGAACCGTTATCGGCCAGAGAGAAAATGGCCTGATAAGCCAGGTCCGTGCCCGGCATGCTGAATGCCACCTCCTGCTCGGTCGAAAATACCGATCCGGCCTCATCAAGCCAGGCATCAAAAACAAATCCGTCCTTGACGATTGCCGCGACCAGCACGCTCTCGCCTTCAACAAACTGACCTTCACCGCTGACCGCGCCTGCACCCTGAACGTTCTGGCTCAGAGACAAACGATAGCTGCGCTGCAAAACCGGGAAAGTCGGACTGCTGCCCGGCTCAAGTCCGTCAACCAGGGCGGCAAGAACCACTTCGGCTTCCGATACGCTATAGACAAGCTCGCTGATGAGCAAGGAATGGGCTCCTGCCGGCACCGTGCCAAGCGAGTTGCCGATCAGCACGCCCTGTCCGGAAAACACCGACAGGGATACCTCGGTATCAGCTTCCACCGGAACCGGCAATCCGTCGTCATCCTGCACCTGGACGAGAACCGAAAAAGGCTCGCCAGCGTAGATCGGCTCGCCCCCATTGACGGCCAGAAAGGCCAGACGTGCCGGGGTATCGCCGACAATCTCCACGCCCTTCAGGCTGATGTTGTCAAATCTGTTGTTGCCGCTGCTGCCCGTTGTGTTGCCGGCAAACTCCACCCGGATCTTGAAGTCCGGGTTGTCGTTCGCCCCCTCGATGTCCGAGAAGTCAATATTGACGAAATAATAAACGCTTGCCTCGTCAAGCTCGAACTCGACTGCCGGCAGCCCATCTTGCTGGAAGCTCACACCATCCAGGCTGTAGGACAATATGTTCATGAGCATTCCGTTATTGGTCCGCTCCACGGCATAGCTGAAATTGATTTGCTCAAAACCAGTGGTGGGCAGATCGAACAGCAAGGAACGTCCCTCGGATGGATTCCTGACCCTGGCACTGCTTCCCGGCTCCACCCCAAGATGGAGGTTGAGATCCGATCCGGTCTCATTGGCATCAATGTCCCTGGGCCCTGATCCGGTGTAAGTCATCAGTGCCGCCGAACCATCCACAAGCGCGTAATCCGGCAGAATCTGAGTGACATCCTGGGGCGTAAACAAGTCATTGAAGTGCCAGTAGTAAAGCAGATCCCCCTCGGTCGCTGGCGGATTGAAGTGCGCTGTCACCGAGCCTGCACCGGCAACCACGATGGCAAGCGCTCCTTCATCTTCGTCGGGAAAGACCACGTTGCCATCAATCTCCCAATGGCTGAAGCTGTGGCCCGGAGCCCCGCGCGCTGTCAAGCGCGTCTCGATATTGCCGAACAGACGGGCGCTGAACGGATAATGCGGCAGCCACTCGGAATTCATCCGAATGCTGCCAGCGTTTTCCGGCACCACCCTGAACTCGGTTGCGAAGGGCCCGGACAAGCCATAGCAGCTGGACAGACCAACATCCATGAGATAGTTGTAGCGGTTGGCAAGAAAGGTCCTGATGGCCTGAACATTACTCTGCCAGGTACCCATGTTCCCGCCCCAACGAGAAACATGTCTCGGCATTTCCGGGGCAATGACGTCGATCATGTCATCGAGCAAGGCGATTGCGTTTTCAGCCGAGAAGTGGGTGTTCAGCAGGTCCACATAACGACTGACATACTGCTGACGAACGTCGGGGTTCTGCTGGATCAGTTTTCGCAGCATGGCCGTATGGCCGTTGCCTACCGTCAGATTCTCCGCCTGGCACGGCGGCGCCGTGTGCGTTGGATCGGGGAGTCCCGTGTAATTGATGAAGTGCCCCAGAGCCGCCTCCATATCCCAGAGGATATAGCGCCACTGGCGTGCCGAACCGGACGGATCCAACCCCCGCCACCAACCGGTGTTGTAGTTCAGCCAGTCACGACTCACCACGTAGGAGTTGATCACGAAGTAATCAATCAGGCTTTGAATGTTCAGCCTGCGCGTGACATATTCGAAGTGCCCTGGATCCCCCATGTCGTTGTTCTGCACGTACTGCCTGAGACCGGCCCAGTCATTGACCGCACGCTGGTTGCCAAAATGGGCCGACGTCCCCTGCCAGGTTTTGAGGAACTGCAGGTAGATATCGCTATCTCGATAGAGGTAATCCTGACCGTAGTAGTGGCTGGTGAAATTATTGTCATCCACCCTTTCTCTCAGATCATACACACCCCAGTACTGGCCGTTGACAAATACCAGGACGTTGGTAGAGCTGCGCTCGTCCAGATCCAGACCAGCGAGCTGCGACAAGGTCTGGATATAGGAATCCCTGATATGGGCGCCGCCGGCTTCGAACGGATAGTTGTCATTGGCAGCTGCCTTGACCATCAGGCGTCTGAACCGCGTTCTGTCCGACGTGGCAAAGAACTTGTGCTCCAGCCTGCGCTGGTAGCCGTAGTCGTCGCGGGATATGAAGTCCACGCCTCTCTGGGGATACGACCAGGAATCGTTACCATGCTTGTTGAAGTCACCGAAGTTGCCATCGACGAACTGGCCATCGGATTCGAAGTATTCGAAATGACCGAGCGGCCTGAGGGCAGCATTGCCATTGAACAGAGCCAGCAAATCCGAGTCGCCGGAGAACGAGAAGACCGGCAGGCTGACTTGTTCGTCGACAAAAAAGGTCGCGGTTTCGATAAAGCCTGGCAGGACGTCCGGCTCGCTGCTGAACGCTCTTGCCCTGACCACTGTGGTTTCGCTGAGAACAAGCGGGCCGACATACAGCGCCGAACTGCTGACGGGTGTTGAGCCGTCGGTGGTGTATCTGATCTGCTCGTTGTCACCGCTGGACTCCATAGCCAGTACGACACTGCCTTGATGGGAACCTGCCGGAACACTGAAGACGGGTCGGGAAGCATAGCCGGTGAATCCACCGCCGTTCGAGCTTCCCGGTGATGGTGCCTCGAACACCACCCACGTATCTGGTTCATCAGCCGTTCTGCCGTATGAATGATTGACCTGGGTGACAGGCATGGCGTGGACTTCCACCACTTCGCCGTCAGGATCGGTCAGCACGATCTGATCTGGCCGCAACTGGGTCAGATTGAAGTTGGCGTGCTGAACCATGCCCGAAGAGATATCACGCCTTGATGCAAAGACCAGCAGGTACCCACCTGGGGGAATGATGCCGTCGCTGATCTGCCACATGGTCGGATCACTGGCATCATTGCTCAGGTAGTAACCGGACAGGTTGAAGAAGTTGTCAGGATCCATGTTGTGCAGCTCGATCCAGTCTTCGGTTCTGCCAAAGCTGTCCTCGAAACTGCGGTTGGATGCAGAAAACTCGTTGACGGTCACCGGCCCATCACCGAATACCACACTGCCATAGGTGACCGATAGCAGTCGTCGACTGATGAAATTGAATGATGCGTTGCAGCCCGAACCACCCCAGGTTCTGGAGGCATGGAAAACGTATTCGACCTGCCCGGTCGACAGGCCGTTGCCGATCTCTGAAAGATTGACACTGTATGTGTGTGTGCCTTCGCTGTTGGCAGGTCCGGAGAACACGGTCGTGCTACCGGCAGGGCCGGAGACAAAGCTGCGCTGATCGGAAACCCATCCCTGATTGATGGCGACAAAATCATATTCGATGTCGGTCCACAACACCGTTTCACCCGCTGGAACAGCCACCTGCAGCGCTGCCTGCTGGAATTGGGGCGAATAGCAGGAACTGACCGTATCGTTATTTTCCAGGGTGATGACGGATCGAGCCACCAGCGGGTACGCTCGCTGTTCGTCCGTGATCCAGTCCGCGCTCAAGCGGATTTGCAGGACATAGCTGGAGTCGTCGGTTCGTCGGTAGGACAGGCTGGCCTGATACGGTACATGCAGGTTTCTGAGCTTGTGGCTGATGGCCTGCTGATCGCTGACTATTGGCGGATGGATAACGGACACCACGCCATGGTCATCATCCATGATCAGGATACGGTTCGTTGGCTCCCCGGCCAGAAACTCATACTCAAGCCGAAGCCCATCGGCCAGATCGACTTGCTCTTCGATGAGCAGATACCCGAATTGAGGATCGAACGCATCTGCAGACTGCAAAACGTAACTGCTGATCAAGGCACCATGATGGAACTGGCGCTCTAGCGTCAAACCGTTGGCTGGCTGAGTAAAGCTCAGCGTATTCCTGCCTGCGATGCTTGCGTCCTCTGACACCGCACCCACAGTCCTTGTCGATGCTCCGTTGCGATCCACAAAAATCAGCTCCAGCCCCACCATCTTGGCAATCGGACCTCTGTCCGGGGCCAGCAGATCCAGCCTGCCACTGACGCGATGAAAGACAAAGCTTGGATCATGTGAGGGGAAAAACTTTTGCTCGCCACGGACCGTGATCTCATCGCGCAGGCTCAGCCAGAACCCTGACTCATCCTGGTAATGAAGTGGCGTGGCGGAATGAGTGCTTGTCCGGGTCGTGTCGGCATTGAGAATGGTGCGGGAATGCGCGGTGCGCAAGTGCACCAACTCATACGAGGCACGGCCAGAACTCGCGTCCGTGCTTTGAGCGAGCTCCGGGTGCGATTGATGCGAGGGCGGTATCTGGTCGAACGCAGCTGCTTTCACCCCAGCAGTTCCAGACAGCACCACCAGGCCAAACAGAACAATATGGAAAAACTTCATCTTTGATCTTCTTGTTATTCGGCTGGCACTGGCAAACTGCTGCAAGCCGGTTTCAGAAATCCACCAGCGGAGATGGCATCGCCGCCTAGTGTACCCCGTCTAACACTCTGTGACTTATAGAGCGTGCCTGAGCCGACAGTGCAAGGCGCGACCCGCAGCGCAGGCAATGCAGACAGGGCGGTTTCGCGCAGCGAAGAAGCCCTGTCGTAATGCC